>UQDF01000004.1 GCA_900539765.1 uncultured Porphyromonas sp. | reverse complement strand
GAATTATAAAACTCTTTCTTACCAAGCATCAGTGGTCTCCAGAGCAAATCGTAGGACACTGCAAGAATAAGGCTATCCCAATGGTCTCAGTCGAACGTATATACCAGTTTATCCGCGAAGATAAAGAGTGCGACGGCTCTCTTTACAAACACTGTCGCCACAGCCTGAAGCATCGGAAACGCTCTGTCGGAAAGAACGCCGGACCTATCAAAGACAGGACCTTCATAGATGACAGACCTAAAGAAGCCAATGGCGATCGCTTCGGTGACTGGGAGCTTGACCTGATCGTGGGGTCAAACAACCAAGGAGCAATGGTTACCCTTGTAGAGAGAAATACGCTAATGACTCTGATTCGGAAACTGCCCAATGGTAAAAAAGCAGAAGACGTAGCAAATGCCGTCTACTTGATGCTAGCTCCATACAGGAAACACAACGCCGTGTTAACCATAACCACAGACAATGGCTCTGAATTCGCTCTACACAAAGAGATTGCCAAAGCTCTCAACGTAGACATCTACTTCGCACACCCATACTGCTCTTGGGAAAAGGGCTGCATAGAAAACACCAACAAGCTCATAAGACAATACATTAAGAAGAAAGTCGCTTTCAACAACTACTCCACAGAGGAGGTCCGAAGAGTACAAAAGCTCCTTAATAACAGACCTCGAAAGAAACTAAACTTCCTAACTCCTGGGCAGCTTTTTTATCAAAAGCTCGACGAAACCAATTCAGTTGCATTTGATAGTTGAATCTACGGAAAGTTAGTCGTGTGCGCTGTTTATCTGATTCTGTGTACCTTTGCGTAACTATTGGAGTGTCTCGTCAGAGCGATGTGCACTCCCATCTGTTTGGCTCCCCTAAGTGGGGGCTGACCTTCTACTTCTAACTACACGTATGGATAGTCTGCGAGCTTTTCTCAACGAACTCTTCGTCATACCGTCGGTGCCTCAATCGATTATTGTGATCTCACTGGTCTCTCTAGTGGGGTTGCTCTTGGCTCGTATCCGTATAGCTCGTATTTCACTGGGGGTGACCTTCGTCTTCTTCGTCGGCATCCTACTCTCCTACTGGGGTATCACGCTAGAGGCGAGGACGCTAGACTTTGGGATGAACTTTGGGTTGATCCTCTTTATCTATGCGCTGGGTCTTCAGGTGGGTCCTGCTTTCTTTCCCTCACTCAAGAAGGGTGGCATACGGGACAATCTCGACTCGCTCCTCATCGTGGTGGTCGACCTGGCGCTCGTCGTGGGTCTCTTCTTCGTCTCTGAGCTACCCATCAGCCAGTGGGTCGGCATCCTATCGGGTGCTACGACCAATACACCAGCACTAGCTGCAGCGCAGAGTAGCTTGCCGAGCGTCGGTGCCGAGGGGCAGAGCATGCTGGCGGAGATGGCACTGGCATGTGCGATCACCTACCCCTTTGGTGTGGTGGGGGTCATACTAGCGCTCTACGTGCTAGCTCCCTTAGCAAAGAAACGTGACAAGGGGCAGTCTGACGAGGAGGAGCGCGCTGCCTTCTTTAGCGAGTACGAAGTAAAAAATATGGGGGTGGTCGGCAAAACCATCTCGGAGGTCTCACGGGTTGCTGAGACACCCTTTGTGATCAGTCGTATATGGCGTGACGGCAAGGCTCTGTCTCCCGAATCCTCGACAGAATTACAAGAGGGTGATCGCCTGCTGATCGTTTCGGACGAGCGGGAGGTGCCTAGGCTGGAGCTATTCTTTGGTAAGAAGGTGGCAAAGGACTGGAACCGCTCCGACATTGACTGGGATAATGTGGACCAGAGTCTCGTATCGAGGCGACTCGTCCTCACACGCAAGGAGTACAACGGCGTGCGCCTCAGCGCCTTGCACCTACGCAATGACTACGGAGTCAATGTGACGCGCATCGATCGTGCGGGTATCGAGCTCCTCACCTCGCCCGACTTGCACCTGCAGCTGGGAGACCGTATGACCGTGGTGGGGACCAAAGATGCTACCGATGCGGTCGCTGCAAAGATCGGCAACGAGATCAAGGACTTGGATGCTCCCAACCTGCTGGGGCTTTTCATCGGTCTCTTCATCAGCGTTTTCGTCGGTATGATACCTTTCTATATCCCTGGCGTGAGTATGCCTATTCGGCTTGGGCTGGCTGGTGGCGGTATCATCATCGGTATCCTCATGGGAGCTTTCGGCCCTCGTATGCATGTGACTACTTACATCACCAATAGTGCCAGTCTACTGGTACGACAGCTGGGACTGATCCTCTACCTGGGCTGTCTGGGGCTCTCGTCGGGCGCTGGCTTCTTTGATATTCTCTTTAGTACTCAAGGGTTGGTGTGGCTCGGCTATGGCGCCTTGCTGACGGTGCTACCTATCCTACTGGTCGGCTGGTATATGCTACGTCGCAAGCGGGGGGACTACGCTACTATGTGCGGGGTGGTGTGTGGTAGTATGGCGAACCCGATGGCTCTGGAGGTGGTCGGCGACAGACTCAAAGGGAGCAAGCACACGGTCGCCTATGCCACGGTTTACCCGCTCGGTATGTTCGTCCGTATCATCTCCGCACAGCTACTCATCTTACTCTTTGTATAGCTTATGGCAGACACTATAGATACCACTGAGGCACTCTCTCCTGATCGCCACAAAGGTGAGACGGGGCTCTTGCGTACGGAGCATCTGGTGAAGCGTTACCGTAGTCGTACCGTGGTCAACGATGTCTCTATCGAGCTACGCCAAGGGGAGATCGTCGGACTACTAGGTCCTAATGGTGCGGGCAAGACGACCACTTTCTATATGACGGTGGGACTGGTCGTTCCTAATGGGGGCAAGATATTCCTCAATGAGCAGGACATCACGAAGCTCCCAGTCTATCAGCGCGCTCGCCTTGGGATCGGCTATCTAGCGCAGGAGGCGTCGGTCTTTAGAAAGCTCTCGGTAGAGGACAATATCAAGGCGGTGCTAGAGATGACCCCGCTCACACCAGACCAGCAACGGGAAAGATTGGAGACACTGCTCGATGAGTTTGGTCTTCATAAGGTACGCACCAACCAGGGTAACAGACTCTCGGGAGGTGAGCGTAGGCGTGTCGAGATAGCTCGTTGTCTTGCCATCGATCCTAAGTTTATCATGCTCGACGAGCCCTTCGCAGGTGTCGACCCGATCGCTGTGCAGGATATACAGTCTATCGTTGCCAAGCTCAAGCAGCGCAACATCGGCATCCTGATCACCGACCACAATGTCAATGAGACGCTCAGCATCACCGATCGAGCCTATCTGCTCTTCGAGGGCAAGGTGCTCTTTCAGGGTACGGCGGAGCAGCTCGCTGAGAACGCTCTCGTGCGTGAGAAGTACCTCGGACGCGACTTCGTCCTGCGTCGTAAGAGCTTCGAAGGTCTCTAGTCTTTGGCACTATTGTCGTGATGATAACAGCGTTGGTAACGCTCTATTGAATAGAAATAGTTATCTTTGCGGGTAGCAACATAGTCGACTAGCTCCTATTCGATAGGAGAGAGTCCTCATTGTTGCACCTTTGCGTAATCAATTCACACAACACACACATATACGATATGGCAAATAAAAGAGAACGGCTCTTTGGGGACTTCCCCCCCGTAAGCAAAGAGCAGTGGCTGGAGAAAGTCACAGTCGATCTCAAGGGTGCCTCCTTTGACAAGCGGCTCGTATGGCGTACGCCTGAAGGCTTTAACCTACAGCCTATGTACAGACGCGAAGACATCGCTCAATATGCCTCACGTCTAGCACTACCTGGTGAATACCCCTACGTGCGATCGACGAAGCTAAACAATGAGTGGCTCGTACGCCAAGACATTAAGGTTAAGGATCCCGCCGAGGCAAACGCTAAGGCGCTAGATATACTCAACAAGGGAGTCACCTCCTTGGGGTTCCACATCGCTAAGGAGACTCTCTCTGCCGAAACCCTAGAGACACTCTTCAAGGGAATAGATCTGACGGCTGTAGAGATCAATCTCTCGACCTGTGTATCTTGTACTGTCAAGCTGGCAGAGCTCTTTGTCGCCTACGTGCAGCAGCATCAGATCGACGGAGCTGCCGTAAGAGGTGCTATCGAGTACAATCCCTTCAAGCGAGAGCTTATGAAGGGTGTCGTCGATGACAAGCGCTACGACACGCTAGAGCAGCTCTACAACATTGCCAAGCCTATCCCACAGATGCGCCTTTATATCGTAGAGGCCTCGATGCTGAGCAACGCTGGTGCGGGCATCGTCAAGGAGCTCGCCTATGCACTCGCTTGGGGTGCGGAGGTGCTAGACCAGATGGTGGCTCGTGGTCACGATGTCGAGGAGATCGCTCGGAGGATCAAGTTCCACTTCGGCATCAGCTCGAGCTACTTTATGGAGATGGCCAAGTTCCGTGCTGCACGCTGGCTATGGGCCGAGATCATCGGTGCACATGGTGACCAGTACAAGGGCGATGCCGCTAAGATTTGCCAGCACGCTACCACCTCGCAGTGGAATATGACCATCTATGACGCCTATGTCAACCTGCTCCGCTCGCAGACGGAGACGATGTCAGCAGCGCTGGGCGGTGTCGACTCGATCACGGTCCTACCCTTCAACATTGCTTACGAGGAGAGTACCGACTTCTCCGAGCGTATCGCACGCAATCAGCAGCTCCTCCTGAGCGAGGAGAGTCACTTCGACAAGGTTGTCGACCCCGCTGCTGGTTCGTACTACATAGAGACGCTGACCAATGTGATTGCCGAGCAAGCTTGGCAGCTCTTTGGTGAGATCAGCGCTAGCGAGGGTGGCTTCGAAAGCTTTGTCACCACGGGAGTACTACAGCGTGACCTCCAGGAGACCAATACAGAGCGTCATACAGCGGTTGCCAAGCGCAAGGAGACCCTACTGGGTACCAACGAGTTCCCGAACTTCACAGAGACAGCTCACGAAAAGCTCGCGACACCCGCAGTCATCACGACGGGGTGCGGTTGCTCTGCTGGAGAAAAGCAGCAGGAGGGACTACAGCCCCTCAACTTCGACCGTGGCGCTAATCAGTTTGAGGAGCTACGCTTGACGACAGAGCGTGGCAAGCAGCCTGTCGTCTTCATGCTGACGATCGGCAATCTAGCGATGAGACTCGCTCGCTCACAGTTCTCGGGCAACTTCTTCGGCTGTGCTGGCTACAAGCTCATCGACAACCTCGGCTTTGAGACAGTCCAAGAGGGTATCGACGCAGCTGCCGCTGCTAAGGCAGACATCGTGGTGCTCTGCTCTAGTGACGATGAGTATGAGACTTACGCTCCTGAGGCGTATCGTCTACTCGACGGCAGAGCGCAGTTTGTCGTAGCGGGCAATCCCGCCTGCACGGAGCAGCTGCAGGCTCTCGGCATCGAGCACTTTATCCATGTCCGTAGTAACGTGTTGGAGACTCTGCAGCACTTCAACGAGCTCTTTGGACTAGCGTAGTAACCCTCTAAGAAACACACACAAATGACAAAGCCATTATATAAAGAGATTGACCTGAGTCACTCTCAGTTTGGACGCACCGATGCCGCTAAGTGGGGCAAGGAGCATGCTCTAGAGGCGAACTGGACTACGCCAGAGCAGATCAAAGTCAAGCCAGTCTACACGGCTGACGATATAGAGGAGCTAGAGCACCTCGACTACGTGTCAGGTCTGCCCCCCTTCCTCCGTGGTCCGTATAGCTTGATGTACCCGTTCCGTCCGTGGACGATACGTCAGTACGCTGGCTTCTCAACGGCTGAGGAGAGTAACGCCTTCTACCGTCGTAACCTAGCGAGTGGTCAGAAGGGTCTATCAGTCGCTTTCGACCTCCCGACACACCGTGGTTACGATGCTGACCACCCACGTGTCGTGGGCGATGTGGGTAAGGCGGGTGTCTCTATCTGCTCGCTGGAGGATATGAAGGTACTCTTCGACGGTATCCCCCTAGCCAAGATGTCTGTCTCCATGACGATGAATGGAGCCGTACTGCCGATCCTCGCTTTCTACATCAATGCAGGACTAGAGCAGGGCGCTAAGCTCGAGGAGATGGCTGGCACCATTCAGAACGATATCCTCAAGGAGTTTATGGTGCGCAACACCTACATCTATCCGCCTGAATTCTCGATGAAGATCATCGCTGACATCTTTGAGTACACCTCGCAGAAGATGCCTAAGTTCAACTCCATCTCCATCTCCGGCTACCATATGCAGGAGGCTGGTGCTACGGCCGACATCGAGATCGCCTTTACCATCGCCGACGGTATCGAGTACCTTCGTGCTGGTATCAACGCAGGCATCCCTGTGGATAAGTTTGCGCCACGTCTCTCCTTCTTCTGGGGTATCGGCGTCAACCACTTTATGGAGATCGCCAAGATGCGTGCTGCACGTATGCTCTGGGCTAAGGTGGTCAAGAGCTTTGGCGCTGAAAATCCTAAGTCGCTCATGCTCCGTACGCACTGCCAGACCTCTGGTTGGTCACTCACCGAGCAGGATCCCTACAACAACGTAGGGCGTACCTGTATCGAAGCTATGGCAGCAGCCCTCGGTCACACGCAGTCGCTACACACCAATGCACTCGATGAGGCGATCGCCTTGCCGACCGACTTCTCAGCACGTATCGCTCGTAATACGCAGATCTATATCCAGAAGGAGACGCAGGTCTGTCGCTCTATCGATCCATGGGGTGGCTCTTATTATATAGAGACCCTCACGGACGAGATCGCTCACAGAGCTTGGGAGCATATCCAAGAGGTCGAGAAGATCGGTGGTATGGCCAAGGCTATCGAGACAGGCCTTCCCAAGATGCGTATCGAGGAGGCAGCTGCACGTACGCAGGCTCGTATCGACTCGAACCAGCAGGTGATCATTGGTATCAATAAGTACCGCCTAGATCACGAGGATCCGATCGAGATCCTAGAGATCGACAATACCTCCGTACGTCAGAGCCAGGTGGCTCGTCTAGAGGACCTACGCGCTCATCGCGACGAGCAGGCTGTACAGGCTGCTCTCAAGGAGATCACCGAGTGCGTACGTACCAAGCAGGGCAACCTCCTCGAGCTAGCGGTCAAGGCAGCAGGTCTGCGTGCCTCGCTAGGCGAAATATCCGACGCTTGCGAGGCGGTCGTCGGACGATATAGTGCAGTAATTAGAACGATCAGTGGCGTGTATTCAAAAGAGTCAGGACAGGACAAGCAGCTGGAGTATGCCAAGCAGCTTGCCGAGGAATTTGCACAGCGTGAGGGGCGTCAGCCTCGTATTATGATTGCCAAGATGGGACAAGACGGTCACGACCGTGGTGCCAAGGTAGTAGCTACTGGCTATGCCGACTGCGGCTTTGATGTCGATATGGGTCCTCTCTTTCAGACCCCTGAGGAGAGTGCTCGTCAGGCTGTCGAGAACGACGTCAATATCCTTGGCGTCAGCTCACTGGCCGCAGGGCACAAGACGCTCATCCCACAGGTCATCGAGGAGCTACGCAAGCTCGGACGTCCCGACATCATCGTCACCGCTGGTGGTGTCATCCC
Organism: uncultured Porphyromonas sp.; assembly: GCA_900539765.1. Taxonomy (GTDB): domain Bacteria; phylum Bacteroidota; class Bacteroidia; order Bacteroidales; family Porphyromonadaceae; genus Porphyromonas. Next base: position 49,204 of record UQDF01000004.1, on the reverse strand, counting down.
AGCTCAGGACTACGACTTCCTCTACAAGGCAGGTGTCGCAGCTATCTTTGGCCCAGGTACACCTGTCGCCTACTCAGCTGCCAAGTGCCTCGAGATACTCCTCGGCAAGGAAGCGTAATGCGGCGATGAGATAGTCACTATACGAGACTAATGTATCGTCACTAGTCTCCTCATCAATACAAAGAGAGAGGGTAGGTCTGTATAGATGCTTCCTCTCTCTTTTTGTATTCATAGGGTTGGTCAGTCTAGCTGTAGGACACCGTCTCCATAATTCAAACGCCACGGGCCGTGACCAGCAATCATTTCATAATCCCTCTCGTGAAGCTAGGTATAAGTGAATAGGATTCGGCGCTGTATGGTGAAAAACTCTGCGTAAGAAGTGTGGGGAGCGGTTTTTCTGCTGTTCGAGTTTATTCGTACCTTTGAGAGAATATCTTTCGGACTATCCCTATGAATAGACTCGATACGGCTCTCGTGACGGTAGCTTTGCGTTGGTTTAAGACTCCTTCCTGCGCTAGGCTGCTCTCTTACGGCAGGTGCGCATCTCTCTCTCTCGTTGCGCTCCTAGTGGCTCTGCCTGCGATGGCGCAGCTCTCGACGCCTCTCCCCACGACCATCGTGACGGACCTGGGGGAGCGCCATACTACGCTACGTCACGCCTCAGGGGCTTACCAGCTACAAGCTACCTCTCGCACGGAGCCTGCTAGCACACTACGACAGCAGGAGGAGCCGGCTTCATCGAGCCTGCGACTCCTCGAGCTACCTGCGATAGAGTATCGTCAGCTGCCCGAGAGCCAGCTGTGGGGCGACTGGATCACGACCGCTTCGGGCGAGCGTGCTTGGCAGGGGATCTTGCAGCTTGAGGAGGCTGGCTGGAATACGCTCTACTTTGATCAGTACCAGCTGAGCCACGGCGATATGCTTGTCATTGCAAATGAGGAGGGTGAGGTGCGAGGCGCTTTTACCGAGACAAACAATGTCTCGTCTCATAGCCTTACCACTGCTCCACTGTATGGCGAGCGACTCATAGTCTACTACTATCCCGCCAGTGGTAAGCGCAGTGATCTCCCGTGGCGACTGTCGTCCATTACGACCGCACTGCTCACAGCCGTAGGGGAGGAGCTACCGCCTACAGTTGGAGGGCATAAAGGCCCCGGCTCTCCCTGGTTTGTCGTCAAGGGGCTTGACTGCGCCGAGGCTACGGTGCGGCACCCCGAGGTGGAGCGCATCGCTCGTAGCGAACTCCTGCTAGTCGTGCGAGGGCGCTTCTTCTCGTCAGGTACGCTGATCAACAATAGTCGCCTAGATGGAGATCCGCTCGTCTTGACAGCAGCCCACTGTCTCAACAATAGCTATAATTGCAGAGACCTCGACTATGTACGTCAGAGTGCAGAGCAGTCGGTCTTTTACTTCAACTACTTTAGTCCCACGGGCGATCCGCTCATCAATGGCATCGAGGAGCAAACGCTAGCTGGTGCCGAGCTGGTCGCTTATAATGAGGAGCACGACATGTGTCTGCTCCGCATCACAGGCGTTAGACCAGATGTACCACAGGGGCAGTGCCCTATCCCTCAGAGCTACCGACCCTACCTAGCGGGGTGGAATGCTGAGCGCGACTTCCCCGCACCAGTCATCGGCATTCACCATCCGCAAGCCTCCGTGCGACGCTACAATAGAGCTGACGAAAAGCCCCCCATAGAGAGCTACGATATGGTCTCGGTGCCAGTCCAATGGATCAATTCGCACCTACACATTAAGAGGTGGGACGTCGGGACGACAGCAGGAGGCTCATCGGGGTCAGGGCTTTTTGACAAGAACCATCACCTCATCGGGGCGCTCACTGGTGGCAGCTCTTATTGTGACACGCCCTACAACGACTATTACTACGCTCTGAGCGAAGTCTTCACGGGTTACGCTGATGAAGCATGCCTGAAGCCTCACCTCGCACCGACGAGTGATCAGACCACCTTGGAGGGGCTAGATCCTTTTGCCACGATGCCCTCCGTACGTCTCTCGCATCAGCTCTACAATCTGATGCGTGATAGTGTAGCCATTAGCACCCTCGATGCAGCTGTCGAGGGCATCGCTGTGCGCTACGACATAGACACTTCCGTGCAGTACCTAGGCTCCGTACTGGTCCTAGGAGCTATGCAAAAGTGGACGCCCGTGACCCTCGCTATCTATGGCGATGAGGGGGGCAAGCCTGGCAAGAAGCTCTACGAGCAGACGCTACCGAGACCCGCATATCTACTACTCAATGATGCGGGACAAAGTCCACAGGCACGCATACTCTCGGATGCCTTCCAAGCCTTCTTCCCTGCAAAAGAAGACACACCACTGACACTCCCCGCAGGCTCTTACTACATAGCACTAGAGGGGAGTGAGGGCAAGTCCCTATCAGCGCCACTGCTCATGAGCAAAGCACAGCCACACGCCACTCCCTATGCGTGGCACCTAGTCGGCTCTAACTGGGAGCCAGCAAAGGCTGGGGGGACTCCTTACCTAGGTCACTACTGGATAGACCCCATCGTCTTGGGTAAGCTCAAGGCGGGTGGCACATCTGCCCTAGAGACTGCAGACGAGCCGCGTGTGATGCTCGTCGGGGAGCGTCTCTACCTCCTACTACCAGACTCATGGTTCGCTGGGGATGCCTCAGCAGAGGTAGAGCTATACAGTGCTGCTGGGCAGCGCATCTTGTCGCTTCCGCTGACAGGCACTCGCTCGTCGCTATCCCTTGCCGACTATGCGCTACAGTCTGGTGTCTACATCGTACATCTCAGCGGATCTGGTGAGCGGTACAGCTGCAAGCTCATTCGTCCATAATTACTTAACAAGACAGTTTACTTACACACTTAATATATGCGTACAATATCCTCTACAGCCATCACAGACTTGGTGGAGAAACTTTGCATAGAGGCTTGTGTCAATCTATCGCCCGACATCGAGGCTGCTATGCAGCAGGGCGCAGAGCGAGACCGCTCGCCTCTAGCACGAAATGTACTTAGTACTATCATCGAAAACGTCCACATAGCGCGCAGTGAGCGTGCCCCAATGTGTCAAGATACGGGTATGACCGTCATCTTCGTCGATATGGGACAGGATCTGCACGTCGAGGGGGATCTGATCGAAGACGCCATCAACGAGGGCGTCCGCAGAGGCTACACCCACGGCTACCTGCGCAAGTCTGTCGTGAGCGATCCGATACATCGACAGAACACAGGCGACAATACCCCCGCCGTCATCCACTACCGCATCGTGCCCGGAGACCAAATGCACATCACGGTAGCGCCCAAGGGCTTCGGCAGTGAAAATAAGAGTACGCTCTCGATGCTCACCCCCAGCCAAGGGGTAGCTGGCATCAAGCAGTTTGTCCTCGACACCATCTCCCACGCTGGGGGCAATCCCTGTCCGCCGATCATCGTCGGCATCGGCATCGGAGGCACGATGGAGCGCTCTGCTGAGCTTGCTAAGCGTGCTCTACTACGTCCCATCGGTGAGCGTCATCCCGATCCCGCAGTGGCTGAGATCGAGGAGGAGCTACTCCAAGAGATCAATAAGATGGGCATCGGGCCAGCGGGCTTCGGTGGAGACACCACCGCCCTAGCTGTCGCCATCAATACGGGTGCGACACATATCGCCGGACTACCCGTAGCGGTCAATATCAGTTGCCACGCTACACGCCACGCAGAGGGTGTACTATAAATACATAGAGAGACATGGAAGAGAAGAAGATACTCAGAGCCCCCTTTACGACAGAGATGATTACTCCGCTCAGAGCGGGAGATATGTGCTACATCTCGGGGACTATCTATACAGCACGTGACGCAGCGCATCTGCGTCTTGTCGAGATGCTCGAGCGAGGCGAGGAGATGCCCTTTGACTTCGCCGGGCAGGTCGTTTACTATGCGGGTCCTTGCCCCGCTAAGCCTGGACAGCCTATAGGCTCCGTGGGTCCCACTACGGGAGGACGTATGGACGCTTATTCGCCAACGCTCATAGCGCATGGTCTGCGTGTGATGATCGGCAAGGGCTTGCGTAGCCCAGAGGTTGTTGACGCGATCAAGCAGTACAAGGGCGTGTACTTTGCCGCCATCGGTGGAGCTGCTGCTCTGATGGGCAAGTGCGTCAAGGAGGCCGAGGTCATTGCCTTCGACGACTTAGGCCCTGAAGCAATTCGCAAGCTACGTGTCGAGGAGCTTCCCGTCATCGTAGCCGTCGACAGCCTCGGAGGCGACGTCTACTCGCTCGGTCGCTCGCAGTACGCCCGCCGATAATCAGCAAGAGACTACACACTTACCACAGCAACAGACCTAAATACAACAAGTTTATGACGAAAAGACTAACACCTTTACTACTGCTGCTCTTGGCTCTCTGTCTCCCTGCTATGGGGCATGCGAGCAAGAGCCCTTTTGCCTCAAGCGATGGCTTGAGAGAGCTAGGCGAACCAACGATACGCCTGACCACCTCCACAGAGATTGGAGCGGACTGCTCATTCAGATTCTCCGGAGCTGCCACATCTATCCAAGTGGACTGGGGCGATGGTACGCTCGCTACCATCTCTCCTATTGCACCAAGGATCAAAGGCAAGAAGGCTGGCGAGGAGATCAAGATCTACGGAGAGTGCGAAATTTTTCTAGCTCCGGAAGCTCATATCACCTCCATATCGATCAATTCGCAAAAGCTTGGTGTGCTCTCCCTAGAGAATAATGAGCTTACGACGCTAGACCACGTCAATGCGCCAAAGCTTGTAACCCTTAAGATAAAAAACAACAAGCTGACGAGCTTCCACTACAAGGAGCTAAAGTCGCTCTCCACGGTTGATCTGAGACGCAACGATCTAGCGTCTATCAACCTCACGGGCTTAGATAATCTCAAGAACTTGGATGTCTCATACAACGCACGCTTAAGTGCCATAGACGGCTCCGCAATGCCTAGTCTAACCTCTATAAAAGCTGATAGCTGTGCCTTAGAGCAGGTCGCTCTCCCAGAGCAGATCGCTGAGTTCTACGCAATGGGTAACAAGCTCACTAAACTCGGTGAAGGGGATGTCGCTTACCCCAAGCTACAACGTCTGAGACTACAGGGTAACGACTTCGCAGAGCTCACGTTCGGTGAGTGTCCGCTCCTCTATGATCTCGAGCTAGAGGGCAATAAGCTCACATCTCTCACGCTTGGTTCACTGTCAGCTCTGAAGACGCTATACCTCCAGGAGAACCTCCTCGAGGCGGACGCTCTCAACAAGATCTACAAAGATCTACCTACGATCGCAGGAACGATCAATGTAGCCGACAACCCCGGTGCAGAGCAGGCTTATGGCTATATAGCAAAGGACAAGGGCTGGACGATAGACATCCTTGGTCAGGAGAATAAACTAGGTGAACCAACGATACGCCTGACCACCTCCACAGAGATTGGAGCGGACTGCTCATTTAGAATCATGGGTGATGGTAGCACGCCCATCCAGATTGACTGGGGCGATGGTACACTCACAACCGTCTCTCCTACTTCACCAGGGGCCAAGGGTAAGAAGGCTGGCGACGAGATCAAGGTCTACGGAAACTGCTCAGTCCTTATGGCTCCAGGAGCTAATATCACCTCCATAGCGATCAATTCGGAACAGCTTGGTATGCTCTCCCTAGAGAACAATGAGCTTACGACGCTAGACCACGTCAATGCGCCAAACCTTGGAATCCTTAAGATACAAAATAACAAACTGACGAGCTTCCACTACAAGGAGCTAAAGTCGCTCTCCACGGTTGATCTGAGACGCAACGATCTAGCGTCTATCAACCTCACGGGCTTAGATAATCTCAAGAACTTGGATGTCTCATACAACGCACGCTTAAGTGCCATAGACGGCTCCGCAATGCCTAGTCTAACCTCTATAAAAGCTGATAGCTGTGCCTTAGAGCAGGTCGCTCTCCCAGAGCAGATCGCTGAGTTCTACGCAATGGGTAACAAGCTCACTAAACTCGGTGAAGGGGATGTCGCTTACCCCAAGCTACAACGTCTGAGACTACAGGGTAACGACTTCGCAGAGCTCACGTTCGGTGAGTGTCCGCTCCTTAACGATCTCGAGCTAGAGGGCAATAAGCTCACGGCTCTTACACTAGGCACACTACCTAGTCTGAGGACGCTACTCCTCCAGGGGAACCTCCTCGAGGCGGACGCTCTCAACAAGGTTTACAATGCCTTACCGACCCTCTCTGGGACTATCAAGGTGGCCGATAACCCTGGCGCAGAGAAGGCCCTCGGTTATATAGCTACGGACAAGGGCTGGGAGATAGACATTCCAGGTCAAAAGAGTCAAGACCCAGATCCCGTAATTACGATAAAGACAAAGCCCGACAAGGAGATCAACTTGGGCCTGTCTGGCTTTGCAGCCGAGAGTAAGGTGCAGATAGAGACAGACGAAGGCGTAGTCGTAGAGGAGACGATCACGAGTGGCACGCCTCCTATCAAGAAGTACAAGTCGACGAGAGGCCTTGTCCGAATCACTGGATTGGTACATACGATAGACTGCTCCGAAAACGGCTCTATCGCATACGATATTGACGCCTCACAGAGTCCTAAGCTGGTCAAGTTCTATGCTCTGCACAACACGATGACCTCTGTCAACGTCAAGGGTTGCGCTGACCTTACCTTTATCAACTGTGCGGGTAGTGAGCTCCCTGAGATTGATCTCTCAGACTGCAAGCAACTAGAGACCGTATGGCTGCCAGGTAATAAGATGACAAGCATCGACCTGACTGGGCTGACGAACCTCCAAGAGCTTAGCCTAGAGCGCAACCTACTGACCGAGATACATGGTCTCTCAGACTGCACTAAGCTGACAGAGCTCAATGTCGCTGAAAACGAACTCACGACGCTCGCGCTCACGGGGCTGTCTAGCCTGAACAAGCTTGACTGTCGCGAGAACAAGCTAACCGCTCTCGACCTCAGCTCTTGTACGGCTCTGACGGAGGCATTCTGCTACAAGAACGCTATCAAAGAGCCTGCTATGAAGCAACTCTTCGAGAGCCTCCCCACAAGAAGCACTAGTGAGCGTGGTGAGCTCTATGCTATTAACTCTTCTGATCGGGACGAGGAAAACAAAGTAAACGATGCCGATGTCAAGATCGCTAGTGACAAGTTCTGGCTCGTCTATGACTACAAGAACTACGACAATGGTGGCAAGAATCCTCTTGCTAACGATCCTGTCGTCTCGGCAGATCACTACCGCCTCATGGTCACAGGAGACTACATCGAGATCGCTCAGGCTACTCCTCACGCTGTCGTGGAGCTATATGCGCTAGATGGTACGCTCCTACAGAGCGCACGTGCTGACCAGAGCGGTGACCTGCGACTCAGCATCGCAGAGCTACCCGCGGGGAGCTACCTACTCTCCGTCGACGGTGAGGCAACCAAGGTAATCCTCTAGCGACTGCCACCTCACAATCTTGCATGCAAGATTGTCCAGACTTTGCAGAAAGGATGAAGCGCAAGATGCTGAGGGTGAGGTCTGAAGGGAGCATACCTCCGTATGTGACCGAAGCCGAATCCCGAAAGCAACACAGCGATTCGCCTTTATACAACAGTCTCATATAATACTAAGAGGACTCTCCCAGCAGCAGGTCGTCAGGCCTAACGCTGAGGGAGTCCTCTTATTTGCTATCGTATGCTTACGACGACGCCACAGCGGAGGAGCATCAGACCTCCCCTCTAACTTCTAACCTCTAGCCTCTAATCTCTATTTACATATCTTTACGGGGAGATTTGATCGATCCCATCCTTTCTCGAATAGCCACGTGGGAAATCTCAAATCCCCACGTGGCTATTTTTTATTCTCCACGTAGGCGCGAAAAAATTCTTCGGACATATCATTTGATTCCTCCGAAGTTTCATTTCGTCTCCACGTGGAGAATTTTTTATCTTCACGTGGATATTTCGAAATTCCCACGTGGAAACGCACGGTTGTATCAAAGCAAGACGTTGCCGTGTAGGGACGCACGATCTGTGCGTCCGTTGTATCAAAGGTTACAGCATCGTGGGTTTAACGGGGACGGACGCACAGATCGTGCGTCCCTACAACGGGTTACACGTCTTGTGCGTCCCTGCAAATGTTATTCGTCTCGTACATTGGTTTCAAAATTTATTGTACCTTTGCCTTCACAATCCGAGGAGGGTGATATGCGGAAATAGCTCAGTTGGTAGAGCATCAGCTTCCCAAGCTGAGGGTCGCGAGTTCGAGCCTCGTTTTCCGCTCTGTAATGAATAGGACGGTGCTTAGGTGCCGTCCTATTTTTGTTATCCCATAGCCACGTTTGGGGGCTTTTGCAGTGTGGCGCCGAATAGTTTTTTGGACGATCGGAGCGGTATCTGTTTGTCAATAGTATATTTTAGCGTAACTTTGTGGCAATCTAGACTACGTGAAATAATAACGATATATCAAATATACTCATGCAGAACAAAGGATTTGTGATCCTCTTCGCCTCTCTACTGACGATCATCTGCGCTTTCTACATCTCCTTTACCCCTGTGGTAAGGCACTATGATCAGAAGGCACTGGCGATGACCGCAGCTGGCGAGGATGGCAAAGCGTATCTCGACTCAATGGCCAACGAGAAGGTGTGGTTTGGCTACACGCTCAAGAAAGCCCGCAACCAGCAGATAGGTCTCGGACTAGACCTCAAGGGCGGTATGAACGTCGTCCTCAAGGTCAATGGACGTGATCTTCTACGCAACCTCTCAGGACATAACCAGTCTCCTGCTTTCATCGAGGCTATCGATAGAGCTGCTAAGGAGGGTGGTAATGACTTCGTCGGGACTTTCGTAAAGGCTTACAAAGAGCTCGAGCCCTCAGGATCGCTCGCAGTCATCTTTAGCAACGGTCCTCTCCGTGATGTCATCTCCCCTAAGTCTAGCGATCAGGAGGTTATCAAGGTGCTTCAGGAGAAGTACAGCAGTGCTATTGACGCTGCCATCAACGTCCTCAAGACGCGTATCGACCGCTTTGGTGTGGTCGCACCAAACGTACAGCGCATCGAAGGACAGGGACGTATCCTTGTCGAGCTGCCTGGTGTCACAGAGCCGCAACGTGTCCGTGAGCTACTACAGCGTAGCGCTAACCTACAGTTCTGGCGCACCTATACATACGATGAGGTCGCTAGCGATCTCGTCGATGCTAACAATCGTCTCTCCGCTATGGCAAATGGCAACGACCAGATGCCTGCTGATACGACCGCTAACGAGGCTGACTCGACAGCAGTACAGACGCCAGCTAACGCAGCTGTAGAGGATGTCCTCTTTAGCAAGCTCAACCTGACCAATCGTGGTACCATCGTCGGCTACGCTCGTCGCGCTGATCTAGACAAGATCGATGCGATGCTCGAGGAGGCGCACAAGCAGAAGGTGATCCGTGAGGATCTCATGCTACTATGGGGCAACTCACCTATCAAGAACCCACAGACAGGTAAGGAGACAGACATCTACGAGCTATACGCTATCCGTGGTAACCGCAATGCGCTCCCCGATCTAGGTGGTGAAGTGGTCACCTCGGCACGTAGTGAGGTACGCAACGACCTAGGTCAGAACCGTCCCGTCGTCACGATGACTATGAACGATGAGGGGGCTCGTAAGTGGGCTCGCCTGACGGGTGACAACATAGGCCGAAACATCGCTATCGTCCTCGATGGTGTCGTCTACTCGGCACCTAATGTCAATAACGAGATCACGGGCGGTCGCTCTGAGATCTCTGGAGCCTTTACTGTCGATGAGACGACCGACCTTGCTAACGTCCTCAACTCGGGACGTATGGAGGCTTCTGTCGAGATCGAGCAGGAGAGTGTCGTCGGACCAACGCTCGGTAGCGAGTCTATCAAGGCTGGTATCATCTCCTTTATCATTGCGATCATCCTGCTGATGATCTATATGTGCCTCGCCTACGGTCTCATCCCAGGTCTCATCGCCGATGGTGCTCTGATCCTCAATAGCTTCTTCACGCTCGGTGTCCTTGCCTCATTCCACAGTGTCTTGACGCTGTCTGGTATTGCGGGACTTGTGCTGACACTCGGTATGGCGGTGGACGCTAACATTCTGATCTTCGAGCGTATCAAGGAGGAGCTACGTGCAGGCAAGTCTATGACGCGTGCTATACAGGACGGTTACGGCAATGCCTTCTCAGCAATCTTTGACTCCAACCTCACGACCGTCATCACGGGCGGTGTACTCTATGCCTTTGGTACAGGTCCTATCCGTGGCTTCGCTACGACGCTCATCATCGGTGTCATAGCTTCCTTTATCACGGCTGTCTTCCTGACACGTATCGTGGTCGAGTCGCTCGATAAGAAGGGACGCATGGACAAGGTCACCTATACGACCCCCCTCACACGCAACCTGCTAAACAACCCCACGTACAAGATCCTCGAGAACCGCAACAAGGGCTTCATCATCTTTGGTTCTATCCTCGTACTTGGTCTCATTGGCTCGTTCGTATGGGGTCTCAATAGAGGTATCGAGTTCTCAGGCGGTCGTAACTATATCGTCGCTTTCGAGCAGCAAGTCACTTCGGCTGAGGTACGTGAGGCGCTTACGCAGCCCCTAGAGGAGCGTGTCCTCGTGACCTCTATCGGTACGGAAGGCAATCAGGTACGTATCTCGACCAACTATGGTCTCGGTATGGCTCAGGAGAGTGAGGATGAGGAGCTACTCGTCATAGGTAAGATCTTCGAGGGAGTACAGAAGTTCCTCCCACAGGGCACGACCCAGCAGGAGTTTGTCGACAACTATGTTGTCAGCTCACAGCGTGTCAGCCCGAGTATGTCTAAGGACATCTCTCGTCAGGCTATCATCGCGGTGATCCTCTCCCTGATCTTCATGGGACTCTACATCTTGCTCCGCTTCCGCAACTGGGCTTTCTCGCTAGGTGCCTTTGCTTCTGTGGCTACCACCACGCTACTCATCGTGGCGAGCTACATATTGCTCTGGCAGATCATGCCCTTCACGATGGAGCTGGATCAAAACTTCATCGCAGCGCTACTAGCGATCATCGGATACTCGATCAACGACGTGGTCGTTGTCTTCGATCGTGTTCGCGAGACACTACACAACTATCCAAACCGCGATGAGAAGCTGGTGATGAATGAGGCACTCAATAGCACGCTAGCTCGTACCGTACAGACGACCTTCTCGACCTTCCTAGTGGTATTCATCATCTTTATCCTCGGTGGAGCCTCTATGCGTAGCTTTACCTTTGCGCTACTCATCGGTATCGTGTATGGTATCTTCTGTACGCTCTTCGTCGCATCGCCTATTGCTTACCTAGTACGCAACAAGCAGCATCAGAAGAAGCTCGCAGCAGCTAAGAAGTAAGCACACCTCTGCTCACCCTCAAGGTAGAGCAAGGTAAAAATCAACGTCGGAGCCTACCCACACGATCGTGGATAGGCTCCGACTGCTTTTGAAGCGGTGTGCAGATAGCACTCCCTCTAATCTCTAAAGTCTAACCTCTAATCTCCAACATCTAACCTCTAAATTCGTACCTTTGTGGCACATCTAAGATACTTATCCTCTTATGACATCAAAAGTTTCAGATCAGAAGTGCACTATCGCGCAGTCGGTAGCTCATCGTTTGCTCGCTATCCAGGCTGTCGAGCTTCGTCCAGACGCACCCTTTACGTGGGCTTCTGGGTGGCTTAGCCCCATTTACTGTGACAACCGCAAGACGCTCTCTTATCCTGAGCATCGCAGCTATATCAAGCAAGCCTTTGCGCTCCAGGTGAGCGACCGTTACCCCGATGTTGAGGTGGTAGCAGGGGTTGCCACGGGAGCTATCTCGTGGGGAGCCTTGGTGGCAGACGAACTGGGACTGCCCTTCGTCTATGTACGCTCCTCGGCTAAGGATCATGGTAAGCAAAACCTCATCGAGGGCTATCTACCCGAGGGCGCTCGTGTCGTAGTCATCGAGGATCTGATCTCTACGGGTGGTAGCAGTATGAAGGCTGTCGAGGCGCTACAAGCAGCAGGTGCACAGGTCGAGGGACTCATGGCGGTCTATACGCATGGCTTCGCTGATGCCGAGGAGCTCTTCGCCAAGGCTGGCGTAGAGATGCGCACCTTGACCGATTACAACGAAGTGATTCGTCAAGCTGTCTCTGCGGGTTACGTCTCTGAGCGTGACCTAGAGATGCTTGCTCAGTGGCGCGAGAACCCGAGCCAGTGGGGACGCTAGCATCGACCATAACTTAGCTTACACATCTCATTCCTATGACGATACAAAGCCAACCCATCGCCTCTACTTACAGCTGTGAGGCGATCTATCGAAAGATCAGCGATCTGACCAATCTCGAGGAGGTACAACAGCTCCTCGAGGAGAAGCAGGTCAAGGTTGTTTCACTCAGTAGCGATCGCTGCGAGGTGCAGGCGCAGGTGATGAAGTTCTCCGCAGATATCGCGCTCGTTGTCTCAGAGCGTATCCCCACCGAGGAGGTGCGCTATCAGGTAGAGCACGAGATGATGCCCGCCAATGTCTCCATACGGATCACTCCCCAGGAGACGGGAGGTAGCACCTTAGTTGTCTCACTAGATGCCGAGCTCAACCCCTTTGTCGCGGGTATGGTAAAGCCTCACCTCAAGGAGGCTGTGCAGTACATCGCCGATATGCTGGGGCAGATGCGCTACGACGCATAGTCTAAAGCTAGGATCAGAACAAGGATGAAGGGTCTCCGCATAATGCTTCTATCGCTCCTGACGCTCCTACTACTGGGGTGTCAAGGCGAGGTGCAGTACGCCACGCCCCTGCGTCCTATACACTATCCGATATACTTCGCCAGTGCCGAGGGGCGTGCGCTCGTACCCGCTGGGGGCTACCTGCGTATCACCAAGCCCTCCACTGCGACCTCAGCCGTCGGCTTCGGAGGCATCTTGGTCATTCACGGCTTCGCAGGAAGTAGTGGTATGGCCGATTACTACTACGCCTACGACCTCGCTTGCCCTAAAGAGCTGGACCCTACAAACTCTCTGGTGGTCAATGAGAAGCTCGAGGCGGTCTGTCCGAAGTGTCATAGTCGCTTTAGCATCGTTTACGGCGGGGGGACGCCTGTCCAAGGGCCTGCTCAAAGCCCCCTCCTGCCTTACCGTGTGCTGCCCATCGATGGGGGTATACTGATCACCGCACCTGAGCTATGAGCAAGCTAGTCCGACACCTTCTCAGCCTCCTCGTCTTGTGGAGTCTCTTGGCGACAGCCGTCAGGGCGCAGTCGCGCTACGATTACGACATACCGCTACCAGCCTTTGACAAAGATCCCAACGAGCTGATCTATCGTGGCGAGACGCTCCACAGCTATCTGATCAATCCCTACACGGGAGCGCTCTATGCGGCACGTCCCGACACGCTCAGCACGCTCTTTCACGATCAGGTCAAAGCGGAGAGCCGCTCCATTGTGATGGCTTACCTAGGGAACTTGCGTTCTCCGTGGGTCGATATGGACTACTTCAACCGTCTGCGCCCGCAGCATCGCTTCCTCTACGATCAGACGCTCTCGGGCTTCGTATGGGACGAGTCTAATAGGCTTTTCTATCGCACGAAGACCCCCTTCTCCAAGCTCTTCTATCAGCGCAATGGAGATGCCCAGAGACGCGAAGAGCAGTTTGATGCGACGATCGCCTTCAACCTCAGCAAGCGCCTAGCGATGGGGGCCGACTTCAACTACACCTACTCGCCTGGCTACTACATAGGCAACCGCACCAAGAGCTGTGACTATCGTCTCTTTGCGACGCTGACTCTAGACCGCTACGAGGCGTACCTCACGGGCGGAGGCAACTTCGCACGGATCACGGAGAATGGCGGTGTCCTCGAGGACGCCTATGTCAATGACCCTACACGGGGCAACTCTGCTCGGCGCAATCTGGAGAGCCACGAGATACCCGTTCGTCAGGCAGAGCACGTCTGGAATGGTGTCGACGATGCTCACTTCTTCCTCTCGCATCGCTACAACTTCGGCTCCTATCGTCCTCGCAGTGCCAGTGACTCGCTGACCATCTTTGGCGAGCGCCGTGCCGAGACCGATACGACACGCTTCGTGCCGATAGCTAGTGTAGGGCATATCTTGAGCTTCAGACAGGGCATCCACCAGTATGTGAACCGCAACCAAGCCACCTGGGAGCAGTACCCCAACCATTACTCCTATATGCACAAAGGGCCTTCGGGTGCGCTCGACTCGCTCTACGTCTTGCCCGAGGATAGCACCCGACGATGGCAGCTGGACAATAGCTTCGTCCTCTCGCTCCGTGAGGGCTTCAGACCATGGGTCAAGTTTGGTCTAGAGGCTTATGTGCGGCTGGAAAACAAATACTACTACAACCCCGACTCGATCTATCAGGAGCACCCCGGACATAGCACTATGGACCTAGTCGTGGGGGGACGCATAGCACGTACCTCGGGACAGTTGCTCAACTTCGATGCGCAACTCGAGAGTACCCTCCTAGGCGAAAACATCGGCTCCGTACTGGCGCAGGGCGGTATCAGCACTTCGTTCCGTCTCTGGAGCTTCCCCGTAGGACTGCGTGCCTGGGGCAACTTTGAGAATCGCCGCCCGGACTACTTCATACGGCACTTTCACGGCACCTTCCATCGCTGGGACATAGACTTCGGCTATGAGCGTCGGCTGGCCTTCGGAGGGCGACTCACGCTCGACAAGCTAGGCACCTCGCTGAGTGTCGAGACCGCCACCCTGCAGAACCAGCTCTACTGGACTTCGCAAGGGCTCGTCGAGCAGTGCGCTGACCCGATACAGATCCTCTCGGCACGCCTGCAGCACGGCTATAAGTGGGGGTGGCTAGCCTGGAGACTGCAGGCCCTCTACCAGCTCTCCACACGTCAGGAAGTGATGCCTCTGCCTACGCTGAGCCTCTACGGAACTGTCTACACAGACTTCTTCTACGCTCATGTCTTACGGGTCATGCTGGGTGTGGATTGCCGCTGGCATACGCGATACTACGCTCCTTACTATGAGCCTGCGGTCATGCAGTTTGTCAATCAGACGGAGACGAAGTATGGCAACTTCCCTCACCTGAACGCTTTCGTCAGCTTTCAGCTCAAGCGTGCACGCTTCTTTGTCGAGTACTACAATCTCGGCGACCTCTTTATCTCTCCCTCTGAGCGCTTCTCGGCAGCGCACTACCCGATCAATCCGCCCGTCGTCCGCCTCGGCATCTCGCTCGATCTGAATAAGTGATATCCACGTAAAGAATCGAGACGACGCCCTGCTTTGTATCGTGCTCTCTTTGTAGTAGATACGAGTTTCAAAGTTGGTTCCTCTCTTGGAACTTTTCGGTTCCAAGGGAGGGGCCATTCATCGGACAGCTCTGTTTTCGTATCTTTGTTCCACAAGACGGAGACTGCTCGTGTGGTCTTGTCGCTACATTTACTGCATAACGAAATAGGCGTATCCTAAATGAATACACATCAACGACAGCTAGCGTGGTGGGTCTACGGCGGGCTAATGCTCATCTTTGTGGCGCTCTTGTGGTGGGTCGCTGCTACTGACCAGGCTATGAGTGGCTCCTCGGAGGCTCTCGTCACGGCTCCTGTAGCTACGACTGAGTCCCTGAGCGAACTTCCTGAGGGGACTTCACTACCCCAGGGGGCTACGACCCTTTCGCCTGCGGGAGGGACTTCACCGTGGCAATCGTTTGTCGTTTCGGTACGCACTCATGCCGCCTCAGACATAGGGATGCTGCTGATCCAGTTGGTCGTCATCCTGCTCGTGGTACGTGTCGTGGGGTGGCTCTTCGCACGACTGCACCAGCCGACGGTCATCGGGGAGATACTTGCCGGTATATTGCTCGGCCCGAGCTTGTTGGGAGCCGTATGGCCAGAAGCGATGGAGACACTCTTCCCTGTGCACAGCTTGGGCAATCTAGAGCTGCTCAGTCAGTTCGGACTGATCCTCTTTATGTTTACCATCGGTATGGAGCTGCGTATGAAAGATCTCAAGGGTCAGGCGCAGCAAGCTTTTATCATCAGTCAGTCGGGGATCATCTTTCCCTTTATCCTGGGCATCGTCCTTACTTATGGGCTCTACAGTCGCCCTGAGCTGCTGAGTGAGGGGAGTAGCTTCTTGTCGCTTTCCCTCTTTGTGGGCATCTCGCTTAGCATCACCGCCTTCCCCGTCTTGGCGCGTATCATCCAGGAGCGCTCGCTCTCGCATAGTCACCTAGGACGCTTGGCGCTCTCGACCGCAGCTATGGGAGACATCGTGGCGTGGCTCATGCTGGCGGCCATTATGGCGGTCAGCCAAGGGGGGAGCTTCACGAGTGCCCTCTACAATATGCTCTTCCTCGCGCTCTATCTGGCGGTCATCTTTGGTATCCTGCGACCACTCTTCGGGCTCCTCGGGCGACGCGTGAGACATCGTGAGGTACTCTCCAAGTCGCTTATGGGACTCATCTTCATCCTCCTTATGGCGAGCGCCTACTTCACCGAGATCATGAGTATGCACGCCCTCTTTGGTGCCTTCATGCTGGGGCTTGTCATGCCAGAGAACCTAGACTTCCGCGTGATTGTCAAGGAGAAAGTCGAGGATGTCGCCCTCCTGCTGCTCCTGCCACTCTTCTTCGTTAGCTCAGGCTTGCGCACAGAGCTGGGCTTGGTCAATACGCCTCAGCTGTGGGGGCTCTTCCTGATCTGTACGCTTGTAGCGGTTGTGGGCAAAATGGGTGGCACCTACCTAGCAGCGCGAAGCTGTGGCATACAGCGCCGCGAAAGCCTTTACCTAGGGGCTTATATGAACACCCGAGGGCTGATGGAGCTGGTCGTACTGCGCATCGGACTGGACCTGGGAGTCCTCTCGCCGGTCCTCTTCACGATCCTCGTGATGATGACGCTCGTGACGACGATCATGACCGCTCCGACACTACAGCTGATCGACTGGCTCCTCAAAAAGAAGAAAACACCGCAAAGCCAGGAGTATACGACAGGTCAAGTGCTCATCTCGTTCGGTCGTGCCGAGACGGGCGTGACGCTCTTAGAGTTCTTCCATAGGCTCTGTGGTGGCACCTCTCCACAGGTGGCTTGTACGCTGATGCACGTCACTACCGATACGGATATTAGCACCATCGATGCAGATCACTACTACGCCGGTAGCTTTGCAGCACCGATGGAGATGGCTAAGCAGCTAGACCTCTCTGTGGAGCGTAAGTATGAGATTGCGGAGTCGGTCCCTGAGGCGGTTCTCTCGCACGCTAATCATATCCAGAGCAATCTGCTCCTCCTCGGGGCGAGTGTCAACCTCTCACAAGACAAGAAAGACCGCGACCTGGTCGCTTATAGCGATAAGCTAACCCGTCGGTGGAAAGTTGTGACTGGACGTCGCCGCCAAGCGAAGAAAGAGCAGAGCTCGCACTCCTTTGAGGAGATTATCGACACCTTTGCTCATGAGGCGCCTTGCTCAGTGGGTATCTATGTGGACAATGGTCAGACGCCGATAGCGCATCCGCTCGTACTGATGCAGCGCCCTGAGGATCAAGAGCTACTACTCGTCGCTGAGCAGGTGACGGAGCATGCCGATAGTCCGATCACGCTGATGCCACTCTCGTCACATATTGCCAAGCTTACGACAGAGCTGGCGGATCGTGTGTCGTGGGTCGGAGAGCCTTTTGCAGAGCAGGTCGATCTGAGCGCTTACGACTTTGCCTTCATCGCTTACGATGCGTGGGCAACCCTCACGCCAGCACAGCATGAGTTGCTTCAGCAGCTACCCTCTTACTTCATTCTAGACATTGACGAGGCGACCATCGAGTTGCCGACGATACATCGTCCCACTACGGGAGCCGTCTCTTACCTAGGTAAAACATCTGAACTATGAAACGTGAGAAAGGCACTCCTCGCCAAGCGAAGCTAAAGCTGAACACGCCGCTCTGGGCGCAGCAAGACCCGTGGCTCGCGCCCTACTATAAGACGATCGCCGCGTGGCAAAGCTACATCGCAGCGCGTCGGCAGCTCTTCGTTGGCTCGCAAAGCCTCTCGAGCTGGGCGTGCGGACACCTTTACTTTGGGTTGCACCATACAGAAACGGGCTGGACTTTGCGCGAATATGCGCCAGCGGCTCAGGCGGTCTACCTACTCTGCGATGCGAATCAGTGGCGTCAAGATCCGAACTATCGATATGTTGCTAATGAGGAGCGACCAGGTGAGTGGCTCCTCGAGCTACCCGCCACAGCGCTACACCATCTAGACTACTACAAGCTACTCTTCTGCACCGATGATGAGGAGCTAGAGCGCATCCCAGCCTACGCCCATTATGTGGTGCAGGACCCGCATGACTACAGCTTCTGCGCTCGTGTCTGGGCGCCCGAAGAGCCGTACCTAATGCAGGCGCCAGCACCTGAGCGTCCCGATACCTTGCTCATCTATGAGTGCCACATAGGGATGAGTGGCGAGGAGATGGGCGTGGCGAGCTACGAGCAGTTTCGCACGGAGCGACTGCCTTACATCGTCTCGGCGGGTTACAACACGCTCCAGATTATGGCGGTGCAGGAGCACCCGTACTATGGCTCGTACGGCTACCACGTCTCCAACTTCTTCGCACCATCCAGTCGCTTCGGTACGCCCGACGACCTCAAGCGCCTGGTCGATGAGGCGCACGCTTTGGGGCTTTACGTCATTATGGACTTAGTTCACTCGCATGCCGTGCGCAACGAAGCTGAGGGCTTGGCTCGCTACGACGGCACGCGGACGCTCTTCTTTCACGAAGGGAGCCGAGGGGAGCACCCGCAGTGGGACTCGCTCTGCTTCGACTACGGCCGTGGCGAGGTGGTCCACTACCTCCTCTCCAATTGCCACTACTGGCTTACGGAGTATGGCTTCGATGGCTTCCGCTTCGACGGGGTCACCTCGATGCTTTACGAGGATCACGGCTTGGGGAGACCTTTCCTCACTTATGCGGACTACTACGATGGTAATGTAGACCGAGATGCGCTGACCTATCTGACGCTCGCCAACGAACTGATCCACGCTGTCAAGCCCGCAGCGACTACCATCGCCGAGGAGGTGAGCGGACTGCCAGGACTGTGCGAGGGCCAAGCCTTCGGCGGGTACGGCTTTGACTACCGCCTGGCGATGAATGTGCCAGACTACTGGATCAAGCTAATCAAAGAGCAACCCGACGAAGCGTGGAATCCAGAGAATATGTGGTACGAACTGCGCAATCACCGTCCTACGGAGCGAACGGTCTCCTACGCTGAGAGCCATGATCAGGCACTCGTCGGAGACAAGACCATCATCTTCCGACTCATCGACAGCGACATGTACTGGCACATGCAGCAGAGCGACTACAACGATCGGGTGATGCGTGGCATAGCGCTCTGCAATATGATCCGTCTGATGACCTTCGCCACCATGTGCGGTGGTTATCTCACCTTTATGGGCAATGAGTTTGGTCACCCCGAGTGGATCGACTTCCCTCGTGAGGGCAATGGTTACTCTTACCAGTACGCTCGTCGTCAGTGGTCACTGCGGGACAATGACTTACTGCGCTACAAGCAGCTAGCGCACTTTGACAAAGGGATGCTCTCGCTCTGCAGCCTGACGCCCCGCTTTGCAGAACTCTCGGACTACTGCTACCACAGCCACACGGAGCGACAGGTTATCGTCTTTATGCGAGGAGATGGGTACCTCTTTGCCTTCAACTTTAGCCCCACGGAGAGCTACGTCGACTACCCCATCGAGGGCGTGCCAGCGGGGCAGTATGCGCTGCTCCTCGACAGCGATGCGGTCGCCTGCGGTGGCTTCGGACGTATCGATGCCAGCGTCACGCACCACACCCGCACCGCTGCCGAGGGTGGCACCGAGCTACGACTCTATCTGCCCTCCCGCTCAGCGCAAGTCTACCAGCGCAAGCGGTAGTAGCCCTTTCGTAAAAACAGCAAAGGCGCATAGTTCACGAAGAGCTATGCGCCTTTGTTTTGCTTAGATATGAGCTTTACTTCTCGAACTCGATGTCGATGTCGAAGGACTCATGCCAGGGCAGTCCCTGACGAGCTACCTCCTCGAGGAAGGGATCTGGGTCAAACTGCTCGACGTTGAAAACGCCAGCGCCACCCCACAGCCCCTTGGCGAGCATCAGAGCGCCCGTCGTAGCGGGGACACCCGTCGTGTAGCTGACACCCTGCGTGCCGGTCTCACGATAGGCTGCTTGGTGGGAGCAGTTGTTCCATATATAGTAGGTGCGCTCCTTGCCGTCTTTGACGCCACGGATGCGGCAGCCGATAGAGGTCTCGCCCGTATAGTTCTCGCCCAGCTCCTTAGGATTGGGTAGGACAGCCTTGAGGAATTGGATCGGCACGATCTCCTGTCCGTTGTAGTTGATCGGCTCGATGCTAGCCATACCAATGTTTTGGATCACCTCGAGGTACTTGAGATACTCCTCACCGAAGGTCATCCAGAAGCGCGCCCGACGTATCGCGGGGAAGTGCTTGACGAGCGACTCCAGCTCCTCATGGTAGAGGAGGTAAGACTCGCGTACGCCGATGCCCGGGTAGTGCAGCGGACGATGTATCTCCTGAGGCTCCGTCTCGACCCACTCGCCCTCGTGGTAGTACTTACCCTTTTGGGTGATCTCACGGATATTGATCTCTGGGTTGAAGTTGGTTGCAAACGCCTTGTGGTGGTCACCTCCATTGCAGTCCACGATGTCGAGGTAATGTATCTCGTCAAAGTGGTGCTTAGCAGCGTAAGCGGTGAAGATACTGGTCACGCCTGGGTCAAAGCCACACCCTAGGACGGCGGTCAGTCCAGCCTCCTTAAAGCGGTCGTGGTAAGCCCACTGCCAGCTGTACTGATACTTAGCCTCGTCGAGGGGCTCGTAGTTTGCCGTGTCGAGGTAGTTGACGCCTGCCTTGAGACACGCCTCCATGATGGTGAGATCTTGGTAGGGAAGTGCGACGTTGATGCAGATGTCTGGGCGGAAGCTCTCGAAGAGCTTCACAAGCTGCTCTACGTCGTCCGCATCCACCTGTGCGGTCTGGATCTTGACGTTTTGTATCTGTGCTGCGATAGCGTCACACTTAGACTTAGTGCGGCTCGCCAGCATAATATCGGTAAAGGTCTCAGCATTCTGAGCCACCTTGTGAGCTACTACGGTGCCTACGCCACCAGCTCCGATGATGATCACTCTTGTCATAGAGGTAGTATAGTTAAAAGCGTTAGAGATTCATGAGGTCTAAGGTAGCTACGCTGGCACCCTTTGCGGCTGCTTATGCGTCATAGCTACTTTGTCTTGCCAAAGATACGAAAAAGAAGTTAGAGGTTAGAGATTAGAGGTTAGAAGTTAGAGATTAGAGTTTCGATTGTTTCGATTCTTTCCGATGATTCCGATAGCTCCGATTCATTTGCTACGTGGCGATTCTCAAATCTCCACGTGGAAAAAGAAAATTCTCCACGTAGGCGAGAAATAAAACTTCGGAGGAATCAAATGAAACTTCGGAGGAATCGTTTCGCCGCCACGTGGAGAATAAAAAATAGTCACGTGGGAATTTCAAATTCTCCACGTGGCTATCCCTCAAGGCTCTCACGATGATCTGTCGGTCTGTCTGCTCTTCGCCACTTTGCTGTGGGGAGAGTTTTTATTATCTTTGTGGTATAATCAGCAGATAGGAATCACATATGAAGTTTACCGTCAATAGCAACGAGCTCTCCACGCTCTTGCAAAATGTAGGGCGCCTTGTCCCTGCGAGCAATATCTCTATGCCAGCGCTGGCCAACTACCTCTTTGAGGTGACTCCTGAGCGGATCTCCGTGACGGGAGGCGATACGATGATGCGTTCGGCTGGTGTGATCGCTCCGCTGGAGTGTGATGGCGGGATGCGCTTTCTGATAGCTCCCACACCACTACTGGACTATATCAAGTCGCTGCCCGTACAGCCCCTGACGATGGAGATGCAGACGACGGAGGAGGGTGCACGCTTTATCCATCTGATTCACTCGACAGGATACCTAGACATACCCATTGGCGATGCGGATCTCTACGTCTCTAGAGAGTCTCCTGAGGATACAGAGGGGGCGGCTATGATGAGTATGAATAGCTCTAGCCTCCTGGCTGGTATCTCGGCTGTCCTGCCGGCCGCCTATCCCGACACATCACGTGAGCAGCTGCATGGCGTGCACTTTGTCATGCTTACGGATCGTCTGGAGCTCTGCGCAACGGACAATGTACAGCTCGTACGCTACATAGACTACGATGCACGGATCGTCGAGAAGGAGGGCGAGGTAGCACAAGCTTCGCTGAGGGATCCGAGCTTCACACTCCCGATCAAGGTCTCTAGCTTCCTACAGTCTATCCTACCGAACTTTGCCAATGAGGAGGCGCTTGTGATCTTCAACAATAAGCAGGTGGAGGTGCGCTTTGGCACTTACAATGTGGTCTCGCAGGTGAGTGTGCTAGACTTCCCCAACTACAACGGGCTACTCCCTGATGCGATGACCTATATGATTGAGATCGACGGACAAGTCTTGCAGCGTGCCACGACTCGTGTCAACTATCTGAGCAATATCGTGGGGCTGGGTGCTGACTCGAGCCTGCTCTGTATCACCTTCGAGGAGCATGCGATGGTGATGAAGGGAGGCTTCTACGCACAGGGCGCTAATACGCCTGGGGTCGATGTCGAGGAGCGTATCCCCGTGGACTATCCCGAGCAGATGGAGGGGATGCAGATTACCTTCAAGACGAACACCTTCATCAAGTTCCTCAAGGCGTTCAATGCGGAGAGCTTGCAGCTACACATTACCAATGCTACGCAGCCGATCATGATCACACCGACCAAGGTGGCTGATCAAACGGACCTGCGAGGTATCACAGCTCCCGTACGTATCTAAGAACACCGAATCGATAAGTTATGACGCTACAACTGGATCGTCCGCTAGTGGTCTTTGACATAGAGGCTACGGGACTGGATATTACGAATGACCGCATCGTCGAGCTGACCATTCTGAAGCTGATGCCCGATGGAGAGCGGATCGTACGGACACGACGCTTCAACCCGGAGATGCCTATCCCAGCCGAGAGTACGGCGATACATGGCATCACGGACGAGGATGTGCGTGACTGTCCTCCCTTTAGAGCTTGTGCTAAGAGCTTAGCGGAGCTGATCGATGGGTGCGACCTGGCGGGCTACAATTCGCAGCGCTTTGACCTACCGATGCTGGGGGAGGAGTTCCTCCGTGCTGGCGTGGAGGTGGATCTGCTCTCTAGGCAGCACATAGACGTGCAGACGATCTTTCACAAGATGGAGCCACGGACGCTCGAGGGGGCTGTGCGCTTCTACTGTCATCGTGAGCATATCGGAGCGCACGGAGCTGAGGCGGACACGATCGCTACGCTCGATGTGCTACTGGCTCAGCTGGAGAAGTATGGCGATGCACTGCCACACAGTGTCAAGGATCTGTCTGACCTAACCACTTATCATCGCAATGTAGACCTTGCGGGGCGCATTGTGCTAGACGATAACGATGTGCCAGTTTTTAACTTTGGCAAGCACAAGGGGCGCTCTGTCGAGACAGTCTTGCGAGAAGAGCCAGGCTACCTCAGCTGGCTATTGCAAGCGGACTTCTCGCGAGACACAAAGCGTCAGTTCCTCCTGATCAAGGAGCAGATGAAGCCTTAGAGCCGTCACGCCACACGATAGATAGCCATGCGCTTACAGGACAAACATATAGTTGTAGGGATCACCGGCGGGATAGCCGCCTACAAGAGTGCCTCGCTCGTACGTCTGCTGATCAAGGAAGGTGCCGAGGTGCAGGTGGTTATGACGCCTGCTGCTAAGGAGTTCATCACGCCACTGACGCTCGCCACGCTTTCGCAGCATGCGGTGGTCTCAGACTTCTTCGATCGTCGTGACGGCTCGTGGCATAGTCACGTGACGCTGGGTACTTGGGCCGATCTGATGATCATAGCTCCCGCCACGGCTAGCACGATCGGCAAGATGGCGCACGGCATTGCCGACAATATCCTCGTGACCACTTACCTAGCGATGCGCGCCCCCGTGCTGATCGCCCCTGCGATGGATCTAGACATGTGGTCTCACCCGACGACCGCCCGCAATCTGGAGATACTGGCGCAAGACGGTGTGGCACAAGCGCTACCCGCTGAGGGCTTTCTCGCTAGTGGACTGACTGGGCGGGGACGTATGCAGGAGCCAGAGGAGATCTTAGAGCAGGCGGTCGCAATGCTCACCGCTACAACGGAGGAGTTGCCCTTAGCGGGGGAGTGCGTCACCATCACAGCTGGGCCTACCTACGAGCCGATCGACGATGTGCGCTTCATAGGCAACCATTCGTCGGGACTGATGGGCATCTCGCTGGCGGAAGCTTTGGCACGTCAGGGCGCCGAGGTACATTTGGTCTTGGGGCCAACGCATCTCCGTCCCACCAATCCGCACATTGTCGTACACCCCGTGATGACAGCCGAAGAGATGCTGGAGGCAGCTCAGGAGACCTTCGGGCGTAGCTCGATAGCGATCTTTGCAGCAGCGGTGGCTGACTACCGACCCGAGGAGCGTGTGTCAGGGAAGATCAAGAAGGAGCGTCGTGGCGGTGAGCAGATGCAGCTCACGCTGACGCAAAATCCCGATATAGCTGCGACTCTTGGGGCGCAGCGCCGGGCAGGACAGTACTTAGTTGGCTTTGCTCTGGAGACTTCTGTGGATACCTCCGCAGCCGAGAGCAAGCTACACAACAAGCATCTCGATGCGATTGTGCTTAACTCGACGAGCGATGCGGGTGCGGGCTTTGGAGTTCCGACCAATAAGGTGCTAATACTAGACAAAGCGGGCACTCGATGCGACCTGCCGCTAGAGAGCAAGGCGGTCGTGGCGGAGCAGATCGTAGACTTCGTACTCAAGCATCGCACACAGCTCGTTTAGTCTTATGAAGCTTGATCTTATGAAGCGTTTTCTCCTAGCTTTAGTGGCACTACTCCTATGGCTCCCTGCGCAGAGCCTAGCGCAGGAGCTGAATGCACGTGTCACGGTCAATGTGGATCGTCTCGGCTCCTCTGCCGATCAGGCGATCGTCTCCGACTTGACCCAGCAGTTGACCGAGATGATCAATCAGACGCGATGGACGAACGCCACCTTCTCGCCGATGGAGCGGATCGAGTGCGCCTGGGGTCTGAACCTCGTGAGCGTCTCTGACGACGGACTCTACACGGCGGAGCTAAGCATATCCGCACAGCGCCCCGTCTACGGAGCCTCCTATACGACCCCGCTGCTGGTGCATCTAGACCGTGAGCTAAACTTCCAGTACGCTCCCTACCAACCACTCGTCTATGCGCCCACACAGATAGACAATAACCTTGTGGCGACGGTCGCTTTCTACGCTTATCTCATCTTAGCTCTAGACTTTGACTCCTTTGCGCCTCTCGGGGGCGACTACGCTGCGCGACAGATGCAGCAGCTGGTGGCGACAGCTCAGCAGATGATGGACTGGTCGGGCTGGAAAGCTTACGCCAGCGACAACAACCGCTACGCTATCAGCCAAGCTTACAACGATCCGGCACACCAGCCGTGGCGCAACTACTGGTATCAGTACCATCGCCAGGGACTAGACCTCCTCACGAGCAACTTACGTCGTGGCTACACCAATATATTAGAGCAGCTCTCCCTCCTGGAGGAGACCTGGCAGGCCAATAGTTTGTCGCCGCTCCTACAGATCTTCGCACAGACCAAGCTAGACGAGCTACCTCTTCTGGTCGAAGGCGCTCCACAGGAGAGCCGCATGGCAGCTTACAAGACGCTCTCGAAGATCTATCCAACGGAAGATAGCAAGCTCTCAGCCCTGAAGAAGTAACTATACTCCATGCTGCATAGCTTATACATACGGGACTACATCCTCATCGAGGAGCTTAGCTGCACCTTCCCCACGGGACTCATAGCGGTCACGGGCGAGACGGGAGCGGGCAAGAGTATCTTTGTCTCAGCCCTACAGCTGCTCGCAGGAGGGCGTGCCGACATATCGACCGTTCGTCAAGGCTGCCAGAAGGCGGTCATCGAGGGGGAGTTTACTCAGCTCAGTCCTCAGGTCATCGAATGGATGCAAGCGCAGGAGCTAGAGACCGAGGAGAGCTGTCTCGTACGTCGTGAGATACGACAGACGGGACGTAGTCGCATCTTCGTCAATGATACGCCTGTGACCCTTGCTCAGCTGGAAGAGCTGGGCGCACTCCTTCTGGACGTTCACTCACAGCATCGCAACCTTTTGCTCCGTGAGGGCGCTTACCAGATCGCACTGATCGACTCGCAGCTAGGAGCTGAGGCGCAGCTTGTCGAGGCGTACCACAGCGCTTATCAGCAGTATCACGACAACGCCATACGACTCAAGAAGCTACGCACAGAGGCGCAGCAAGCCGAGGCCGAGTATGAGCTGAACAGTCGAGCCTACGAGGAGATCGCTGCGCTCAAGCTCGAGCAGTACTCGCTCACCGACCTTACCGACGAGGCGGAGCGACTCACCCACACGCAGGAGATACAGGAAGGCTTGCAGAGCATCCTAGCGCTACTCAATAGACCGCACAGCATCGTCGATCAGCTCACGACAGCGCAGGAGCAGATGGAGCAGACTGCCGCTTATCTCCCCGAGCTCAGCAACTACACCGAGCGTATGCGGAGCCTCGTCATCGAGCTAGACGACATCGAGAGCGACTTGAGCCGTCTGCAGGGCGAGGTCGCCTACAATCCGGCGCGCCTCGAGGAGATCAATACGATCCTAGGTGGCGTCAATGCTTTGCTCAAAAAGCATAACCTCCTATCCCCCGAAGAGCTCATCGAGTACAGCCAAGAGCTTGGCACCAAGCTCGCTCACACCGCTCAGTATGAGCAAGAACTAGCCGCACTACGCACCGCAGTGCTCCAGCAGCGCACCGCAGTCCTCACCTTAGGCAAGCAGCTCCACGAGGCTCGTGCTAAGGTTGCTAAGACGATCGCACGGAGTGTCACCAAGACGCTCTGCCAGCTAGAGATGCCGCACGCACGCTTTGACATAGCGCTGCAGCTTCTAGACAAGCCGACCGAGCGAGGTATGGATCAGGTCGACTTCCTGCTCTCAGCCAACAGCGATCAGCCACTCCGCCCCGTCACAGACGTCGCTTCGGGCGGTGAGATAGCCCGACTGATGCTAGCACTCAAGGCACTCCGCAGTCAAGCCGCCACGAGCCTCGCCGAGCTGGCCACATCGCCCGCTATCGTCTTTGACGAGATCGACACCGGCACCTCAGGCATCGCAGCCTCCCGCATAGGCGATATGCTTCATACGATGGGCGAGCGCCAGCAGATCTTCGTCATCACCCACCTACCGCAGATCGCTTCGGCAGCCACCCAGCACATACTTATTTATAAGGAGGAGACCAACGGCGAGACCCACTCGCACCTGCGCCTTCTCATGCCCGAAGAGCGCATCAACGAGATAGCACGCCTCCAGAGTGGCGACCAGATCACCCCCGAGGCCATCGCTGCCGCACACACATTACTTACAGCACATGATTAAGCAAAAACTCATCTACGGCATCCACGCTCTCAATGAGAGCCTCGCCTCTCATAGCGACATAGACAAGATCTATATGAAGAAAGGAGCCGTCACTGGCGAACTCCTAGAGATCAAGCGCACCGCACGCGCTCAGGGCATACCCGTCATGGAGGTTCCCGCCGAGCGTCTCAACCGCTTCACACGGGGTGCTCACCAAGGGGTCGTAGCGCTCATCTCGCCGATCACCTACACCCGTCTAGAGTCGCTCATACCGATGCTTTATGACGAAGGGCAGATGCCCTTTATCGTACTGCTCGACGGAGTTACCGACGTGCGCAACTTTGGCGCCATCGCTCGTACTTGCGAATGCGCAGGCGTCCATGCTATCGTCATCCCCGAGCGAGATAGCGTCTCCGTCACGGCCGATGCGGTCAATGCCTCCGCAGGAGCGCTCATGCGCATCCCCGTCTGTCGTGAGCGTGACCTCGTGACCGCCTGCCGCTTCCTACGGGATAGCGGTCTGCAGCTCGTCGGAGCCGATGTAGACGCCACGACAAACTACACCTCCCTCCCGATGACGCCACCCCTCGGCATCGTCATGGGGTCGGAGCAAAAAGGTATCTCCACGGGCGTCCTCAAGCAACTCACCGACCGCGTCTCGATACCTCAGCTGGGACAAATCTCCTCGCTCAACGTATCGGTCGCTACCGGCATCATGCTCTACGAGGTCGTTCGTCAGCACAACGCAAACCTATAAAAGTTCACAATACAATCAGAAGTATACTATGAAAAAAGTAATCTCCACCCCAAACGCTCCCGCAGCTATCGGACCTTACAGCCAGGCAATAGCCTTCGGCGACATGCTCATCACCTCTGGTCAGCTAGGCCTGGATCCCAAGTCTGGTGCTTTCGTATCAGAGGATGTCTCAGCGCAGACGGAGCAAGTCTTTCGCAATCTGAAGGCTATCCTCGACGAGGCTGGCTTTACCTTCGATCAGGTCGTCAAGACCACCTGCTTTCTCGCTGATATGAGCGACTTTGCTGCAATGAATGCAGTCTATGAGAAGCACTTCTCAGGAGCCTTCCCAGCACGCTCAGCCGTAGCTGTCAAGACCCTCCCCAAGGGCGGACTCGTCGAGATCGAAGTGATCGCACACAAGTAGTGACTGTGTACAGTCTTAAGTAGCCTCCCTACATAATAGCAGAGCAGCACCTTGACCGCAGTCAAGGTGCTGTTCTTTTTTTTGTTTGTAGCGAGAGAGGGGCACGATCCCTCGACCTCCGGATTATGAATCCGACGCTCTAACCAGCTGAGCTACCTCGCCATCCACAGAGGGGCTATCCCCTTAGACGATGCAAAGGTACACAATATTTCCGAACAAACCAACGCTTCGGCAAAAATCTGCAATGATTTCTAGGGACGCCCTTGACGAGTAACCCGCTGTAGGGACGCACGGCTCGTGCGTCCGTTGTATCAAAGCGAGATGTTGCCGTGTAGGGACGCACGATCTGTGCGTCCGTTCCCGTCAAAGGTTACAGAGTCAAGTGTTGCATCAAACATTGCAACGTCGTGATTTTAACGACAACGGACGCACAGATCGTGCGTCCCTACAGCGGGTTACACGTATCATCGTTACTCGTCTCGCTGTGACGCAACCGTCGCTTCGCCGACCGATGGCGGTAGCGTCATAGCGCCGTAGCTCTGTAGGAGCGTACGCCCTACGGGACATAGCCAGCAGCGACGTGGCTCACAGTAGTTCCCGTAGAGCTGCAGCAGTGCCTGCGTGTCATAAGCACTGCGGGGACGCAACCCCTCGTGGACGAAGCGACGCACCACACTATTGCGCTCTGCGGGGAGGTCGTGGGCACTCATCAGCGAGTCGCTCGCTGAGGAGAGACCCAGCAGGTCACGCTCCTGCGTGAGGTAGTACTGGAGCGGTATGACCACATTGATCGCAATGCTCTCGATGGTAGCACGTCCTATGGTGCCGAGCTGTGCATGCGACTCGCTCCCCCAGTGGTAGTGTCGCTGCCAGTAGTCGGAGGGCGTCACGGTGAGCAGCTGCTCGAGATGGGCCAACGACGATGTGCGGAGCAGCTCCCCTGGCAGGTTGTCACTATGGTAGTACAGCGCTGCTAGATAGGCCAGTCGACGATGCGGGAAGGCACTCGGGCGCAGTCGTAGCATACGGATGGTGCCTGGCGGTAGGGGTGACAGGTGGTACTTATGTGCTAGGAAGGTAAACTCCTCACTCAGTCGCTCCCTATACTGATCTACCTCGGGCGATATCGGGTCATTCTCTAGCAGTCCGCCCATACCTAGGAGGAGCGCTTCGAGGGCTAGAGGCGAGCTTTTGTGCTTGAGTAGGATCGAGGGGGAGAGCTGGCGGGCGATCTGCTCGAATGCGTCGTGGTTTACCTTAGCTCCTAGGTAACGCATTAGGAAGAGGTGCGTTACCGCTGCCAGATCTCCCTTGAAAAAGCTCATCGCCGCCTCTATCTGCTGACGCTTCTTGTCCAGTCGCTCATGTGTAAGCTGTGCAAACCAGTCGGCCTGCACCTCCTCTGCTAGCTGGCTGCAAGCCTCCCCACAGCGAGGTATCTGTGGAGCCTCGGTGAGTTGCTGCGCTATGGCGAGCAAGTCAGGATTGATCTGCATACGGCAGGTGATAGGCGGTGTGCCAGCCTGTAGCGATATGGGGCCATCGTCCTGCAGGACAATGTGTAGCAGTACACTATTGTAAGCTGGGTCCAGCTGATGCCCATGTCGTAGCCAGTCTGTCGTATGGCAATGTATCTCGCCATTGCCCGCCCAGGTCAGAGAGCCTATACGCAGCTTGAGATTGCTAAAGTCAGGCCCGCCATTGGTGTTGTATCGTCCTGGGTCGATGACGATCGGTGTCACCCCCTCGGGGATGCAGGGGTGTGGCTCGAAGGTGAGCGACTCGTAGAGCCTATTGCCCCATATCTGGTGTAGCCACGTCTCCTGCATCGTCTCTGTGGTCAGGTCAGATGTAGTCCTCTCCAGACTCTATCTCCACATCGGTGACATAGTTCTTGATGCTCTGCTCAGCCTCCCGCTTGCAGATCAGCAGCACGTTGCCATGCTTAGCGATGATACAGTCGTCGACCCCCTGCACGACCGCCAGCAGGTCGGGGTCATCGATGTAGAGGATATTATTCATCGACTCGTAAAATCGGGTCTTCTCGTGATTTGTCACATTGCCCGTCTGATCCTTGGTGCTCTGGTCATAGAGCGCCCCCCAGGTGCCTAGGTCAGCCCAGCCAAAAGTGGCGGGAGTGACCAGTACGTTGTCCGCTTTTTCCAAGACTCCGTAGTCGATCGAGATACTGGGGCAGTAGGGGTATATCTCCTCGATCGCCTTCTGCTCACGCTCGGTGCCGAAGTCGCTAGCCCGCTCGGTAAAGAGCCGGCTCACCTCGGGCATATACTTGGCAAAAGCATCTAGGATCGTCTTGACATGCCAGACGAACATACCGCTGTTCCAGAGGAACTCGCCACAGGAGACGAAGATCTCGGCCATCTCACGATTAGGCTTTTCGGTAAAGACCTTGACCTTGTGATACTGTCCGTCGAGAGCTCTCTCGCTAGAGTCCACCTGTATGTAACCGTATCCCGTCTCGGGCGCTGTGGGCTTGATGCCTAGCGTCAGGAGGTAAGGGTGTAGCGATGCAAAGCGAAGTGACTGGCTGACCGTCTGGACGAAGCTATCCTCGTTCATAATGATATGGTCCGAAGCTGCCACAACGATCGACGCCTTAGGGTCTCGCTGCTGGATATGGTAGCAGGCGTAGGCGATACATGGGGCTGTGTTGCGTCGTAGAGGCTCGGTAAGGATCTGCTCCCGCTTGAGTGCTGGGAGCTGCTCGAGAGTCAGGTCGACATAGTCAGCATGGGTGACGATGTAGATGTGATCCTCTGGGACGATCCGCAGGAACCGCCGGTAGGTATCCTGTAGGAGTGAACTCCCCGTGCCGAAGAAGTCTAGAAATTGCTTAGGTCGTGACTGACGTGAGATAGGCCAAAAGCGACTTCCCACCCCGCCACTCATGATGACACAATAGTAATGCTCCATGAGAGTTGAGTTGTATTGAGTTTGCTGTTACAAAGCTACTAATAAAAAGGGTGCCACGCAATGAGTATGAACACCGAGACGTGCCACGTTACACGTTTCGAGCGTCCCTACGTGGAGATTCTCGATTCTCCACGTGGAAAAGAAAAATTCTCCACGTAGGCGTGATATAAAACTTCGGAGGAATCAAATGATATGTCCGAGGAATCGTTTCTCGCCTACGTGGAGAATAAAAAATAGCCACGTGGGGATTTGATATTTTCCACGTGGCCATTGGTCTGTTGGGCCGTTTGGCGTAAAGGTTGGACTTTTGTCTAGCGCTTGCCCGAGGCGTCGATCTTGAGGAAGAGTGCGAGCATCAGTGAGAAGCCCCAGAGCGAGGAGCCTCCATAGCTGAAGAAGGGGAGCGGGATACCGATGACGGGCACCAACCCCAGCACCATACCTACATTGACCATAAGGTGAAAGAGTAGGACGCACGCCAGGCAGTACCCATAGACTCGCCCGAAGGTGGAGGGGTGTCGCTCCGCTCGCCACATAATGCGTAGGATCATAGCGAGGAAGAGTAGGAGTAACCCGACGGAGCCCACAAAGCCTTGCTCCTCACCGATGGTGCAGAAGATGAAGTCGGTGTCTTGCTCGGGGACATACTTGAGCTTCGTCTGGGTACCCTGGAGGAATCCCTTGCCGGTGAGGCCTCCTGAGCCAATAGCGATCTTTGCTTGGTTCACATTGTATCCAGCTCCGCGTGGGTCTTGCTCGATGCCGAGAGAGACTGCTATACGCATCTGCTGGTGCGGTGCGAGGATGTCGTTGTAGACGTACTCTACGGAGAGCGAGAAGATGAGCAACCCTAAGCTGGCTAAGCCGACCAAGAGGTAGTCACGGGAGTAATGTAGCAAAGCGCGAACGAAGCAAAAGAGGATGATGCAGCTCATCACTGCTAGTGCGACATAGCTGTAGTCAATCTGCAGCCAGCGCAGAGAGATATACATGCCAACGAAGTATACGGCGGTAACGATCCATAAGATGCGACGCTCACGTTGCCTCCACCGCACGACGCTACTGAGGTAGAGGATCGTAGCTACTGAGATGATGCTGCAGATGAGGAGCCGACTAGCATCGGTAGCGCCCCAGCTAATGTCAGCGAGCATGAGTGCTACCACAAAGAGTATCACCGCTAGTGAGGCGAGTAGGAGGAAGGCTCCTGAGAGTCCCTCACGATAGAGGGCTAGGAAGAAGGCGCAGAAGACGAGTGCCGACCCTGTCTCGCTCTGTAGGATAATGATCGCCATGGGCAAGAGGATGATCGCAAAGACCTCTAGATAGCCGCGCAGGGTGGTGAGCTTAAACTCGGGGCGATTGAGCCAGTAGGCGAGCATGAGTGCGGTACCGAGCTTGGCAAACTCTGCGGGCTGTACCCTGACGGGCCCTATGACGAGCCATGAGCGGGAGCCTTTGATGTCAGGTGCTACGATCGCTGTCACGATGAGCAGGAGTATAAAGAAGATGTATAAGTAGGGCGCTCCAGACTCAAAGAGATCTTCGTCGATGAGGAGCACGATCCCGCCTAGTACCAGTGCTAAGGAGATCCATATGAGCTGCTGCATAGGTCGTCCTCCCATCTCTAGGAGATGACCTGGTGTGAAGTCGTACGTAGCTCCACAGATCGCAAGCCACCCTCCAGCTACCATCAGGAGATAGAGGATGATGAGTGGCCAGTCGAGGCGCATCAGGAGGTTGCTACGTCGTTGCTTACTAAGGTGTGGCATGCTGCTCGTTGGTTCTTATAGGTCGTGTGTGTAGAGTAACTTTTGTCGGCTGATCTGCTCTACGATAGCTTGGGAAGCTCCTGAGAGCTCGCCATCACGCAGGTAGTACTCCATCATGACGCGTCCGATGGGTACGCCGTAGACGGCTCCGAAACCACCATTCTCGACATAGACGCTGACTGCAACTTGGGGGTTTTCGAGAGGAGCGAAGCCGATGAAGGCGGAGTGGTCTTTGCCAAAGCGGTTTTCGGCTGTACCAGTCTTACCGCAGACGTTGATTTCGCCTGGAGCGAAGTTTGCCCGACGACAGGTACCTGCTAGGACAGCGCCGTGCATCCCCTGAGCGATCTCCTCCCAGTAACCAGGCGAGACGACCGTATGGTGCGGCGTCCTGTAGAGGGAGTCTAGTGGGGTATGCTCGATCTTGTGGACGACGTGGGGCGTGTAGTAGTAACCTCTATTGGCGATGGTGGCAGCGAGGTTTGCCATCTGAAGGGGAGTGAGTAGCACCTCGCCCTGACCGATGGAGAGGGAGATGATGGTGGAAGAGTTCCAGCGACGGTAGACGCGATCGTAGACGGAGCTATTGGGTATGAAGCCACGGTTCTCGCCCGCTAGGTCGATGCCGAGCTTGTATCCGAAGCCAAAGTCTACCATATAGTCTCGCCACTTATTGAGCGCATCCTGCACACTGGGGTAGCGTGTGCGATCGTCTAGTAGGAAGTGCAGTCCCCAGCAGAAGTAAGCGTTGCAAGAGGTGGTCAGGGCGCTGCGCAGGTTGAGCGGAGAGGGGTGCCCGTGGCAAGCGGGTCGTCCTCGCATACGAGGATAGCCACGAGCGCAGGAGAGGAGTGTGGAGGGGGTGACGAGGTGCTCCTGAAGCATCAAGGCGCCCATGGCGGGTTTGAAGGTAGAGCCAGGGGGATAGGTGCCCATGATGGCACGGTTGAAGAGAGGCTTGCCCTCCTGTAGGACCAGCTGCTGATGTGCTTTGCCTAAACCCTTGCCCTGTAGCAAGCGCACGTCGTAAGTGGGCGAGGAGACGAGACAGAGCACTTCGCCACTCTTGGGCTCGATCATGACGATGGCGCCACGCTTGCCCTGGAGGAGCTTTTCGCCTAGGCTCTGCAACCCTATGTCGATGCTGAGGGTTAGATCTTCGCCAGGTATCGCCTCGATGTCGTCGGCTCCGTCGTTGTAGCTTCCTTGGATCCTACCACGGGCGTCTCTGAGCAAGAGATTGACACCATTGCGCCCTCGTAAGATGCGATCGTAGGTGCGCTCGACGCCACTCTTGCCGACATATTGTCCGAGAGCGAGGGTGCTGTCGGCTTTGAGCTCCTCGGGACTGGACTCGCCTAGGTAACCGAGTAGCAGTGCGGCATGGGGCTGGTCGGAGCGACGCACAGCGCGGGGGCGGAGTGTGAAGCCTGGTAGGCGGAAGAGCTGCTCCTGTATGAAGCCCGCCTCTTCGCTGGTGAGCTGTGACCAGAAGAGCTGCGGGGTAAAGGGCGAGTAGCCGGGATTGATGGAGCGGTCACGCAAAGCTGTCATACGCTCCTGTAATTCTGTCTCAGAGGTGTGTAGGAGGCTGGCTAGCAGGGGGGTGTCGAGGGTGTCGGCGAGCTCTTTGGTAGTGACGAGGAGGTCGTAGGCAGGCTCGTTGTAGACGAGTAGTGTCCCTTTGCGATCATAGATGACGCCTCGGTCGGGGAAGGTGACTTCTTCATAAAGGGCATTGCGCATGGCACGCTCTTTGTACTCTGTGCTAACGAGCTGCAGGTAGCCGAGCCGTATGATGTATAGCACCACGATGCTTATAGCGATCATCGGGAGGACGGCGATGCGTAGTCGATGGCGTGGGCGCTCCATAATTTATCCGCTAGCTCTGACGCCGTGGCAGGTGCTCGAGGAAGAGCATCTGCAGGATCATCACGATGAGATAGGTCAGCAGCATACTGCTACCCATCCGAAGGAAGTAATAGCCCCAGTCGAAGCCACCTAGTGAGTCTAGCGTGAAGAGAATAAACTGATGGATCGCAACCATCTCTAGGATGACGAGCCAGATGCCCCAGCCATGTATGCGCATGGAGGGTGCGCGGCGGAGGTTGCTCTCGACATCTACAACGGGCGCTAGGAGGTAGTTGCGTAGGAAGCCGACGAGTGTCAAGGAGGCCATGTGTAGCCCTGGGGTGCCACTGAGGAGGTCGACGGAGAGCCCGACGAGGGCCCCAACGAGCGTGAGCCACTCTCTCGGTGTATCTACGCTAAAGAGTAGCAGCGCAAAGAGATAGACCGAGGGGGTCGCATAGCGAAAGAGCTGTATGTAGTTAAAGACCTCGACCTGTAGCAGTACCAGCAGTACGATGCCTAGGGTGGTCCATATCATCTGTAGTCTCATAGATCTTCTTGGCTCTTGGGCTCTTCTAGGCTTTGGGGGGGCTCTAGGCTTTGGGGTTTCTCTAGATTGATCGTATAGCCTCCCGTTATCACATAGACGTGGTGTAGCTGCCCGAAGTCTGTCGCTAGGAGCACTGGTAGCTCCTTACGATAGGTGAGTGGCGTGCCCTCGGCGCCTTCGCCCTCTAGTCTGCCGATCGTCATACCTGGCGGGAAGATGGCGGAGTAGCCACTCGTCACGAGCGTATCGCCGACGGCTAGATGCGCATGCTTCGGCAAGCCTCGCACGATGCTCTCCGTGGGGGAGAGCTTTTGTCGCCACGAGAGATCTCCTACATGTCCTTCGCGGAGTGTCATACAGCTGAGCGTTAGGCTCTCGTTGATGAGCGGTACGACCGTAGCGTAGCGCTGCCCTACCTGAGCGACGATGCCTACGACGCCACTCTGGGAGACGACCCCCATATTGGGCTTGATGCCGTCACGAGCGCCTCGGTCTATGGTCATCATATTGTTTGCCTTGAGATAGGTCAAGCTGACGACTCGTGCCGTCACAAAGGTAAAGCTAGGCTCTTGCCGCACGATCGTGTCTAAGGAGTCTAAGGGCGTCAGCACCTGTGGCACTACGGTGTCTGCGAGGAGGTACTCGAACTGCCGCTGTAGGGAGAGATAGCGTCCTTCGAGCGTCGCCAGCTGTGCCGTGAGCTGTTGGTTCTCCTGCTGTAGCGAGAGGTAGGAGCGCCAGCGTGCGCCCTCAGTGTGAATCCTCCCCACGACAGACGAACTGGCAGCCGCTCCCACGAATGAGTGGTAGAGACTGCCATGAAAGAGTAGGAGCAAGGCGACCGCCTCACACACTACTAGGAGCACCCAGTGCAGGTTAGCACGAAGGAGTTCGAGGAGACGACGCATGGCTATCTCTTATTACTACTATAGCGCCACGTGACTACCCTCTAGTGAATGAGAAAGTTGTAACTATCTACATTCTTGAGCGCCTTGTCGGTACCCATAGCGACTGCGCGTAGTGGATCCTCGGGAACGTTGAACTGGATCGCGAAGCGACGTGTCAATCTATCCGCTAGACCGCGTAGGAGTGCACCACCACCTGTCAGGGAGATGCCGTTTTGCGTCACATCGGAGTAGAGCTCAGGAGGTGTGCTCTCGAGCGTCTTGAGGATAGCGCTCTCGATCTTGACGATAGACTTGTCGAGGCACTGTGCGATCTCCTGATAGGAGACACTGATCTGTCGTGGCAGTGAGTCCATCAGGTCGGCACTGGTGACGACAAAGTCTTCGGGAGCGTTGTCTAGCTCTGCTAGAGCGCTACCTACCTGGATCTTGATCTGCTCTGCTGTGCGCTCGCCGACACGTACATTGTGCTTCTGGCGCATATACTCCATAATGTCGTGGGTGAACTCGTCACCAGCGACACGTATCGACTGCTTGGAGGAGATACCGCCGAGCGAGATGACTGCTATCTCGGTCGTACCACCGCCTATGTCGACTATCATATTGCCCTCAGGGGCTAGGACGTCTATACCGATGCCAATAGCGGCAGCCATTGACTCGTAGAGCATGTAGACATCACGACCGCCAGCGTGCTCGCTCGAGTCCTTGACGGCGCGTATCTCCACTTCCGTACTGCCCGAAGGTACGCTGACGACCATACGTAGCGAGGGGGAGAAGAGCGAGTGCGACTTCTTATTGATCTGCTTGACCATGCCTCGGATCATCTTCTCGGCTGCGTCAAAGTCCGCTATGACGCCATCTCTGAGGGGACGTACGGAGCGAATGTACTCGTGTCCCTTCTCATAGATCTCTCGCGCCTTCGTACCCACGGCGATCACCTCGTCGTTGCGCCGATCGAAGGCGATGACGCTAGGCTCGTCGAAGACGATCTTCCCGTCCTTCATTATAATCGTATTAGCTGTACCGAGGTCTACAGCTAGTTCTTGTCTTAGTTTGAATAGTCCCATATATCGATTGGTTGTGACTAATGATTAATGTCTAAAGTGGCGTACCCCTGTCGTCACCATGGCGATGCCCTGCTCGTTGCACGCATCGATGCTCTCCTGGTCTCGTATCGATCCGCCAGGCTGTACGATCGCAGTGATACCTGCTGCGGCTGCTAGATCCACGCAGTCACGGAAGGGGAAGAAAGCATCGCTCGCCAGGACAGCTCCCTTGAGGTCAAAGCCAAAGGTGTGTGCCTTCTGGATCGCTTGCCTAAGCGCTGAGACACGAGAAGTCTGACCGATGCCCGTCGCCAGCAGTTGGCTGTCACGGACGATAGCCAGTGCATTGCTCTTGCAGTACTTGACGATGCTCTCGGCCATACGTATGTCCGCCATCTCGTCTTCGGTAGGTGTAGCCTCCGTGACAGAGGTGTAGACGACTGGCTCGGAGAGGACGTCAGGAGTCTGTACGAGGTAGCCTCCCGCAGCTGTGCGTATGCTGTCTAGGTCGGGGAGGGGAGCTTTCTGTAGTAGGAGGATACGCTTCGACTTCTGACCCAATATCTGCAAAGCTTCGGTGTCAAAGTCTGGCGCTATGAGTACCTCAAAGAAGATGTGCGAGATCTGCTCTGCCGTCTCTTTGTCGATCGCTCTATTGGCCACTAAGATGCCGCCAAAGGCTGACTCCGTGTCTGCCTCATATGCTGCTTGCCAAGCCTCCGAGATGGTCTCGCGTGAAGCTATACCGCACGGGTTGGTATGCTTGAGTACGGCAAAGGTGGGCGCTTCGAACTCCTGTATGAGATGCACGGCTGCGTCTAGATCTTGCAGGTTGTTGTAGGATAGCTCCTTGCCCTGTAGCTTGTCAAAGTAGTGATCTAGATCGCCATAGTAGAAGCCCATCTGGTGGGGATTCTCGCCATAGCGTAGGACTCGTGGATTACGTCCCGAGATATGCAGTGCCGTGTGAGCGCCCTCGTCGAAGTAGTTGAAGATATCGCTGTCGTAGGTTGCTGTCACCTCAAAAGCTCGTAGCGCATAGCTCCTCCGCTCTGGTAGCGTTGTAGAGCAGCCGTCACGCTCCAGTAGCTCTATGAGTGCGTCGTACTGATCACGATGCGAGCAGATGAGCACGTCGTGATAGTTCTTTGCTGCAGCACGTATGAGAGAGATGCCGCCTATGTCGATCTTCTCAATGATCTCCTCCTCGCTAGCACCACTAGCGACAGTCTCAGCGAAGGGGTATAGATCCACAATGACTAGGTCTATCAGGGGAAGAGCGTACTGGGCGACTTGCTCCTCGTCATGCGCATTGTCTCGCCGTGCTAGGATGCCTCCGAAGATCATCGGGTGAAGCGTCTTGACACGTCCTCCTAGGATCGAGGGCAGAGCGGTCAGCGCCTCCACGGGTGTGCAGGGTATCCCGAGTGACTCGATATACTCTTGAGTGCCTCCTGTGGAGACTATCTCTACCTCGGCAGCATGTAGTATACGTGCGATGCGATCGATGCCCTCCTTGTGGTAGACTGATATGAGGGCTCGCCGGATAGGTCTTGTAGTCATAGTGCTTGTGGCGTGTGGTATAGGGTGAATAGTAGCTCTCCTAGGTAGCCCCTGAGAAGAGCAAGGTATCGGTCATAGCTACAGTAGCTACAAAGGTAGTAAAAAGAGCCGATAAAGAGCGCTTCTTGCTAGCGACTCGTTAGAAAAAACGGTCACATGAAGGTTTTCATCTTCACGTGACCGCTAATTTTTTATCCGCTCCTCTCTAGACGAGAGGATAGAGTCGCCGTCTTGTCAGACAGCCTATACGAAGCTTTATAGGTTTGGATTGACCTTATGCCACTCGGCAACGGGAGGTATGACGCCCATCTCGATGATCTGCTCGCGCATACCCTCTAGATGCTTGTAGCTCTTGTCTAGAGCAGCCTCCTCCTCGGGTAGACCCTCTACCTCCTTGTAGGTTACGCCCTCACGAGTTATGGTCGTCTCGCGCGCCATCATCACGTTCTTGTAGCGATGGTCACTGACGAAGCATCCTGCGGGCCAGCGGAAAGGCTCACCACCCATAGCTGCGCGAATCATCTCGATGGAGACGTAGGCAGGGCTCTGGAAGCTAGAGCGACCACGTAGTGCGATGATGTTTGCACCGCCCTTGATGACACGCTGCTGGAGTGCAGCCCATTGGTCATGCGTGAGGCGATCGGTGCCGATGAGCTCCGTCAGAGGCTTGCCATCGATGCGAGCTGTGCTGGCGAAGACAGCCATCTGCTCTCCGTGACCTCCGTAGGTGCGTGTATTCGTCACCTGACTCTGCTGAAGTCCGAAGTGCTTAGCCAGCTCGCTCTGTAGGCGTGTGCTGTCGAGTGCTGCTAGGGTAGTCACCTGTGAAGGCTTAAGGCCAGAGTGTATCAGCGTGACTAGACCAGTGATGTCTGCGGGGTTGAAGATGATGACCACATGGTTCACATCGGGACAATACTGCTTGATGTTGCGTCCCAGCTCAGCAGCTATCTCGGAGTTCCCCTTGAGCAGGTCTTCACGCGTCATACCCTCCTTGCGAGGTGCGCCGCCAGAAGATACGATATACTTAGCTCCTCGTAGCGCCTCTGCGATGTCAGAGGTAAAGGTTAGATTGATCCCATCGAAGCCACAGTGGCGCATCTCCTCCCAGACTCCCTCGAGACCCTTAGCGTAGGGGTCATAGAGACAGATGTTTGGGGTGAGGCGCATCATGGCAGCCGTCTGTGCCATGTTTGACCCGATCATACCAGCAGCACCGATGATGACCAGCTTGTCTTGTGTTACGAAACTCATAGTGTCTTATACTTGTTGAAGTGATTGATACGCTATCTCTTGTCTAGAATAGGAAAAGATCGAGAGCCGGTCCTCAGACCTACCAAGGTCGTACGCACTAGCTCCCGATCTCTCCACTAGAGTGTTATCTCATTAAGCCTCGTAGCGACGAGCGACCTCCTTCCAGTCGATGATAGACCAGAGATCCTTGACGTGGTCGGCACGGCGGTTCTGATAGCTTAGGTAGTAAGCGTGCTCCCATACGTCGAAGCACATCAGAGGCTTGAGGCCCTTGCGTAGCGGGTTGCCAGCGTTTGGCTCCTTCTCTATCGAGAGCTTGCCCTGGTCGTCACTAGCTAGCCAAGCCCAGCCTGAGCCAAAGAGTGAGGTGCAGGCATCGTTGAAGGCCTTCTGAAACTCCTCAAAGCTGCCGAAGTCACGCTTGATAGCGTCAGCGAGCTTGCCCTCGGGCTGACCACCAGCATTGGGGGCAAACTGCAGGAAGTACATATTGTGGTTCATCACCTGACCAGCCTGATTGTATAGCTTACCCTCAGCCTTGCGGACGAGATCCTCTAGAGAGGCATCCTTAAGGTCAGAGTCAGGGAGTAGCTTATTGAGGGTATCTACGTAGCCCTTGAGGTGCTTGCCGTGGTGATACTGGATCGTCTCAGCGCTGATTACAGGCTCCAAAGCATCGTTTGCATAGGGGAGCTTTATTAGTTCGTGTGTCATGTTGCTTTATCTGTTTATGTTTAGGTGTTACAAATGCGCCTCTAGTCTCGTAGCTCATACTCTAGCTGCTAGCCTAGACCGCATCACAAAGGTATATAAAAAGAGTTACAACTACAAGTCTTCTCCTAGATTCTGCAAATCTGACGACTAACTTGCTGTAGGAACCACGGCTCTAACCTCTAGTATCTTTCTGACCAAAAATCATTTCGAAGCCTTAGCCACACCACATAAAATATAAGAGAGAGCCTACAACCCCTTAGGGACTGTAGGCTCTCTTTGCTAGACGGTCGTGTGTCTACATGCGACTAGACCTCGCCTATAGGGTACTGCTAGAGATTCCTTAGGTACGAGGTCTGATGCACTGAGACGTTACTCAGCGTCCTTGCTCTCTTCGGAGTGCTCGCTGTCCTCCTCGCTCTCCTCAGACTCGGTCTCTGCAACATCCTTGCCACGAGCAGCACGAGTCTGCTTGACAGCGCAGACGACAGCTTGTGGAGCATCCACAAGCTCGAGACCCTCGAAGGATAGCTCGTGAATCTGAATCGTCTTGCCAAGCTTGAGTTTGGTCACATCGATAACTAGATTCTCAGGGATCTTGTCATAGACGGCACGTACGCGTAAATTGCGCTTCTCGCGAACCAGCTTACCACCAGCTCTAACACCAGCAGCGTGACCTTCGAGTACGACAGGTACGCTCATGACGATAGGCTTGTCCTCGCTCACCTCGTAGAGGTCTGCATGGAGCGTCTTGTCGCTTACTGGGTGAAACTGTACATCCTTGAGTACAGCCTTGATCTGCTTGCCCTCGACGTCTAGCTCGATGAGGTAGATGTCTGGCGTGTAGATCAGCTTGTTGATGTCGTCAGCCTTGACAACGAGGTGCTGTGTCTCGCTACCTCCGTAGAGGACTACAGGTACGAACCCCTCACGACGGAGCCCCTTGGTCGCTTTTTTGCCGAGCTGGTCGGCCTTGCGCACGGTGGCGCTGAGATTGAAATGCTTCATAAGTACAAATAGTTAGTGTTACTCAAAATTAGTCTCGCTAATCTCCCATTACACTGTGGTGCACTGCCAGAGCCTTTGTGACAGGAGTCAGATAGTCGTATCAGACGCTGCGCCAGCTCAGCTAGAGACCAAAGATCCCCATCTCGCAAGAGGGGTGTACAATTGGATTCATAGGAAAACCGTCCGCAAAGGTACAAATTTTCTATCGATCAGACGCTAGAAATTTCAGATCTTCGATCACGCAACACGCTATTAGATAAGATTTTTGTACCTTTGCGCCATTGTACAGAGTAACTATACATACAGTTTTACCTATTAAATCACCACAACTTACTAAATGAGTAACAATCCAACGGATCGTATCCAGCCACTCGCAGACTTCGACTGGTCTGGCTACGCACAGGACACTGACATCTCTCCTGAGATGCGCAAAGAGCGCGAGGCGATTTATGACAAGACCCTAACGACGATCAAAGAGAACGAGGTCGTCATGGGTAAGGTTATGTCTATCAGCAAGCGCGAGGTACTAGTCAACATCGGCTACAAGAGTGCAGGTATCATCTCTGCCAACGAGTTTAACTACAACAAGGATCTCAAAGTCGGAGACGAGGTCGAGGTACTTGTCGAGAGCAAGGAGGACCGCTTCGGTCAGCTACAACTTTCTCACCGCAAGGCTCGTGCAGCTCGTGCTTGGGAGAAGATCGCAGCCGCTCAGGAGAATGACGAGGTCATCCTAGGCTACATCAAGAATCGCGTCAACGGCGGTATGATCGTCGACATCTTTGGCATCGAGGCATTCCTGCCAGGATCGCAGATCGACGTACGTCCTATCAAGGACTACGATGCTTTTGTCGATAAGACGATGGAGTTCAAGATCGTCAAGGTTAATCCCGAGTATCGCAACGTAGTCGTATCACACAAGGTCCTCATCGAGGCAGAGCTCGAGCAGCAAAAGAAGGAGATCATCTCCAAGCTCGAGAAGGGTCAGGTCCTCGAGGGTGTCGTCAAGGGTATCACCTCCTATGGTGCCTTCGTCGATCTCGGTGGCGTAGACGGTCTGATCCATATTACCGACCTCTCTTGGGGTCGTATCGGAGATCCTTCTGAGGTGGTTTCTCTCGATGAGAAGATCAACGTGGTCATCCTTGACTTTGATGAGGAGAAGACACGTATCGCTCTCGGTCTCAAGCAGCTTATGCCACACCCATGGGATGCCCTCGATCCTAACCTCAAGGAGGGTGACATCATCCATGGTCGTGTCGTCGTCATCACTGACTACGGCGCATTCGTAGAGGTGATCCCTGGTGTCGAGGGTCTGATTCACGTCAGCGAGATGTCCTGGACACAGCACCTACGCAGCGCTCAGGAGTTCCTCACCGTAGGTCAGGAGGTAGACGCTGTCGTCTTGATGCTCGACCGCGAGGATCGCAAGATGAGCCTCGGTCTCAAGCAGCTCAAGCCCGATCCATGGGAGACCATCGAGCAGCGCTTCCCCGTAGGGTCCAACCACGAGGCTCGCGTACGCAACTTCACCAACTACGGTGTCTTCGTTGAGCTCGACGAGGGTATCGACGGCCTGATCCACATCAGCGACCTCTCTTGGACACGCAAGGTCAAGCACCCCAATGAGTTTGTCAAGGTCGGTCAGATGATCGAGGTACAGGTACTAGAGATCGATAAGGAGAATCGTCGTCTCAGCCTGGGTCACAAGCAGGTTACGGAGAATCCTTGGGACGAGTTCGCTAAGGAGTTCACCATCGGCTCTATCCATGAGGGTACAGTCGTTCGTATGAACGAGAA
Organism: uncultured Porphyromonas sp.; assembly: GCA_900539765.1. Lineage (GTDB taxonomy): Bacteria > Bacteroidota > Bacteroidia > Bacteroidales > Porphyromonadaceae > Porphyromonas. Next base: position 5,160 of record UQDF01000004.1, on the reverse strand, counting down.
GGGTGCCACGATCGCACTACCTTACGGTGTCGAGGCTTTTGCTACTCCCAAGCATCTAGTCAAGGAGGACGGTTCAAGCGTCTCTGTAGATGAGAAGCTTCCCTTCAAGATCCTCGACTTCAACCCCGATATGCAGCGCATCATCGTCTCTCACAGCCGTATCCACGAGGATGCTGAGCGTGCCGAGCGTCGTCAGGCTGCTACCGAGGATCGCAACCAGCAGGTACGTGACGCTGCCGCTGTTGCTGCTACACAGCAGAGCGTAGAGCGTGCTACCCTAGGAGACCTCGACGAGCTAGCTGCTCTCAAGGAGCGCCTACAGAGCGAGGAGTAATCCGTGTAAAAGTTGTGCGATCGCTCGGTGAGGCCGCAAAGCCCACTGTGACTGATCGACAGTAGATAATCAGAGAGGTGACGTCCCCTAGGGGTCGTCACCTCTCTTCACATTTAGCTCATACAGCCTCGAGGAAGTCCGTTGCCAACGGCTCTCTCTTCGTAGATTAAGGCTTCGTTTTGACCGTTATCTCAAAAGTTGTTTGTATATTTGCCACTACTACTAGTGACTATACGCTTATGAAGCAACTACTACATACTATATATATTCTCGTCGTCTGCGCTCTACTACTGCCTTGCGGGGCATTCGCCAGTGATCAGTGCGCAGCTGCCGAGCAGCTATCTGACCAATCTCTCACCATGGTAGCAGCGCAAGCCTTCAGCATAGAGCAGTCTGCGCCAAAGGTAGAGGTGCGTGACGGATCGATCATACCGCTCTGCGAGTACGAGCAGATGCAGGTCTTTAACGTTATGGGACAGGAGGTACGCAACGAGCATTTGCCGTCAGGCATCTACCTCGTGCGTCTTGTCGTGCAGGGAGAGACCTACACACTCAAAGTGGTCATACGCTAATCCTACTACTACAGCTATTCATGTAGCCCATTTGTCGAGAGCTATCCGCGTCGTGCTGTGCTATCGCTAGCCAGGCTCACGTGGAGGATAGCTCTCTTGTAATATATCCTATCCTATGCTTGATCAAATCCAGCAACTTCAATCGACACTCTCCGACCTCGCAGCCTCTACACCCGAAGAGGCCGAGCAACTACGCATAGCTTATCTAGGTAAAAAAGGACGCATCACCCAGCTCTTTGAGTCATTTCGTCAGCTCCCCCCCGAGGAGAAGCGACAGCTAGGAGCAGCACTCAATGATCTCAAGCAAGAAGCTACTACACGCATCAAGGAGATCCTAGCCTCTGTGGCTACGCAGTCTGTGCAGCAGACGATCGATCTGACCCGTCCCGCCGTACCTTACCCACAAGGCTCGCGTCATCCGCTCACGCTCATACAGGAGGAGATCTGTAGCATCTTCGAGCGGATGGGCTTTAGCATAGCTGAGGGACCTGAGGTGGAGGATGACTGGCACGTCTTTGAGGCGCTCAACTTCCCGCCAGACCATCCCGCACGAGATATGCAGGACACCTTCTTTGTGGATCACAAGAGCAATATACTCCTCCGCACCCACACCTCCTCGGTGCAGACGCGAGTTATGAAGAGCCAAGAGCCACCCATACGAGTCCTTTGCCCTGGGCGCGTCTATCGCAATGAGGCTATATCTGCTCGTGCACACTGCTTCTTTCACCAGATCGAGGGACTATACATCGACCGCAACGTGAGCTATGCCGACCTAAGAGAGGCATTGCTCTTCTTCGCTCAGTCGCTCTTTGGAGCCGATACGCAAATACGGTTGAGACCCTCCTACTTCCCCTTTACCGAGCCGAGTGCTGAGATGGATATCTCGTGCGGACTGTGCCATGGCGAGGGGTGTGGCTTCTGCAAGCATACTGGATGGGTCGAGATCCTTGGTTGCGGTATGGTCGATCCCAACGTTTTGGACAACTGTGGCATCGATAGCTCCGTCTATAGTGGCTACGCTTTCGGACTAGGCGTAGAGCGCATTGCCAACCTCAAGTACAATGTCAAGGATCTGCGCTACTTCTCGGAAAACAACCTAGACTTCCTCTCGCAGTTTACCGCACACACCACACCACTCTAAAGGCTTCTCTGCAAAATGACGCTCGACGAACGCTATCGCCTGGCGCTGGAAGGGCTTGCACAGCTCTATCCTGATGCCGATACGGAGCTTATCTACCACGACCCCTTCAGTCTACTTGTGGCGGTCGTCCTCTCGGCACAGTGCACCGATAAGCGGGTCAATATGGTGACGCCACAACTTATGGCGCACTACCCGACACCCGAAGCGATGGCGCGTGCCTCGGTGGATGATCTGCTAGCCCTTATGGGGAGCGTCAGCTATCCAAACAATAAGGCGAAGCACCTCCTCGGACTCTCCGAGCGGATCGCTCAGGAGCATCACGGCATCGTCCCCTCGACTCGCGAAGAGCTAGAGGTGCTCCCAGGCGTAGGACGCAAGAGTGCCAGCGTCATGCTAGCCGTCTGCTTTGAGACACCAGCGATGCCTGTCGACACACATGTTTATCGTGTAGCTAAGCGCATTGGTCTTGCCTCTTCACGCGCCACCACACCTCTGGCGGTCGAGCAAGCGCTCGTCAAGCGTATCCCACAGGCGCAGCTCATACGTGCGCATCATCAGCTCATCTTGCTAGGGCGATATATCTGCAAAGCGCGCAAGCCACTCTGCGCAGAGTGTACGCTCCACGACTGCTGTCGCCACTACGCCACAGCTGCCAAAAAAGCATCGGCTGACTAAATCTAGACCGTCTAACGGGTTAGCTTGCTAACTTGACTGAGTCCAAAGCCCATCTAGTCTAGACCTAACCAAGTCTAGACTTCTTTTTTCTGTTTCCCTCGATAGATCCCTCTGTACAGCCAGTAGCACACACACAGGTGTGTGTTGCTGGCTGTTTGTCTGTTTAGAGGGCAGCCTCCTTGAGACGCTCCGTATTCTCAGCGACGATAAGCGCATCGATGATCGGCTGCAGGTCACCGCCGAGCACGCCAGGCAGGTTGTGCACTGTCAGACCGATGCGGTGATCGGTGACACGACCCTGCGGGAAGTTGTAGGTGCGGATCTTAGCTGAGCGGTCGCCCGTCGAGACCATCGTCTTACGACGTGAAGCTATCTCGTCGACATACTTCTGATGCTCCTTATCGTAGATGAAAGTGCGAAGTCGTGACAACGCACGCTCCTTGTTCTTTGGCTGGTCACGCGTCTCGGTACACTCGATCGTTATATCCTCCACGACACCCGTATTGGGGTTGCGCCACGGGTAGTGCAGTCGTACGCCCGACTCCACCTTGTTGACATTCTGACCACCAGCACCACTAGAGCGGAAGGTGTCCCACTTGATCTCCCCCTCGTTGATGTTTACCTCAAACTTGTCCGCCTCAGGCAGTACCGCGACGGTCGCTGCTGAGGTGTGTATACGTCCCTGCGTCTCCGTCTGCGGGACACGTTGTACACGATGCACGCCACTCTCATACTTGAGCGTGCCGTAGACGCCTGTACCAGAGACATTGAGGACGATCTCCTTGTAGCCCCCCGTACCGCCCTCCGTGTAGCTACTGACGGAGACACTCCACCCCTTCGTCTCGCAGTAGCGCGAGTACATACGGAAGAGGTCACCCGCAAAGAGTGCAGCCTCGTCACCGCCCGTGCCAGCGCGTAGCTCGACGATAGCGTTCTTGTCATCCTCTGGATCGTTCGGTAGGAGGAGCAGCTTGATCTCCTCCTCCATCTGGGGGATTTCCTCCTTAGCCTCAGCGAGCAGTTCGCGCGCCATCGCTTTTAGCTCCTCATCGCTGTCGTTGTCTTGGAGCGTCATCTCAGCCTCCTCCTGCTGTGTCAGGAGTTGCTTGTACTGTTCGCCAGCCTTGAGGATCTCCCCCAGGTGGGTGTACTCCTTGCTCAGGGTGGCAAAGCGTCTGCCGTCAGCGATGACATTAGGGTCTGTGATCAAAGTCTCTAGCTCCTCGTGGCGCGCCACCAGAGCCTCTATGCGGTTGAGTAGATTGTTCATATAGATCTGCTAAGTGATGTAAGGGGCCAAGGCTATCGCTCCACCGTGCCAAAGGGGGTAACGAGTGTCAAGCGGTTCTCTTTGGAAGCCTCGACACGGCCGATGATCTGCGCATCGATGTTAAAGTGTCGTGCCACTGCGATAGCCTCTTCCGCCAGCTCTGCGGGCAGGTAAGCCTCTAGGCGGTGTCCCATGTTGAAGACTTGGTATAGCTCCGCAGCGTCGGCACCACTCTCCTCGGCAATCATCTGGAAGAGCGGAGGGACTGGGAGCAGATGGTCCTTGATAATATGTTTGTTGGTGACGAAGTTCATCACCTTGGTCTGTGCGCCCCCTGTACAGTGGATTAGTCCATGTATGGCGGGGCGCATCTCTTTGAGCAACTTCGCTACAAGCGGAGCGTAGGTACGTGTGGGGGAGAGGATCAGTTCGCCGACCGTCAGTCCCGTCCCTGATACCTCCGCAAGTAGCTCACGGCTACCGCTATAAACCAGCTCATCAGGCACAGCGGGGTCGTAGCTCTCGGGATACTTCTCAGCGAGTGCGTGATAGAGTATGTCGTGTCGTGCAGAGGTAAGCCCGTTACTCCCCATACCGCCATTGTAACGCTCCTCGTAGGTAGCCTGTCCATAGGAGGCGAAGCCTACGATCACATCTCCGTCAGCGATGTGCGCATTGTCAATGATGTCGCTCCGATGCATACGGCAGGTCACGGTGCTGTCTACGATGATCGTGCGAACCAGGTCGCCCACGTCTGCGGTCTCGCCACCAGTAAGGTAGATCTCCACCCCGAGATCGCGCATCTGCGCTAAGATCTCTTCGGTCCCGTTGATGACCGCTCCGATCACTTCGCCAGGGATGAGCTGCTTGTTGCGTCCTATGGTCGAGGAGAGGAGCATTCCTGAGGTGGCTCCCACGCAGAGGAGGTCGTCGAGGTTCATCACGATCGCATCCTGAGCTATGCCTCGCCACACCGAGAGGTCGCCGGTCTCTCGCCAGTAGATATAAGCTAGCGAAGACTTCGTGCCCGCCCCATCGGCATGCATGATATTGCAATAGTCTGGATCCCCGCCCAGTATGTCAGGTAGTATCTTGCAAAAGGCTTTCGGGTATAGTCCCTTGTCTATGTGAGCAATAGCCTTGTGTACATCTTCTTTTGCGGCAGAAA
>UQDF01000003.1 GCA_900539765.1 uncultured Porphyromonas sp. | reverse complement strand
TCCTCCGAAGTTTCATTTGATTCCTCCGAAGTTTTATTTCGTCTCCACGTGGAGATTTATCCTTTTCCACGTGGAGATTTGAAAATACCTACGTGGAGATTCATTCATTTCTTCTGATCAGGTTCTTGTGGTTGGATTAGAATATATTATGTACCTTTGCGGTGCATAGGTGTACGAGGAACAACCAAATCTTGTCACCCCGTCTGAATAGGGAACTTGGTGCGAAGCCAAGACTGTACTCTCAGCTGTAACTCCTGAAGTGCGCCCCTGCATTATGATGTCACTGTAGCACGACCCCTACTAGCCTTCCATAAAGGTGCCGTAGGTAGCTATGGGAAGACCCAGGGTATCGCCCGTTTTGTACGACTCGATGTGAGCTATACGAACTAGGGAGAAGTCAGAAGACCTGCCTGTGCCATAGGACTTTTGTTTTCAGAGCTAGGAAATAAAAAGAATGACAGCGGGACATATATTATGGCTTCACATAGTGCGTATGATAGAGTCCATAGCAGCGATACTGACTATGAGGCTCCCTCTCGTTGTGTCTACACTCATCAGTCACTCTCTACTGCCAGCCAGGAGGGCTTGGCAGGCTCCGACCTGTAGGATAGTGCTGCTACCCGTGACTTCTGCTCTGTATTTCGATCGTCCTACTCTGACGCACGACGATTCTATTCACTTTATACAGAAAAGAAGTTATGAAAACACGCGAAGAGTACATCGAGAGCCTTAGAGCTCTCCATCTCAATGTCTACTTCATGGGCAAGAAGATCGACAACCCCGTCGACCACCCCATGATCCGTCCATCGCTCAATTCGCTAGCGATGACCTATGAGCTGGCGCAGCAGGAGGAGTACAAGGATCTGATGACCGCTACCTCCCACATTACGGGCAAGACGATCAATCGCTTCTGCCACATTCACCAGAGCGCTGAGGACCTCGTCAAGAAGGTCAAAATGCAGCGTCTCCTAGGTCAGAAGACCGCTAGCTGCTTCCAGCGCTGTGTGGGGATGGATGCTTTCAACGCTATCTGGTCTACCACCTACGAGATGGACGAGGCGTGCGGTACCAACTACCACCAGCGCTTCAGAGACTATGTACAGTACTGCCAGGACAACGATCTCGTCGTAGATGGTGCTATGACCGATCCTAAGGGCGACCGTAGCCTCTCTCCTTCACAGCAGGAGGATCCCGACCTTTACGTACACATCAACGAGATACGCCCTGACGGTATCGTTGTCACGGGCGCTAAGGCTCACCAGACTGGCTCGGTCAATTCGCACGAACACCTGATCATGCCTACCTGCTCGATGCGTGAAGAGGATGCTGACTACGCTGTCTCTTTTGCCATCCCCAGTGATGCCGAGGGCGTTACGATCATCTACGGCCGTCAGTCTTGCGACACGCGTAAGATGGAGGAGGGCGCAGACATTGACCTCGGTAACTCAACCTTCGGAGGTCATGAGACGCTCTTCATCATGGATCACGTCTTCGTACCTATGGAGCGTGTCTTCATGTGCCGGGAGTACCAGTTCTCTAATATGCTTGTCGAGCGCTTCGCTGGCTATCACCGTCAGTCTTATGGTGGCTGTAAGGTAGGTGTGGGCGACGTCCTGATCGGTGCTGCTGCACTGGCTGCTGACTACAATGGCGTGCCCCGGGCTTCGCACATCAAGGACAAGCTGATCGAGATGGTGCACCTCAATGAGACGCTCTACGCTTGCGGTATCGCTTGCTCGGCTGAAGGAAAGAAGACGAAGTCGGGCAACTACCTGATCGATATGCTTCTGGCCAACGTATGTAAGCAGAATGTAACTCGCTATCCTTACGAGATCACACGTCTCGCTGAGGACATAGCAGGCGGTCTGATGGTTACGATGCCTAGCCAAGCTGACCTGCAGCATGAGGAGGTCGGGCCGCTTGTACGTAAGTACCTCGCTGGTGCTAAGGGTACGGATACGGTAAATCGTATGCGCATCTTGCGTCTGATCGAGAACCTCACGCTCGGTACCGCTGCCGTAGGCTACCGCACGGAGAGCCTGCATGGTGCTGGCTCGCCACAGGCTCAGCGCATTATGATCTCGCGTCAGTGTAATATGGAGGCAAAGAAGGAGCTGGCTCGTCAGATAGCTCATATCGATACCTCTCTAGATAAGCCTCAGGGCAAGTAGTCACTATCTCTTATGACAGATCTATCCTCTAGGGTAGACGAGATCACGACCATCATCAGTAGCTGTGTGCGTCCTCAGCTTCAAGCACACGGGGGCGACATAGCACTGCTGAGGGTCGCTGGCGAACAAGTTTTCGTCAAGGTCTCGGGGAGTTGTCAAGCATGCCCCTCGCTCAGTGGCACGATCCAAGAGGTAGTGCAGGAGACGCTACGCAGCGAGCTGGGACTCCCCACCCTAATGGTCACCGTAGACGACAGCGTCAGCGACGAACTCATCGCCGAGGCGCTTCGGATCATACGGAGGTAAGGGCTATTGGCTGTTGGCTCTTAGCTGTTAGCCATTAGCTAGAGTCACTAAAGCCAACGGCCAACGGCCAACAGCTAACAGCCAATCTCTAATCTCTAACTTCTAACCTCTATCTTCTAATCTCTCTATATGTCTATCCCATTTAGCAGTATCTCTCCCGACGAAGCGGTCTCCCACATACAGGACGGTGACTTCGTCGTACTATCTCATGCGGCAGCTGTACCGCAAGCGTGCGTCGCTGCCTTAGCTCGAAACTATGAGCGCTTTCACGACGTCCGCATCTTCCATATGGTCACCCTGGGCGATAGTCCCTACACAGCACCCGAGATGGAGGGACACTTCAGACTTGTGACCAACTTCGTCGGTGCCAACACGCGTCCCGCTGTCGATGAGCAGCGTGCGGACTTCGTCCCCTCTTACTTCTACGAGGTACCCTCGATGATGCAGCCTGGGGGAGTCTTTCACCCCGATGTCGCTATCGTGCAGCTCTCCTATCCCAACGAAGAGGGCTACTGCAGCTTCGGCACCTCTTGTGACTATAGCAAGCCCGCCGCTGAACAGGCTCGGGTCGTCATCGGAGAGCTCAATAAGCAGATGCCATTCGTTGGCGGAGACAACCTCATACATATCTCTCAGCTCACGCACATCGTCGAGGCCGACTACCCACTCTACGCACTCGACCTTCCACGCATCGGAGAGGTCGAGGAGGCTATCGGACGCCATTGCGCAGAGCTCATACAGGATGGCGACACGCTCCAGCTTGGTATCGGAGCGATCCCCGATGCTGTCTTGCTCTTCCTCAAGGATAAGAAGGATCTCGGCATACACTCCGAGATGGTCTCTGACGGTGTGGTCAAGCTGATCAAGGCTAATACCATCACGGGTCGGCGCAAGACGCTCCTCCCCAACAAGGTGGTCGCTACCTTCCTCATGGGTACGCAAGAGCTCTACGACTTTGCGCACAACAATCCAGCCATCGAGATGCGTCCCGTCAACTATGTCAACGACCCGCGCATCATCGCCCAAAACGATCACCTCGTGAGCATCAATAGCTGTATCGAGGTAGACCTTATGGGGCAGGTGGTCTCTGAGGCGATGGGCTTGCGACAGTTCAGCGGTCCAGGCGGACAGGTAGACTTCGTGCGTGGTGCCACCTGGTCTAAAGGCGGACGCAGCATCATCGCTATCCCCTCCACGGCACGCCGAGGCACCGCCTCCCGCATCGTACCGCTACTCACAGAGGGTGCCGCCATCACCACCTCTCGCAATGACGTGGACTACATCGTCACCGAGTATGGCGTAGCGCACCTCAAGGGCAAGTCGCTCCGTGAGCGAGCCTTAGCACTGACAGCTATCGCTCATCCCAATTTCCGCCCCGAGCTAGAGGCGGAGTGCAAGAGAAGATTCAAACTATAACAATACATTCTTACTATGCAACTATTCAAGCTCAAGACGGTCATCGACCAGTTCGAGACCTTTGCAGACTTTGCTAAAGCCTTTGCACTCGGGGAGCGTGATCTAGTCATCACCAATGACTTCCTCTACGAGCCCTTTATGAAAGCCTCTCAGCTACCCTGCCACTTCGTCATGCAGGAGCACTACGGCACGGGAGAGCCTTCGGAGGAGATGATGAATCAGATCCTCCACGACCTCCAGGGTACGGATTACGATCGTGTCATAGCCGTAGGCGGTGGTACGGTCATCGACATCTCCAAGCTCTTTGTGCTGCGTGGCTTGACAGACGTGATGGACGCTTTTGACAAGAAGATACCACTCGTCAAGGAGAAGCAACTCATCATCATCCCCACGACCTGTGGTACGGGTAGCGAGGTGACCAATATCTCTATCGCTGAGATCAAGAGCCGCCAGACGAAGATGGGACTCGCCGATGATGCCATCGTAGCTGACAATGCGGTCATCATACCTGAGCTGCTCAGGGGGCTGCCCTTCAAGTTTTACGCATGCAGCGCCATCGATGCGCTGATACATGCTGTAGAGTCCTTCCTCTCGCCTAAGTGCAATCCCTACACCGCTATCTTTAGCGAGGCCGCGTGGCAGATTATCATCCCAGTCTTCCAGAAGATACGAGACAAGGGTCCCGACTACCGCTTCGATTGTATGGGCGAGATGATCATGGCGAGCAACTTTGCGGGCATCGCCTTTGGCAATGCGGGTGTCGGTGCCGTCCATGCGCTCTCTTATCCGCTCGGTGGCACCTATCACGTACCGCACGGAGAGGCAAACTATCAGTTCTTCACCGAGGTCTTTAAGGCTTACGAGCGCAAGGCTCCAGCGGGTCAGATGCAGCTCCTCAAGGAGAAGCTCTCCAAGCTGATGGGTTGTACGCCCGCCACGCTCTTTGACGAGATAGACGCATTGCTCTCAGCTTTGATCGCCAAGAACCCGCTCCACACCTACGGTATGAAGGAGGAGGAGATCGAAGGCTTTGCCGATGCGGTCATCGCTACGCAGCAGCGCCTCCTTGCAAACAACTACACCCCCCTCACACGGGACGAGATCAGAGACATCTACAAGGCTCTCTACTAATAAAGCTATCATACAATTCAATCTATAAACAACCATATCATGGATATCAAAGAAATGGTCTCTCTAGCACGAGAGGCACAGAAGGATTACCAAGCACGCTTCGACCAGGACGCTGTAGACCAGGTGGTCAAGGCTCTCTGTCGTGTCGTCTATGACAATGCTGAGATGCTCGCTCGTGAAGCTGTCGACGAGACCGAGATGGGCGTCTACGAGGACAAAGTAGCTAAGTGCCGCAACAAGTCAAAAGGCGTATGGAGCAACCTCCAGGGCAAGAAGAGTATGGGCGTACTAGACATCGACGAGAAGACTGGTCTCATCAAGATCGCTAAGCCCGTAGGTGTCGTCGCTGCGATCACTCCGACGACCAATCCGATCGTCACTCCGATGGCAAACATCGCCTTCGCTCTCAAGACGCGCAACGCTATCATCGTCTCGCCACACCCACGCTCTAAGAATTGCTCCGCACATACCATTCAGCTCATACTGGAGCGTCTCAAGGAATTCAACGTTCCTGAGCACCTCATCCAGTGCGTCACCGAGCCCTCTATCCAAGCCACGCAAGACCTTATGGCAGCCGTCGACGTCGTAGTCGCTACGGGTGGTATGGGTATGGTACACTCTGCTTACTCTTCGGGCAAGCCCTCCTTTGGCGTAGGCGCTGGCAACGTGCAGGTCATCCTCGACGAGCATATCGACTACAACGAAGCTGCCGAGACTATCATTCGCGGACGTATCTTTGACAACGGTATCATCTGCTCTGGCGAGCAGTGCTTCATCTACCCTGAGCAGCACCGGGAGGAGATCTTCCAGGCCTTTAAGGATCACGGAGCTTACTTCGTACCTGCTGAGGAGCATGACAAGATGGTCAATACGCTCTTCGTCAACGGCACCATCAGCCGTGACGTGGTCGGCAAGAGCGTGCAGCACATTGCCCAGCTCGCTGGCATCTCCGTACCCGAGGGCACCCGTATGCTCATCGTGCCCGCCAAGGGCGTCGGCACGGCCGATCCTATCTGCAAGGAGAAGATGTGCCCCGTGATGACCTGTCTGCCTTACAAGCACTTTGACGAGGCGATCGAGATTGCCAATACCAACCTCAAGATGGAGGGTAGCGGCCATACGGCAGGCATCCACTCGAACAATCAGGGTAACATCATCAAGGCGGGCGATGAGATCACTATCTCGCGTCTGATCGTTAATGCGCCCTGCTCGATCACGGCTGGTGGATCGATCCAAAACGGTCTCTCCGTGACCACAACCCTAGGCTGCGGTAGCTGGGGCAATAACTCTATCTCGGAGAATCTTACCTACAAGCACCTACTCAACATCTCTCGCATCGCTCGTATGTCCCCACACGTCCACGTGCCGACCGACGAGGAGATCTGGGCGATGAACTAAGTGCGCCAGTGCAGACGCTCTGCGCTCGCTACGACTGAGAGCGCTCCTAATACAACGCAAGCCACCCGCTCTGTCGAACGGGTGGCTTGTTTTATTGTCGCTGATCAGCGTCTCTAGAAGTGGAAGGAGAGGTCAGCGCCGAAGGTGCGTGGCTGAGCCTGCTGAAGGAACGAATTGCCAAACGACTGGAAGTAGAAGGTCGCATAGCGCGTGTCCGTCAGGTTACGTCCCCAGATCGCTACGGTGACGTAGGGGAGACGTACGCCGAGGCGTGCGCCGAGCGTCATGTAGGGATCTTGGCGATGCTGATTCTCTGAGTCCCAGTAGATAGGGCCATTGCCACGCAGCTCTACCGAAGCGAGTACGCCCTTGAGCCAGGAAGTTTGGATAGGCTCATTCAACTGAAGCATCGTAGCGTAGGTATGCGCTGGGACATAGGGGATATAGTTCCCCTCATAGTTTACCTCTATCGGAGCTCCGCCCTGAGGATTAGCACGGCTCGTGAGGTAGTCTTGGAAGGTAGCATGCGTATAGCCATACTGGGCAGAGAGCGTGAGCGAACGCCAGAGACGTGCCTTGACACTCGCCTCAGCACCGAGCGAGAGCGCCTTGCCAGCATTGACCGTCGTACGTCCCGTACCCGTGGTCACGAAGCGTGCCACCTGTAGGTCTCGTATCCATGAGCCGAAGAGCGTAGCTGACACGAAGAGGCGATCTTGTAGCGTCAGGAGACGTCCGCCCAGCTCTAGGTTGTAGGCATGCTCAGGCTTGAAGGCTGCTAGGTTAGCGTCGCCTGTCTGTACCTGTGGCTGCTGCTTCCCCTGCGACATGACGAGCGCCATCATCTCCCGCTGTGCCTGCTGCATTAGCACCTCGGTCATCATCTGCTCATTGTACCCGCCCGTCTTGTAGCTCTTAGAGGCTGCCACAAAGAGGTAGCTACCAGTCGTAGGACGATAGCTCAGAGAGAGCTTAGGTAGGACTTGGAAGAAGTCTTGGTAGTCTCCCTCACCCACCAAGCGACTATTCACGTCAAAGTGCTTCTTTGCCTCAGGCTTAGCCTTTGGAGCTACCTCTAGCCCTAGGCTAAAGTCGCTGTCGAAGTCCATCGCTTGACGCTCAGCATCGATCCGCACCCCTAAGTTAAGGTCGAAGCCTGTCCAGTCAAAGGGCTCATGCAGATTACTCTCGTGATAAAGGGCTACACCATAGCTGCTCTTGTCAAAGATATTGTGGTTGACTCGCTCCTTAGAGGCATCGACCATCATCTGTACAGGCACCTTGTCGTTTTTGTTTGCTCTGTCTAGTCCAGGCTGTATCATCGCCATCAGTCCCTCGGGGCGTATCGCTACGGGGACCTCTAGATGGTTCGTCTGGTAGATACCATTGAGACCCAGTGTCCAGTTGTAGGTCATCTGCTCCTTATTGCGTAGGATCAGGTCAGCCGTGACAGCATCTTGACGTTGCTTTTGATTGATCGTAAAGATATCTCGAGGCGTGTAGTCCTGATCCATCATCATATTGTCTCGTAGCGCTTGGTAGCTGGCGGTGAAGTCTAGTCGCACTTCGTCCCAAATCTTGTCATAAGCTAGTCGCGCCTCCCCGACGGTACGATCGTAAGAGCCAGGAGCGTTGTAGTTGATCGGCATCGTCTCGCCACTCTTAGGATGGATCATCGCATAGGGAAAAGCTCCCTGCTCTACGCCATCCCATACACCCGCTAGTCGCAACCTCTGCGAAGCATCAGGACGCCACTCGAAGTGCAGGTTGGCACCATAAGCCTCCTCAGCATCAGCTGGCGAGCCATCGAATGTGTTCGTATAGAAGCCATCATTTCTATTGTAATACCCCCCAAGGGCGAGACCTACCTTGGAGTTGAAGGCGTGTGCTAGTCGTGCAGCGCCCTCGACGATCCCATGATTACCCGCTCTAGCACGTACATTCAGTGCTGGGTCGTCAATAGGCGAGCGAGAGGTCAGGAGGATCGTCCCCGCCATAGCGTTGCGCCCGTAGATGTTACTATGTGCTCCACTCATCACCTCGATAGACTCGATGCCGAGGAGGTAACGATTGATCGAATTATTGAGCACGGGTACGCCATCGATAAAGAAAGCGGTGGACTGCCCGCCACTACGCGTGCCGATGCCACGCATGTAGATCGGCGAGGTGAGACGCGAGCCGTAGTCAGGCATGTAAAGATTAGGCACTACCGCTGTCAAGTCCGACAGATGCTTGATGTCGTACTCACGAAGCATCGTCGGAGTCACGAGACTCATCGCTCCCGGAGTACTCATCAGGAGACCAGCCTGACGCAGTAGCGGACGACGGGTTAAGACCCTCACCTCGTCCAGTTCGTAGGTCATCGTCGAGTCTGCGACAGTAGGCATCTCGTCGATAGCCCCCTGTAGTGGCAAGAAGAGTAGACTCGCCAAGGGGATAAAAAGTAGTTTTCGTAGGTTCATCTTATACTTACACTTTGCATTACTGGGTGCAAATGTAAGCAACCGTCATCGAATAAGCGCCCTATTAGTGCGAGGTCGTACCAAAGATCACAACTAAGTCAAAATAGGCTGTTGCTTAGTTGAGAAACGTCTCTTCTGACACAAGATTTCGACACATTTGCGAGGGATTTCCCCCTTGAGCCCCTCTGATTAAAAAGAGATCAGGTCGCAAAGTACTTGGACTCCACGACCTGATCTCACTATGTAAAGGGTTCTAGATATTGTAACCTCCAGAAAAGGCTGCCAGTGAAGTGCTAAAAAAGATCATCCAAATAGCGTAAACTATGGCCACGGCAAAGCCGACACAGGCCGAGACGATGACCCATATGCGCGCCTGACGGCTAGCATAGTCAGCGCCCTCGTAGTCACCTGCGATATAGCGAGAGGAGACCTGCGAAGAGTAAACGATCGCCACGATACCGCCGACGAGGCAGCAAAGGATCGTCACAGCGATGCTCCATGCGAGATAAGTCGGTGGCATAGGAGGCTGCTCGGCAGGCGTATTGTACTGCGGAGGACGGCTATTGTAGTGTGGCTCACTGTGATATTGTGGTGCTGCCGGGGCTCCATAGTTAGGTGCATTGTAGCTAGGCGGTGTCTGTGCGCTCCTTGTAAAGAGCGAGGTTAGCTCGTTCACCTGATGAGCGGGTGTCCAGTCGGTCATACCCTCACTCCAGACCATCGTGTCGGGCGTGATCTCCATCGCAGCAAGTTCCTCTAGCGTGTAGGGGCCAGCTTGCTGGTCATTGCGAATGATATAGTATTGCTTCATCGAAGATTAATTAGTTTGTTGCACTACAAAGGTAGCACTTTCGGAGTTGCTAGCAAATAGATGGCAGAGGAGACTGCGTTACTGTACGTCCCGCCCCATTGATTCATGCGCCAACGATCCATCTAATTAGTTCTTCAATGAGAAATGCTAGGAGAAACGCAAGATAGATGAAAACTGGGACTCTAACCCACCAGCGAGCTTGACGGCTAGCATAGGCAGCTCCCTCATAGTTGCCAGCGTAGTAGCAAGAGGAGACCTGTGTAGAGTAGACAATCGCAACAATTCCTGCTATGCGACAGAGAAAGATGGTCACAACGATGCTCCAAGTGAGATAGGTAGGTGGCATAGGAGGACGAGCTGATGGTCGAGCCTCTGGACCCGTAGTGTCGTAGCGAGGAGCTTCAGTCGCCTGACGATATGGCACTTGATAAGGAGAAGGCGTCTGTGCAGTGGTGGAAGCAAAGAGCGAGGTAAGTTCGGTCACTTGATAAGCGGGTATCCAGTCAGCTATATCCTCAGCCCAGACTATCGTGTCGGGTTTGATCCCCATCGCAGCAAGCTCCTCTATCGTATAGGGTCCAGCTGGCTGATCATTTCGAATGATGTAGTATTGCTTCATGAGATTAGTCTACTATACAACCAAAGGTACTGAATGTTTGTAAACGAAGAGTCTACTCAAGCACCGCAACGCTTACGAGTAGCGGAGTAGCGACTGTCAGAAAGAGCTGATCTCTTCGGTACGACAAGGGTACGTTTGTCCTAGCAGTGATGTCTCGGATCGGCTCTTTGATACGGCTCCGTTTAATCTTTTGACAGTTTAGCACCTCTAAGACGGAGACACATATACACACGGACATACATACGACACACTATGCGACAGATACCTTTGCGGAGTCTCTGCCTACTCTTAATACTTCACGCTTTAGTCATTACATTACCTGCCCAAGTGGTGACGACCGTACGAGGTGCCGTACGGGATAGTGCCGAGGCTCCTCTGGTGGGTGCCAATGTGGCATTTTATCGGCTCACGCCCTCAGGCGACAAGCAGCTCGTGGCGGGCGGTATGAGCGATGGCAAGGGACGCTTTACCATAGCTCAAGTGCCTCAGGAGCAGCTCTCCCTAGAGGTCTCCTACATAGGCTATCAAAACTACCAAAAGAGCCTGACGATCACGGCTGGGATAGACCTAGGGATCATACAGCTCGAGGAGGATGCGCATCTGCTCGAGGTGGTGGTCGTAGAGGGTAAAGCGACCGACATGACGGTGCGAGGTGATACGATTGCTTTCAACGCTGATGCCTACAAGGTGCCTCAAGGCGCTATGCTCGAGGAGCTGGTCAAGCGTCTCCCTGGAGCAGAGATCGACGAGAATGGTCAGATTACCATCGGTGGACAGCAGGTGGCGAAGATTATGCTCGACGGCAAGGAGTTCTTTAGCGGGGATACGAAGGTCGCTATGCGCAACCTGCCAGCCTCCGTGGTCAATCAGCTGGAGGTGCTAAACCAGCAGAGCGACGAGGCGCGCGTTACCAGCTTTGACGACGATGAGGAGCAGACGGTGCTCAACATACGCACGAAGCCTGATATGCGTCAGGGTACTTTCGGACACGCTCTGGCGGGTTACGGCTTGGACCACCGCTATGAGCTCAGCGGGATGCTCAACTACTTCTCCAAGCAGCACCAGACGACGCTCATCGCTGGCAGTAATAATACAAACGGGCAGGGACTCTCTGACCTAGACCTAGGCGGTGGCTCTAGAGGATGGGGTCGTGGTGGCGGTAGACGTGGCGGCGGCTTCAGACCACAAGGTATCACCACCTCTGCACAGGTCGCTGCTAATGAGACTTACACGCCTAATGATCGGCTGGAGATCAATGCGAATGCGCGCTATGGTTACTCCCAAAACGACCTCTCGGCACGCACCGAGACAGAGAACCTCTTGCCCGACAGCCCCAGTACATTTACCAATGAGACGACCGAGGCACTCAGACGTGGACATAATCTAGGGGGCGATGCCTTTATCAAGTGGCAAGCGACAGACCGCACGGAGCTGATCTACCGCCCTGCGGTGTATTACGGCTGGGGTATGGATCAGGAGGAGCGTAACTACCGCACTACGGATAGCGAGGATAACGAGCTGCATCGAGGCAGTCAGGAGAACCTTCGGGAGCATAGTGGGCTACGCCTCTTCAATATGCTCCTCCTAGGACACAAGCTCAATGACGAGGGACGCACCCTCAGCTTACAGCTCAACGGAGGCTTCCTCGGTGACAACTCCAGCACCGAGAGCCACTCGATGCTTCACTCCGTCGAGGGGGATCAGTCACAGCAGACGCTCCTGGAGGATCGCAACCAGACCTTCAACTACCGCATACGCACGGGCTATGTGGAGCCTCTCACAGAGCTGCTCTCGCTACAGGCACAACTAGAGTGGAGCGACCGCATACGAAGCAGTGAGCGTGACTACAAAACGCCCGACGCTACGGGCGCCTGGACAGAACTAGATGCCACGATGGATACGAAGATGAACACCCGTCTCAGCTCGCTGAGTGGAGGTGTAGACCTCAAGGTGGCCAACAAACTGATCGACCTGACCGTAGGACTACGTGTCCGCCCTACCTGGATGACTACGGAGCAGTCGCAACTAACTAGTCAAGAGCCTCTCGTGCGCCGAGAGACGATATGGGCTCCTTCGCTCAACTTTCGCTACACACCTAGCAAGCAGACGATGCTTCGCTTAGGCTATTGGGGGCGCTCCGAGATGCCTTCTGCAGGACAGATGTACACGCTCCCTGATGCGACGAACCTACGGGAGTCGATCGTAGGTAATCCAGATCTACGTCCCAGCTACCAGCATCAGATGTTTGGTATGTTTCGCACTTTCATCCCTAGTACGAGCCAAGCGATCAATCTACGCTTCTTCGGTGCTTATACCCACCATGCCGTGATCAGCGACCAGACGGTCGATGCCAAGACGCAACGCCGACAGATCACCTACATCAATGCCGATGGGGGAGAGTATATGGTACATGGTAACGGCTCCTTTACCACGCCCCTCTTTACGAAGTCGCTGTCACTGGCGGTCACGCTCGGATCGGCATACAACTACCGCTTAGGACGCATCAATGGCGTGACCAATGGGGCGCACTCATGGACATTCTCTCCGAACCTCTCCTTAGCTTATTCAAACAGCTGGCTCTACCTACGCGCTAAGGGAGGACTCAGATACCACTACGGTAGCCAAAGTCTACAGATCGCCACCTCGCCGCACACTTACGACTGGAGTGCTGGAGGCGATGCATCGGTCACGCTGCCACTAGGCTTCAAGGTGGAGAGCGAGGCGATCTACACACAAGGGGTCGGATACCAAGAGCCCTACAATGTCGCCTCTGTACTATGGAGCGCTGGACTCTCTTACTCCTTCCTGAAGGATCAAGCAGCGACCCTACGCATCAAGGTGTATGACCTACTCAACGAGCAGCAGAGCATATCGCGTCAGGTCACCGCTACGGAGATCAGCGACACTTGGTCCAACAGCCTCGGGCGCTACGCTATGCTACACTTCATCTACCGCTTCCGCCTGTAGAAAAGTCGACCAGCAACTCATCCCTATTGGAGCTGTCAAGAGAGATCTAGGGGGGAAGGCATCATAGTCAGACGGCTTAATCCGATAGCCACGTAGAGATTTGAGATTCTCCACGTGGCTATTTTTTATTCTCCACGTAGGCGAGAAACGATTCCTCCGAAGTTTCATTTCATTCCTCCGAAGTTTCATTTCGTTCCTACGTGGGAAATATTCTTTTCCTCCGTAGGAAATTCGAAATTCCTCCGTAGGAATTCGCCAGCCTCTCGAAGGGGAGTTGGTGCATCACCTATTTTTGTACCTTTGTGCTATACACCACAATAAAAAAGAGGCGGCCTCCGCTATGAGAGACCGCCAGCTTGTTATTTTCACTATGACTGATCAGGAGATTATAGTACACGACAAGACCTTTGTACCATACATCAAGGGAGAGCAGCTGCGTGCTGCCACACGGCGACTAGCGGAGCAGATACGCCAAGAGACGGAGGGACGTGATCCGCTCTTCGTCTGCATTATGAACGGCTCCTTTATGTTTGCCGCAGAACTACTGCAGGCGATCAATACCTCTGCGGAGGTGGCCTTCGCACGCTACTCGAGCTACTCTGGTATGGGGAGTACTTACCAGCTTAAGGAGGTGATGCCCGTGACGGCGCCTCTAGCAGGTCGTATGGTCATCATCATAGAGGATCTCATCGACACTGGCTTTACGATGATGAAGCTCAAGGAGAAGTTCCTTGCTGATGGCGCTGCCGAGGTGCGCATAGCTACTATGCTGCTCAAGCCCGAAGCGCTCCAGTGTCCTATCCATGCTGACTATGTGGGGATGGAGATCCACAACAGCTTCATCGTCGGGCACGGACTCGACTACAACGAGCAGGGGCGTATGCTCGATGACATCTACATACTTAAAGAGTAATCATACAGGAATAATCATACGGTCCACAGAGACCATCTAAACCAAGTTCTATCCAAAAGCAATGATCCACGTAATAATCTTCGGCGCACCGGGTGCTGGCAAGGGTACACAGAGCCAATTCATCGAGCAGCATTACCACCTAGAGCATATCTCTACGGGCGACCTACTCCGACAGGAGATCGCTCGCCAGTCACCTCTAGGCAAGCGCGTACAGAGCATCATCTCTCAGGGGCATCTAGTAGATGACGATACGATTATCGATCTTATAGCCAACGAGCTGCACCACCTCCCCGAGGGTATCGAGGGAGTTATCTTCGACGGCTTCCCTCGTACGGTGGCTCAGGCCGAGGCGCTCGATGCACTTCTAGAGAAGGACAAGACGAGCGTGGACTGCTTGATCGAGCTCAAGGTGCCCGAAGAGGAGCTACGGACACGTCTGCTCAATCGTGCTAAGATCGAGGGTCGTGCTGACGACACGCCCGAGGTGATCGCTGACCGCATACGTGTCTACAACGAGCGTACGCTCCCGATAGTAGACTACTACCACCGCAAGGGGGTACACTACGAGGTGCCTGGCGCTGGCTCCATAGAGGAGATCTCGGAGGCTATCTTTGTGGCGATAGACAAGAGCTTACAGCACAATAAGTAAACCAATGGCAGGTGAGAGCAACTTTGTAGACTATGTCAAGATCTATCTTCGCTCAGGCAAGGGCGGAAGAGGATCAGCACACTTTCGTCGTGAGAAGTACATCCCCAAGGGTGGTCCCGACGGTGGTGACGGTGGTCGTGGCGGTAGCATCTATATAGAGGCCAACCAAAACTACTGGACGCTCTTACACCTGCGCTACAACCGTCATATCATCGCTGAGAATGGCGAGGCGGGCGGTGCTAAGCTACAGACGGGTGCCGATGCGCCTGACATTGTGATCGAGGTGCCTTGCGGGACGAGCGTACATGACGCCACGACGGGCGAGTTTATCCTAGATGTGTCGCAGCATGGTGAGCGGCACCTCCTCCTCCCAGGTGGACGTGGGGGCAAGGGTAATAACTTCTTCAAGACCTCGACAAATCAAGCTCCTCGATACGCACAGCCTGGCGAGCCTAGTCAGGAGCGTCTCGTGGTACTACAGCTCAAGACGCTGGCAGATGTGGGACTGGTAGGCCTACCCAATGCGGGTAAGTCGACACTCCTAGCAGCACTCTCAGCGGCTAAGCCTAAAATTGCGGACTACCCCTTTACCACGCTGCAACCGAACCTGGGAATGGTCTCTTACCGTGACAACCGCTCCTTCGTCATGGCAGACATACCAGGGATCATCGAGGGTGCCGCTGAGGGTAGGGGACTAGGACTACGCTTCCTCAGACATATCGAGCGCAACTCGATACTGCTTTTTATGGTACCTATCGACAGCCCCGACATCATCGCCGAGTACCAGATGCTATGCCGTGAGCTGGAGGAGTACAATCCAGGACTGATCGACAAGCGACACATCCTAGCGATCACCAAGATAGACTTGGCAGACAGCGAGCTTATCGACCTAGTCTCGGAGACGCTACCCGAGGAGGTGCCAACGATCTTTATCTCTGCCGTGGCGCAGCGTGGACTGACTGAGCTGAAGGATCTGATATGGCGAGAGATCAATGCTCCCTCGCTGCATGATCCGAACGAGATCCTGCGCCAACCGCTCAACGACCGCACGACACAAGAGGACGATGATCCTGATAACCCGCTGCCTAAGCTTAAGGTGGAGGAGGATCACGACCTCATAGATGACATCATCTGGGAGGAGTAACTGCTTACTAAGGATGATGGTCACAATACTTTATCTTATAACTACTAACCTAGCATATATCCTATGAACTATCATCAATATAGTACCCCCGAGCTAGTCACGACGCAGCTCGCACAGTTTATCGCTGAGGCCGTTGAGGCGACCGAAGGCGACTTTCATCTAGCACTCTCTCTGGAGGAGCATGCGGAGATCTTGGCACAGGCACTCACCTCAGAGCCTTGGCGCAGTCGTATCGCATGGGATCGGGTACACTTCTACCTCCTTCACGAGCAGCTGGGCGATGCCGATCTAGCGCATCGCACGCTACTGCAGCGTCTTCTCTTTGATCCGCTACAGATCCCTGCGGAGCATATCCATGCTGTGGAGGAGAAGGCACAAGAACCCGCACAGGCTGCGACAGCTCTGCAGCAGCACGTAGCAGAGCGTGTACGCCACCTAGATGGTCGTCCGCAGTTTGACCTAGCCCTCCTCGAGATGGGTGTGGATGGTCATCTCGCTGGGGTCTATCCTGACCAGGTGGAGCTATACATCTCGGACGACGTCTTTGCGCCGAACGAGATGACCACCGAGCAGGGAGAGCAGCGTCAGCTCGTTACCGTAACGCTCGAGGCGCTCGAAGAGTCTAAGCGACTAGTCTTCCTCGCACTCGGTCAGGACGTGCGCCACGCAGTGGGACACATTATCAATCTCTTGCCAGAGGCGAAGGCTTATCCCGCCAACTTCCTTGCAGCAAAGATACCTTGGGTACATCTCTTTGCCGATGATCAGGCGATGCGTGAGAAGTCTTACGCGATCTATTAGTCCTCTGTATGAAAGAGTTTATCAAGACTTCTCAATCGAGTGAGCGCACGATCCTCGTAGGACTCATCACTCCCGATGTGTCGGAGACGCAGGCGGAGGAGTATCTTGATGAGCTGGCCTTTCTCTCAGAGACTGCGGGTGCAGAGCCGGTGGCGCGCTTCTTACAGCGTCTCGACACGCCGCACCCCGCCACCTTTGTGGGCAAAGGCAAGCTCGACGAGATCGCCGAGTATGTCTCTGCCCATGAAGTGGGGCTGGCTATCTTTGACGATGAGCTAGCGCCCAATCAGCTGCGCAACATAGAGCGACGACTAGGCATACGTATCCTCGACCGCACCTCGCTCATCCTCGACATCTTTGCCACACGAGCACAGACGGCACACGCCAAGACGCAGGTGGAGATGGCGCAGTACCAATATATGCTCCCACGTCTGACCAGACTGTGGACGCACCTCGAGCGGCAGCGTGGTGGTAACATCGGGCTCCGCGGCCCAGGTGAGACGCAGCTGGAGACTGACCGACGGATCATCCTGCGCAAGATCTCACAGCTCAAGGAGCAGCTCAAGAAGATCGACAAGCAGAAGAGCGTACAGCGACAGAACCGCGGCAAGATGGTGCGTGTCGCACTCGTCGGCTATACCAATGTGGGTAAGTCTACGCTGATGAATGTCCTCGCTAAGAGCGACATCTTTGCCGAGAACAAGCTCTTTGCAACGCTCGACACGACCGTTCGCAAGGTCGTCTTGGGAAACCTTCCCTTCCTCCTGGCCGACACGGTAGGCTTCATACGCAAGCTCCCGACGCAGCTGGTGGAGTCGTTCAAGAGTACCCTCGACGAGGTGCGTGAGTCAGACTTGATCCTGCACGTTGTGGACATCTCGCACCCAGAGTTTGAGGATCAGATAGCTGTAGTCACCGAGACGCTCCGAGAGATCGATGCCCTGGGCGACAAACCTCAGATACTGGTCTTCAACAAGATCGATGCTTATCAGCATATCCCCAAAGATCCTGACGATCTGACACCAGCGACCAAGCTCAACCGCACACGTGAGGAGCTAGAGAAGAGCTGGATGGCGCGTATGGGCAACGACTGCGTCTTTATCTCAGCACGTACGGGCGAGGGACTAGACGAGCTGCGACAGCTCCTCTACGAGCGTGTCAAGGAGATCCACATACAGCGCTACCCCTACAACGACTTCCTCTACCAAGACTATAGCGACCTGACGGACGATGGCGCAGAGTAAGCAGCTCACACGATGGCAGCGCATACGGCTTCGGCTGATGCGCACTACGTTGCGGGGCTTGGCATGCTTGCCCCGCTCTTTCGTTGATAAGGTACTAGTCCCTACACTAGACTGGCTACTCTATCATCTCTTTAAGTACCGACGTCAGGTGGTAGAGGAAAACATTCGCCTCACCCTCACACACCTCTCTCCCGAAGAGCAAAAGGCGGTCGGCAGACGCTTCTACCGTCATCTCGCCGAACTAATGCTTCACGAGGCGCAATATGCCTACAGATCGGACGAGCAGGTGCGCCAGCTCTTTCGTCTTGAGCAGACCGAGCTACTGGATCAGCTCTACGAGGCGGGGCATAGACAGGTCTTCGTCCTCTTGGGACACATTGGTCCCTGGGAGCTGATGGGCTCCTCGGCACTGCACCTAGACCGTAGCCGCTATCAGCTACATGTCATCTACAAGCAACTGCACAACCCTGTCGCCGATCAGCTCACCCGTGAGATGCGAGAGCAGCACTACGCTCAGTGCATTGAGATGACGCAACTAGCTCGTACGCTCATACGGCATCAGAGCGAGCGGACCGACGAGCGTCTGCACATCTACTGCTTACTAGCGGACCAATCGCCTAGCTACGAGCAGATGCGCTACGCCTCGTCGCTCTTCGGACGTACCACCCCCTTTGTCACTGGCTGGAGTCATCTAGCTACCAAGCTACAGATCCCTCTCCTCTTCTATGAGATACGCCATGACGACCCAGCTAAGCAATGGGTCGGCACCTTCCGCCTGCTCTGTGAGCATCCGACAGACAAGTTACAGCATCAGCTCATCGACGACTATGTGACACTGCTAGAGGAAAACATTCGCTTAGCGCCCCACCGCTGGCTCTGGAGCCACAAGCGCTGGCGCTTTGATCCGCACGACTTCCCGCAGATGGTCTACTCACCACGATGCGACGACTTATCTCTTTAGTACGCTGATGCCTTCACACACCGCCATCGCCAGAGAGCGCTCTCTCGCTAGTCGCCTAGTACGCTTCGTCTCTCGTTACTTCTTGCTGATTGTCGTAGCGGTAGCCCTTGTCGTAGCAGGTATCGTCGCCCTCACGGGAGCTTATCCGCACCGCACCCCTGGGACGCTGCTAGCTCGAGACATACTGACCTACCAGCCCCTACTGCTGACGGTCGGTGTGACCCTCTCCATTGGCGCAGTACTACTGCCGTGGCTTGTGGCAAAAAGTGTGCCCCGTGCTACTGAAGCAAAGCTCGACTATCGGCATCACTACATACCGCTCCTCTGCTTGGGCCTAGGCTATGCCAATCTATTGCTCGGAGTGGTCGATAGCCTTCTCGGACTGCAGACGCTCTTCCTCGTAGGGATGATCGTGGACAACCGCTGGGAGGAGCGAGAGATCCGATGTCGTCCACTTCGCCAGCGCATTCTCTTCCCTTTGGCTCTCACAGCCACGCTTTATCTCCTCTATACAGCGGTCGTCGCCATTGGCTGGTCCGCAAATGAAGAGATAGCGCTCGACTATTGGCGCCGCGAAGTCTGGCTACTTGCAATTCCCCTCTACTTCCTCATCTATAGCGGTCCGTCGGAACGTCTCACCCAGAGCTTTTGGCTAGTAGCTCTGCGCATCGCATGGGTCTACGTGGTCGTCTTCCTCATCTTCTATTACGGCGTCCTGATCAGCTGTGGCACCAGTCCGCTCATCACACTCACACTCAACAAGAGCTACCTCGAGGAGGCGGGCTTCGTTGCCGATAGCTCCCATATGCTGATGCCCTTTACCTTCACGCACTACACCTATCTAGGCGTCTATCTGCTGATCCCCGTTGTGATGAGTATCTGTAGCCGTGAGCGCCCGCTACGTCTCCACGCCTACGCTGTGCTGCTCGCCATCGTCCTCTACGCTTGTGCCCTGCAGGCGCGCTACCTCCTACTTATGGCTATCGCTGTGGGAGGTTATGCGCTCATCTATCAGATCACAGCGCGGGTCCAAGGCGCCAAGCATACGGGGCGTCTAGCAGCTTACGTCATACTCTCGGGCGCTCTCCTCCTGACGCTCGTCTACACCACTTCACCCTACCTTATGCATGGTTATCTCGATGGCACCGTGCGCAACGAAGCGCTACAGGTCAGCTATCAAGCTGCCGAAGAGGTGCCGATACTCATCGGTGGTGGGCTAGACTACGCCTATACACTATTGCAGACGCTACCCATCGGGACGCCTGAGGAGCCACATCTCTTCCACTTTCACAATCAATACATGCAGACGCTCGTGCAGAGTGGCGTCATAGGACTCCTGCTCTGGCTCTCACTCCTCGGCTCTATGCTCTGGGTAGCTCATCGGCAGCACCGTAGCGTCCTGATCGTTGTGGTCTCGCTATGGATCATCCTCTGCAATGTAGACCTCGTGAGCTACATCTCCGAGTACCTCATCGGGATGCTCTTCCTCCTCTGCCTCGCACTCTCCACAAGTGTCTCTCCAGAGAAGAGCATCGGGATAGACGCTATATGTAAGTAAAATATGTATCTTTGTAGGTGAGGTTAGGTATGACACATCAGCCTTGTAGGTAAAACAATAGATACACTAGATATGGCAACAAAGAAAAAGATTCAGTTTAGCCTCATATATAGAGATATGTGGCAATCCTCTGGCAAGTTCCAGCCACGTGCTGAGCAACTAGCAGCGATCGCACCGCTCATCATCGAGATGGGTTGCTTCGCACGTGTCGAGACCAACGGAGGTGCCTTCGAGCAGGTTAAGCTACTCGCAGGCGAAAACCCTAATGACGCTGTACGCGCCTTTACCAAGCCGCTCAACGAGGCGGGCATCAAGACCCACATGCTAGATCGTGGTCTCAACGGACTGCGCATGTACCCCGTACCAGCCGACGTCCGCAAGTTGATGTACCATGTCAAGCATGCTCAGGGGGTAGACATCACTCGTATCTTCGACGGTCTCAATGACCCACGCAATATCATCCCCTCCATACACTACGCCAAGGAGGCGGGCATGACCGCTCAGGCGACACTCTGTATCACCTACTCACCGATACATACGATCGAGTACTACTCTACGCTGGCCGACAAGCTTATCGAGGCTGGCGCTGATGAGATCTGTCTCAAGGATATGGCCGGCATCGGTCGTCCTCACTTCCTCGGGCAGCTCGTCAAGTCGATCAAGTCTAAGCACCCCGACACGATCATTCAGTATCACGGACACTCAGGCCCAGGCTTTTCCGTAGCCTCTATGCTAGAGGTGTGCGAAAACGGCGCCGACATCATAGACGTTGCCATGGAGCCTATCTCTTGGGGTAAGATCCACCCAGACGTGATCACCATCCGTGAGATGCTCTACGATGCGGGCTTTGATGTGCCTGAGATCAATATGGACGCTTACATGCGCGCTCGTACGATGACTCAGAGCTTTATCGATGACTTCCTCGGCTACTTTATGGGTTCGACCAATAAGGAGACCTCCTCGCTACTAGTCGGCTGCGGTCTGCCAGGCGGTATGATGGGCTCGATGATGGCCGACCTCAAGGGCGTACACTCAGGTATCAATATGTACCTGCGCAATCACGACCAGCCTGAGCTATCGATCGACGATCTACTAGTCAAGCTCTTTAACGAGGTCGCTTACGTATGGCCACGGGTCGGTTATCCCCCACTAGTGACCCCCTTCAGCCAGTATGTCAAGAACATCGCTCTGATGAACGTCTACAACATGACGCAGGGCAAGGGTCGCTGGCTAGCCATAGACCAAAACATGTGGAACATGATCCTCGGCAAGGCTGGACGTATCCCTGGAGAGATCGATCCTGAGCTCGTAGCGCTCGCCAAGGAGAAGGGACTAGAGTTCTCCGATGCTGACCCACAGCAGTTCTATCCCGATGCTCTGGACGACTTCCGCAAGGAGATGAAGGAAAACGGCTGGGAGTTCGGTCCCGACGACGAGGAGCTCTTCGAGCTAGCTATGCACCCCGAGCAGTACAGACGCTACAAGAGCGGCGACCTGCGTCGTGAGTTTGAGGCTTCACTCGCTAAGGCCAAGGCTGATGCATTAGCTAAGAAGGGCTTTGACGAGAGCGATATCAAGAAGGCTATGCGTGCGGGTACGCAGATGATCCCTGCTCCCACGACCGGCACCGTCCTCTGGGAGGTCGATCCGACCGAAGGTTCGATGGCTCCAGCCACAGGCACGGAGTATGTCACGGGTCAGCCTTTCTGCTACATCGAGACTCCATTTGGTCAGATAGAGCGTGTTAATACGAACTTCACGGGCAAGCTCATCGAGGTCTGTGTAGGTCAGGGTCAGACCGTCCGCAAGGGCGACGAGCTAGCCTACATCAAGCCAGCTGACAAGGAGGAGCACTACCCCGACTATCAGCCCCCTATCAAGCGTCTCGAGGAGGAGGCTACGACACGTCAGCGTGAGCGTCGTCCCCTAGGGCGTTAAGGCGCACAGGTACACACCGACGCACAATCGCAATATGTCGTCTTGCGGACGTACCACCAGGTACCCGCAAGGCGACATATTTACGTATGGCCCGCTGTAACGAACAGCGTCAAACGTATTCCGAAAGTTGAGATCTGCGTAGGGGCGGACCTGCGTGTCCGCCCGATAAGTAAAGAGTCGTATATTTGTCTTCTGCCAAAAACGGGCGGACACTCAGGTCCGCCCCTACACAAATGGGGTCTCACGTTGAAATCAACATTTGACACAGTCCTCTAGGACGGACTATTCGTTGGCTCCGACCATTCCGATACTTCCAATCTCTCCGAGACAATACAGCAGCAGGCTCTCTAGTCAACGTACCAGAGAGCCTGCTTCTCTATTTACCGCTTAGCTCTACCCTGAGAGAGCTAGTACGGGGCATTAGGGCGCTATAATTAGAAGCGATAGCCTAGACCTACGTAGAAGTTCATATTGTTGACCTTCACCTCATCAAAAGCGGAGGTGTTGAGTAGGCCATACTCGAAGCCTAGATTGACACCAAACTGACGATACTCAAAGGCCGCCTGTATGCCGACACCCAGGTCGAAAGGCTTCAGGATCTTAGGATCTGTCTTGTATGGATTGTTTTCACCCTTGTTGACTGCATCATCAGCAGCCTTGGCCATCTCTCTAGCAGCATCAGCTATCTTACCTTCGCCAGTTACCGTGGTCTTCTGAGAGACCTTACCGAGGAATCCGTAAGAGAACCAAGGACCAGCCTGGATAGAGACCGCCATGCTTGGAGCGACAGCTGCGCGATATCCTACATGTACAGGGATCTCTACATTGTGTAGCCATGTAGAGGATACGACCTTCATAGCGTAGTCAGTCGTCTTGGGCAGCTCGACCGTAGCCTTAGCACCACGGCTGAGGAAGTAGAGACCAGGATTGATGTAGAAGCCATCTGAGATGGCGAACTCGACACCAGCACCGACACGATAGCCAGTGAGGATGTCTCCATCATTCGTTTCTCCATTCGCCTTGCCAGTCATGTTGGAGAAGTTAGCTCCAGCCTCCACCTTGATCGTGGGGCGCATCTGAGCTGTCGCTAGCGTTGTAGCTGCGAGCAGCGTGATGAGTGATAGAATTACTTTCTTCATAGTAAAATAGGGGGTTGTGTGATACAGAAGAGGCGACCTGCCCATAAGTGAGTAGGTCGCCCCATAAGCTTCATTAGAGAAGTCTATTTAGGTCGCTCTGATTAGAAGCGATAGCCTAGACCTACGTAGAAGTTCATGTTGTTGACCTTCACGTTGTCGATGTTAGAGGTGTTGAGTAGTCCATACTCGAAGCCTAGGTTGACGCCAAACTGACGATACTCGAAGGCAGCCTGCATACCTACACCAAGGTCGAAAGGCTTCAGAGCAGCTGGGATAGTAGCACCAGCTACAGTCGTGTCCTTGTATGGGTTGTTGTCGCTCTCGTTGAGCTTATCGACAACCTTCTTTGAAAGGTCAGCAATGGTACCCTCTCCAGTTGCCTTGTAGACGTCCTTACCAAGGAATCCGTAAGAGAACCAAGGACCAGCCTGGATAGAGACCGCCATATCGGGAGCAAAAGCTGCACGATATCCTACGTGTACAGGGATCTCGACATTGTGTAGCCAGCGAGTGACATCGACCTTAGCACCTAGCATCTCTACAGCCTCGCTCTTAGCACCACGGCTGAGGAAGTATAGACCTGGGTTAACGTAGAAGCCATCAGCAAAGCCGAACTCGGCGCCAGCACCTACGCGATAGCCGACCATCATATTGCCGTCCTTGGAGTTGTCGTTGATCTTGGTCGTCTGGTTAGCGAAGTTAGCGCCAGCCTCTACCTTGATCGTGGGGCGCATCTGAGCTGTTGCGAGCGTAGTAGCTGCGAGCAGCGTAACGAGTGATAGAATTACTTTCTTCATTGTGATTGTGATTGAATATAGGTTTGTTAATTAGTTAAATGTCTATCTAAATGTGCCTTCTTTCAGTCGCCAAATACGCTTATTTAGCGGTCTAGAGGCACCTTTACGAGAGCAAATATACGGAAAAATCATTACAGCGCAAGTAATGCCCCAGTTTTCGCAATGCTCCGTCCCCGACCAGCGAGACGAGTAACCCGCTGTAGGGACGCACGATCTGTGCGTCCGTTGTAGTACAGTTGTAGGGACGCACGGTCGTGCGCCCCTACAGATGGAGGTTACAGCGTTTGATGAGTGGAATTGTCGTGCTGACGTAGCTTGTGTAGGGGCGGACCTGCGTGTCCGCCCGCAGAATAGACTGCGCTCAGGTGAAGACGGGCGGACACACAGGTCCGCCCCTACGGTGGAAGCTCCCACCCCGACGAGCGGTTCCCCGAAGAGAAGTCAACCGAGCTTGCGAAACGAGAAAAACTTCGCATTTTACTTGCATATGAACTTAGAAAGCAAAGGGTTGCACGTACAGTCGCTACACCTACTTGGCTGAAAAAATCGATATCCACGTGGGGATTCCGAAATATCCACGTGGAGAATAAAAAATATCCACGTGGGAATTGACATTTTCCCACGTGGATATCGATATAAGGCTCCTAATAAGGGGGCGAAGCCCCACTAGAGCCGTCTAGTTAGTGCTTGACGACGAGTCGCTGTGATGCGCTCTCGGTGACTACGAGATAGGTGCCGTCGCTTAGAGCGGTGAGGTCTATCTGTAGGCTACCTGAGCGGTCAGCACGTAGACGCATGATCAGCTGTCCCTCGAGCGTGTAGAGCGCTACGGCAGCTTCAGGTGCTAGACCTGCTACGATCGCATACTCCTTAGCGGGGTTAGGATAGACAGAGAGCGTAGCCGTGGTGGCTGCCTCAAGCCCTGTGTGATCGACGAACTCAGCAACGACTGTCACATCCTCAGTGACCGTAAAGGTCATATCCTTGAGGATATCCTTACCGTTGGCTGTGAGCTTGGTGAGCTCGCACTTGTCGTTGGCACCCTTAGCTACGACCGTCAGCTTAGTACCCTCGGGTACAGCCTTGAGGTCTACTGTCTCCTGGATAGAGATGGTGCCGTGCTCGTTGCTTTGCAGCGTGACGACGTAGTTCTTCTGTAGCTTGGTAAAGGTTGCCTTGACCTCGGTAGCTCCCTTCATCTCAAAAGACTTGGTAGCTAGGATGTCCTCAGATCCAGCCGTAAGCGCTGTGAGCTCGTAGCCAGTCTCAGGTGTAGCCTCGATGGTTATCGTAGTACCCTCGATGACGTTGTCACCAGACTTTAGCTCCTTGTCGCCTACCTTAGCTACGAGGCTACCGCCCTGGGTAGCTGTGAGGGTGAGCGGATAGAGCTTCTTGAAGACTACCTTCAGGTCGAGGTCAGCCTTGAGCTGATGCTCGTATACCGTAGGATTGCTAGGTGTGACATCCTCACCATTGGCTATCCAGCTTACGACCTTATAGCCATCGGCTGCCTTTGCTGTGAAGGTGAGATAGGTCTCATCACCAGTGAACTTGGCACCCGTCTCGAAAGGTACCTCCTCCTCCGTGTCATTGTCGTAGTAAGTAGCCGTGACGGTACCACCCTCGGTAGGATCAGCAGCAAAGGTGACCGTGTGCTCCTCAACAGGAGCTGAACTCTTGAAGACAGCGACTACGTTGAGATCTTGGTAAAGCTCGGTAGCGTACTTCTCTGGCTGGGTAAAGTCCCCAGGAGTCTCTACCCCATTGACCATAAACTTCTCGAACTCATAGCCTGGGTTTGCCTCAGCGATGAAGCTTACGTATTTGCCCTCAGCAACCTTGTCGCCAGAAGCTATATCAACGCTACTGAAGCCTTCAGCGTACGTTGCTATGATTTTACCACCCTCAAAAGGATCCGCCGCGAAGGTGACTGAGTAGCCATCGCTGGTATCGTCAGCCTTCTTGAAGTATACCTGAACGTCAGAGTCCTCTTGGATGGCCATCGATAGCATATTGTCATTGCCAGCGGAGGTATCCTCCTTGCCGTTGACAGTCCACTTCTCTACAGTGTAGCCTGGATCAGTCTCTGCTTGGAAGAACAAGTTTGTAGCATAGTCTACCTCGTCTCCACTATTTACAGTGTAAGGATCTCCAGTTGCTGGATAAGCCAAGACGGATAGCTTACCACCTTCGGTAGCTACACCGTAGGTGAGCTTTACCTTGCTAGGTGCTATATCCGATACGAAGTTGGCGATGATCGTGTTGTCCTTGTTTGCTCGGACATCGTAGGAGATCTCGGTCTTACCAGCTAGCGTGTCTACACCATTGATGGTCCAGTTGCGTAGCTTAGAGCCCTCGTCAGCCGTTGCGATGAAGCTTAGTGATGTATTCTCCTGGATAGTGTCGCCCGAGTTGATCGGATCACCCCAATACCCAATCTTAGCAGTTACGGAGCCAGCTCCATTTGCAGAGAAGGTGACGGGTAGCATAGCAAGCTTCTTGAAGTACGCCTTGAAGTGGACGTCAGCCGTTACTACGTAGTCGTAGATCTTACTCTCCTTATACTTATCACTACGCTTGCCATCGATCTCCCAGTAGTCAAATTCGTAGCCGTCTTCCTTGTAAGCGTAGACTGAGATCTTGCTTCCATCAGGAACGATGCCACCTGATTTGATGTTTTCCCAGTTGCTGTCCTTGACGTCTACTCTACCGCCCTCTGCAGTAGAAGACTCAAACGTGACAATGCGTGGAGTAAACTGCACGAATTCAACGTATACTGTGTCCTCTTTACTGAAGGAGTGAGAGAAGTCTTTCTTGCCATTGTAGTACTCGTCGCTGTTGCCATTGACGGTCCAGCTCTTTACCATATAGAGAGAGTCAGGTACCGCTGTAAAGTCAACGCTTGAGTTCTTTGCGATGGGGAAGCCATCTTTGACTGGTACTTGCGTATAGTAAGGATTGTATATGCCCATCGTACCTGTGATCTTACCTCCCTCACTAGAGGAGAAGTGTGCCAGAACGGACTTCGTATCGGCTCCTGGGGCAAAGTGTGCGACGATGGTGTTGTCTCCCTCTTTAACCTTATAGATGAGCGGGTTTGTCTTGCCAATAGTGTCTCCTGCAAGCGTCCAGCCAACGAGGCGATAGCCCTCGCTAGGCTTAGCCCATAGGAATACTTGCGACTCTTCGTTGATCTTTTCACCAGAGATGATCTCTGCGTAGTTGGCGCTATAACTAGAGCCTATCTGCCTAAAGCCTGCTACCTCACCATTTGCCTCTGCGGAGAAGTTGATGGGTAGCTGATCTTTCGTTCGAGCGAAGAGCTTGACATGAGTTTCGCCCATAAGCTTATACTCTAGAAAGGAGTTAGTCGGATTATGCTGATAAATTGATCCATTGATCTCCCAGTGGTCAAGCTTGTAAGCGTCTTCAAAGCGAGGCATAAACTTAACCTCCGATCCACGCTTGACAGAGTCTCCTGAGTTGACAGCATTATAGTTGACGTATGCCTCCAGTGTAGCACCTTCTGTAGACTCGTAGGTGAGCTTGTCATATACAGGGGCAATGAGCTCTACGCTCAGCGTAGTCTCGGCAATGACGGTATAGGTGACTTCCTTCTTGCCGTAGCTCTCGTTATTCTGTTTGCCATTGATCGTCCAGTAACCCACTTCTTTGTCTCCCTTGGGCGATACCTCAAAGGAGACACGTGTACCTGCTGGCACCTTCTCTCCATTTTTGAGATTTGTTAGGTCGTAATAGCCAGTATCCCCGAGGTAAGAGGCGGTTATCTCGCCCTCTCCGACGACAGAGAAGTGGACAGCATAGCCGTCAGCAGGGGCTGTCTTGAAGTGCGCCACCACGTCGAGCGGTGCTTGTAGATTTTCTGTCGAGAGAGTGTACTCGGTGACGTCACTACGCTCACCATTGATCTCCCAATAATCTAGCTGCTTGCCTTCATCAGCCTTTGCGAAGAAGTTGACATCTAGTCCAACAGCGACCTTGGCGCCAGATTCGATCTGTTCGTACGGAGAGAGAATGCTCGCACTGATCGTGCCTCCCTCCATAGCGCTGAAGGTCACGGGGTAGGTCTTCTGACCATAGAGTCGTGGCACTGCAAACGCTAAGAAGCATAGCAGAATAGGTAATAGTCTTTTCATAACTTGTACTGAGTTTAGTGTATAAAATAAGTCTCTTGTGGCATGTAGGCATACCATCATCGATTACCGCTATCTTCCTTCGGCATTTTACCACGCTACGACTGACCGCAACGTGATCAAATGCAGGAGAAGGTTTAAGAAGTTGCTGATAGTCTGTCTCTACAAGGGCGAAATTAAGCAATTTGTCAATAAAAAACAAGAGACTTCGCAATAAAAAAAACAAGCCCCCTCAGCTTTGCGTCAGACTTCATGTCTGAGGGGGCAAAGTCGAGGGGGCTTACGTCAGTATGTTGCGATAACTAGAGGAGGAGTCTCTCGGTCCACTCTGCAGTATGGAGTAGATAGACGCCTTGTGGCAGTAGGCTCGTGGAGATCTCTGCGTAACCTGTGGCGTCGCTCTCGGTGGTGGCGACAGCGATGCCACTCATAGAGCATAGCTCGATGTGGGTGCTGGGAGCAAGCTCCGAAAGCTTGATATACTGCTCTGTAATGACGATATGTGGGCGGTGTGCGACACTATTATATATAGGTGTCGTGGCGACATGGCTGCCTGCATAAGGGTTGCGCCCTTCGTTTTCGCCACCGAGCCAGTCGTAGATGTCCCAAGCGCGCTGATTTGCTAGCTCTACGTCCTCTGGAGCGCACTTATTTTGCTCTGTCGGGCTGGTGCTATCTAGCAGATAGATACGAGCCTTGTCGGTGACTTGACGCTGAGGCAGTCGCTCGATGAGCTTGTGGATAGTCTCACTCGTCAGGCGGTTGTTGTAGAGATAGATACGGTTGATAAGCACCGAGGTACCGCTTGGGAGTGTCACGGACTCTAGCGCATTGTCTGTCGCAGAGAGCATAAAGAGCTTCTCATTGCTACTGACATCTAGTTGAGTCAGTTGGTTGGAGTCTAGTGAGAGCAGCATAAGATTGCTTATGCCTGCAAGATCTAGCTCAGTGATTTGATTATGATGCGCATAGAGCTTCTCGAGGGCTTTGCTAGCAGCGGTCAGATCGAGCTTGGTCAACTTATTGCTAGAGATGTCTAGATAGGAGATCTCCCCGTGGAGGGTAATCGGCTCTTTCGAAGAGATCGTAAAGGAGTTGTACCGATACTGAATGTACTCATAGCGCTCGCCCTCATCGCAGATGCCGTTGTTATTGAGATCGATCCATACGTTTTCGGCACCAGCGGGAGACTCGATCAGAACCTTCAGCCGATCGCCTACCGCCGCATCGGTGGTGATGACAATCTTAGCATCGCCAGCATAGGGCTCAGCCTGCGTCTGCGCAGCCCCCGAGAGAGCTGTGCAGAGCAGGAGTGTGGATAGCAAGAGTGGTAGTCGCTTCATATCCTTTGCTTGTCTCATTGATTAGTGCTTGACAACGAAGCGAGCAGCCCCACCTTGATGCTGTAGTAGGTAGCCACCCTCTGGATAAGCGGAGAGGTCTACAGAGACTGTACCTTGGAGATCCGCCTCGATCGTTGCGAGGCGTATGCCTGAGAGGGTGTAGATGGAGATCTGCTCCTGTGGCATGAGACCTGTGACGGTGAGTAGCTGATTAGCGACAGTTGGGAAGAGCTTGACCTGTGCGCGCTCCTCTATCGTACTGATGCTCAGAGGATCCTTGAAGAAGACCTCTACCAGTGTCTCCTCTCTGACTACGATCGTTATCTCATTGCCGTCGACCTCTAGGAGCTCGTGGTTGCAGTAGACACGATCTACGACATAGCCCTCATCTGGGGTCATCGTGAGCTTTAGCTCGGTACGCTCTGGGACTGCTGTCAGGTCGTCAGCGCCTGTGAACTTAGCCTTACCATGCTTTGCGACCTCTAGCGTGACTGGATACAGAGCCGCACCAGCATAGGGAGATACGGTTGAGGTCGACTCATCATTGCCAAAGACCTCCCACCCCTTGTCTGTAGCAATCTTGACATCAGAGACGAGACAGATGTTGCGCTCCTGAGCATTGTCGGTAGTGATCAGCTCAATCTTAGGAGCACGGAAGTAGGCAGACTTCTTAGCCTCCGGA
The DNA here is from genome assembly GCA_900539765.1 of uncultured Porphyromonas sp. Classification (GTDB taxonomy): domain Bacteria; phylum Bacteroidota; class Bacteroidia; order Bacteroidales; family Porphyromonadaceae; genus Porphyromonas. Next base: position 35,294 of record UQDF01000003.1, on the reverse strand, counting down.
AGAGAGTTCATAAAGGCTGTCATAGCGGCACCCTTGATGAAGTTATTGTAGAGCGTGACGGACTGCAGGTTCTTGCACTCGGGGAGGGTAATCTCCTGTAGCTTATTGTTTCTCAGGTCGATGGTCTCTACAGAAGGGTTGGATGCTGTAAAGGTCGAGAGCTGATTATTGCTCAGGATCAAGTAGGTGAGTGCTGTTGCCTCGGAGAGGTCTATCTGCTCTATGGCGCAGTTGGCTGCTTCGAGATTCCTTAGCGCGGTATTGCCTGCGAGGGTTAGCTTGCGTAGGTTGCTGTTTTGGTTACAGTTGACCTCTGTTAGATAGCTGAGTCCAGAGAGGTCTATCTCCTCTACGGAGGTGCTTGGCGCAATCAGCTCCTCGAGTTTGGTACAGCCCGAGAGGTCGAGCTTCTGCACCTTTGTCGAGCCACAAGTGAGGAAGGTGAGCTCACCGTTTGCCTTCAGGTCAAGAGCTGTGATTGGGTTTGCGTTGCAGTCGAACTGATACAGCTCGGGGCTGCTACTTAGATCGATGCTCGTGATGTCGTTGTTGTAGCATATGAAGGTCTTCAGATTGACCGACTTGCTCAGATCGATCTCGGTCAGATAGTTGCCCGGGCAGGTGAGCTCTTCGAGCGTCGGGCACCCCGTGACATCGAGAGAGTAGATACTGTCCTGTCCTACGGTACAGAGCGTGATATTTGTACCGGTGATCGTGAGCTCAGGCTGCTTGACAGAGAGCTGGTAGTTGACAGATCCGTCCCACATAGGAGATCCTCCACTCTCCATGCCCGAGGCTCCCTCGACCTTGGGCGTGCCGTCGCACTTGATAGAGATGTTAAAGCGGTCTGTGGGCTTCATGTGAGTGGTCAGCTTGATGACGCTCTCCTGACCATACATCGGGAGAGAGAGGAGTGCTAGGAAGCATAGCAGAGCGGGTAGCAGTTTTTTCATAGTTCGTATTGTAGTGTTTGTGAAAATGTAAAAGGTGGTTTTAGCGTGTTGTCGCTAGAAACCACTGAAAGGCGAAGTTAGACAATCTACCTCTAAAAAGCAAACGAGAGACTCTGGGATTTGAACCCGTACATTCCATCCTCTAAGCTCTTTTTTCGTACCTTTGGAGGGTATTCAGTAACTATGGTCGCCCGAGACGACCTTTCCTTCACTCTATCTCATTCTATCTTATGACTAGAAGAAATTTGTTTCGTAGCCTCGTGGCTCTCATTTTATCTACATTCGCTCTGCCTATGACTGCACAGCAAGGGACCAAGCAGATGACCCCAGAGATGCTCCTCACGATGCCTCGTGTAGGGAGCTATGCGCTAGCGCCTAATGGTAAGCAGGTCGTATACAACGTGTCCCAACCCTCTATCCAAGACAATAACAGCCGCACGACCCTCTACCTCATCAATAGCGATGGCTCGGGGCGTACCGAGCTGACCGCTCCTTCAGCTGGTAGCGAGTATAGCCCACGCTGGAGCCGTGACGGCAAGCAGATATACTTCATGCGTAGCACCGATCAGGGTATGCAGCTCTTTGCTCGCACCCTCAGCGATGGGGTAGAGCGTCAGCTCACCGCTATCGACGGCGGTATCGTCGACTACCTCCTCTCGCCCGATGAGACGACACTACTCTATGTGCAGGATATCAAGGCACGCCCTGTCGTCACGGACGTCTATCCCGATCTAGACAAAGCTAACGCACGTATCATCGAAGACCTGATGTACAAGCATTGGGACGAATGGGTCTCGACGATGCCACACCCCTTTATCGCAAAGGTTGCGGCACAGCCCATCACCGAGGGACTAGACCTGCTCGAGGGTGAGCCTTACGAGGCGCCTATGCGCCCCTTCAACGGTATCGAGGATATAGCTTTCAGCCCTGATGGCAACCTCATCGCCTACGCTTGCCGTAAGAAGACGGGACTAGAGTACAGCCTCTCGACCAATAGCGACATCTATATATATAATGTGTCTACTGGTGAGACAACCAACGTAAGTGAGGGCATCATGGGTTACGACACGAACCCTGTCTTCAGCCCCGATGGTCGCTCGCTCATCTGGATCGGTATGGAGCGCGACGGCTACGAGTCTGACCTACAGGTGATGTATCTCTACGACTTGGCAAAGAAGCAGTACCGTCCCCTCACGGCAGACTTTGAGTACAACATCTCCAACCCCACCTGGAGTGCCGACAGCAAGACCATCTACTTCATCACTTGCCGTGAGGCGCTGACACACCTCTACAGCTATCAGCTATCCAATGGCAAGATCAAGCAGATCACCGACGGACAATACGACTACACAGGCTTTGATATAAATGACAAGGGCGTCTGCGTAGCCTCTCGTCAGTCGATGACCTACCCGACGGAGCTCTATATGGTCAATCTGAAGAACGGCAAGGCTACCGTACTGACTGAGGAGGACAAGCCGATCATGAGTCAGCTGGGTGACCTAACTTGCGAAAAGCGCTGGATGCCTACGACCGATGGCGGTAAGATGCTCACATGGGTACTCTACCCACCGCACTTTGACAAGAACAAGCAGTACCCCTCTATCCTCTATTGTCAGGGTGGTCCGCAAAGCACCATAAGCCAGTTCTGGTCCTATCGCTGGAACCCCCGCATCATGGCTGAGCAGGGCTACATTGTCATCCTGCCCAACCGCCACGGCGTGCCAGGCTTTGGTAAGGCGTGGAACGAGCAGATCAGTGGCGACTACAGCGGTCAGAACATCCGCGACTACCTCACCGCTGCAGATCTGATGAAGCAAGAGCCCTTCATCGCACCAGATCGTATGGGCGCTGTGGGCGCTAGCTATGGCGGTTACTCCGTCTACTACCTAGCCGGTGTACATGAGGGACGCTTCTCAGCTTTCATCGCTCACGCTGGTATCTTCAACCTCGAGGCACAATATCTAGAGACCGAGGAGAAGTGGTTTGCCAACTGGGATATGGGCGGCGCTCCTTGGGAAAAAGACAACGCTACCGCTCAGCGCACTTTTGCCAACTCACCGCACAAGCTCGCTGACAAGTGGGATACGCCTATCCTGATCATTCACGGCGAGTACGACTTCCGCATCCTAGCATCGCAGGGTATGATGGCCTTTGATGCTGCTAAGATGCGTGGCGTACCAACGAAGATGCTCCTCTTCCCCGAAGAGACGCACTGGGTCCTCAAGCCTCAGAATGCACTCCTATGGCAGCGCACCTTCTTCGATTGGCTCGATCGTTGGCTCAAGAAGTAAGAGACCGTGATAGATACACTCGTATTTGATTTCGGAGGCGTCTTAGTGGATCTCCAGCCGGAGGTGTCGCTAAGACGCTTTCGCGAGCTAGGCGTCCAGGACATCGACGAGATGCTCAACCCGTACCGACAGCTCGGCGTCTTTCACGACCTAGAGATGGGACTCGTGGGGCGCGAGGAGTTTGTCGCACGGCTTAATGAGCACGCTGGCACAGACCTGACCGATGAGCAGATCAATGAGGCGATCATGCTCTTCCTCAAGGGAGTCCCTCAGTACAAGTTTGACTACCTAGAGCAGCTCCGTAAGGAGTACAAGATCTATATCTTGTCGAATACCAATCCCTACATTATGGCTTATGCCCACAGTCCGCACTTCCTCCCTGCCACGGGACGCACGCTGAGCGACTATGTGGACAAGGTCTACGCCTCTTGCGAGATGCAGACGATGAAGCCCGACCGAGCTATCTACGAGCAGATGATAGCCGACAGCGGCATGGTACCCGAGCGCACGCTCTTCATCGATGACAGCACCGCCAACATCGAGGCCGCCGCAGCACTAGGCCTGCAAACACTCCTAGCGGTCAACGCCACCGACTGGCGCCCCGCTCTAGCGGCTCGTCTGCAGCGCGACTAAACCTCGCATATGCCTGTCGCGCTCCCCTCGCACTAATCGGATTACTCCACAGCCCCGCTTTTTCAGTAGCGCTGATACGCTATAATTCGATGCTACCAGATGATAGCCACGTAGGAAATCTCAAATTCCCACGTGGCTATTTTTTATTCTCCACGTAGGGGCGAATCATTTCCTCCGAAGTTTCATTTGATTCCTCCGAAGTTTCATTTCGTCTCCACGTGGAGAATTTTGAACGCCCATGTGGCTATTTGAGAATTCCCACGTGGAGATCTACCTTTCCCCCCTCCCAGCACCTCAAAATAGAAATTAGCCCTCGGTACACTTCGAGTACTCAGATAGTTGGATCGCTTGTCAGGTCGAAAAGTTTTTGTACCTTTGTCCCCGCTATGCCTACTGTAGGTAGTTGTGATGTGCGGCTTGTCGTGCTTACGACACCTGATAGCAGGGTAGCAAGAGAATCATATTTGTAAATCAAGAATTAAGTAAACGAGAAGTTAATGCCTACTATCCAACAGTTAGTAAGAAAGGGACGAGAGACCTTTGAGGAAAAAGGTAAGTCTCCAGCCTTGGGTTCATGCCCACAGCGTCGTGGCGTTTGTGTCCGCGTTTACACAACCACCCCAAAGAAGCCAAACTCGGCTATGCGTAAGGTGGCTCGTGTACGTCTGACCAACGGCAAGGAGGTGAACGCCTACATCCCCGGTGAGGGTCACAACCTTCAGGAGCATAGTATCGTCTTGGTGCGTGGCGGTCGTGTCAAGGACCTGCCTGGTGTACGCTACCATATCGTGCGTGGAGCACTCGATACAGCTGGTGTCGACGGTCGTCGCCAGCGTCGCTCTAAGTACGGAGCTAAGCGTCCTAAGGCGAAGTAAACTAGTCGCCTAGATTGAGATGCCGTGGCGAGGTGCTGGATGGCCTACTATCCCCCTCGGCCTATTACTCCCCCCTAGTGGGCGGGTATACTATACAATAGGTACATCAGCGAGTACCTCTCCCCACAGAAAAATCTATCTACACTCCTTGTCGTAGTGCGTCCGAGCTCTCTAAGTCGTGTACCTCTTACGCAGGAGTGCAATCTAAATCTAGTAACCACATTTGTTCCCGTGGTTCTATTTGGATAAGCTAATCCTTGTAGATCAAGGATAGGTTGAGTAAATGCTCCAGAGGGGGCGTTGAAGACAACAAATCATAATGATGGCAACCCAAATAAGACGACGAGACAATAGTATAATATCACGAAACAATGAGAAAGGCTAAGCCTAAAAAGAGGCAGGTACTGCCCGATCCCGTATTTGGAGATCGTCAGGTCACAAAGTTTGTGAACCACCTCATGTATGATGGCAAGAAGAGTCTTGCATATAGCATCTTCTACAAGGCCCTTGATATCGTCAAGGATAAGATGTCGCAGGAGGAGAAGAGCGCCCTAGAGATTTGGAAGGCAGCTCTCGATAATGTAACCCCCCACGTGGAGGTCAAGTCTCGTCGTATCGGAGGAGCAACCTTCCAAGTGCCGACAGAGATACGTCCAGAGCGTAGGGAGTCTATCTCCATGAAGAATCTGATCATCTTCGCACGCAAGCGTGGTGGTAAGACGATGGCTGACAAGCTTGCAGCAGAGATCATGGATGCTTACAACAGTCAGGGTGGTGCGTTCAAGCGTAAGGAGGACGTACATCGTATGGCTGAGGCCAACCGTGCCTTCGCACACTTCCGCTTCTAACCTACACTAACCATAAAATCTATGTCTGCAATTCATTCTAAGCTCGAGCAAACTCGTAATATCGGCATCATGGCACACATTGATGCTGGTAAGACGACGACCTCTGAGCGCATTCTCTTCTACACCGGACTAACACACAAGATCGGAGAGGTACATGATGGTGCCGCTACGATGGACTGGATGGCGCAGGAGCAGGAGCGTGGTATCACGATCACCTCTGCTGCTACTACGACCTTCTGGACCTACGATGACAAGAAGTATAAGATCAACCTGATCGACACCCCGGGACACGTTGACTTTACTGTCGAGGTAGAGCGCTCGCTCCGTATCCTCGATGGCGCCGTAGCAGCCTTTTGTGCTGTAGGTGGTGTACAGCCTCAGAGTGAGACTGTATGGCGTCAGGCTGATAAGTATAAGGTGCCTCGCATCGCATACGTTAACAAGATGGACCGCTCAGGCGCAAACTTCTACGAGGTACAGCGCCAGATGGTCGAGATGCTCGGAGCGAAGGCTTGTCCTATCCAGATCCCTATAGGGGAGGAGGACTCTTTCAAGGGGGTCGTAGACCTGATCACTATGAAGGCTATCCTCTGGCATGATGAGACCATGGGTGCCGAGTATGAGGTCGATGAGATCCCTGACAATCTCCGCGCTGATGCTGAGGAGTGGAGAGACAAGCTCCTAGAGACGCTCGCAGAGACTGACGAGGCTCTGATGGAGAAGTACTTTGACGATCCCTCTACCATCACAGAGGATGAGATCCGTGCTGCTATCCGCAAGGCTACGCTAGCGATGGAGATCTTCCCTATGATGTGTGGCTCTTCATTTAAGAATAAGGGTGTACAGACACTCCTAGACGCTGTCTGTGCTTACCTACCTAGCCCTATGGATACACCAGAGGTAGTAGGTCATGCGCTAGACTCTGACAAGGAGGAGGTACGTGAGGTCGATCCCGATGCGCCTATGAGTGCACTCGCCTTCAAGATCGCTACCGACCCCTTCGTAGGTCGTCTCTGCTTCTTCCGTGTGTACAGTGGTCACATTGACGCTGGTAGCTACGTCTTTAATTCTCGCTCTGGCAAGAAGGAGCGTATCTCACGCCTCTTCCAGATGCACTCTAATCACCAGAACCCGATGGAGTCTATCGGTACAGGTGATATCGGTGCTGGCGTAGGCTTTAAGGATATCCGTACGGGTGACACGCTCTGTGATGAGAATGCACCACTCGTACTAGAGTCTATCGACTTCCCCGATCCAGTGATCGGTATCGCTGTAGAGCCTAAGACGCAGAAGGATATGGATCGTCTCGGTGTAGGACTAGCTAAGCTCGCTGAAGAGGATCCTACGTTTGTCGTCAAGACCAATGAGGAGACGGGTCAGACCGTCATCAGCGGTATGGGTGAGCTACACCTAGATATCATTATAGACCGTCTGAAGCGTGAGTTCAAGGTCGAGTGCAACCAGGGTAAGCCTCAGGTGGCTTACAAGGAGGCTGTCACTCAGACTGTAGACCTACGCGAGGTATACAAGAAGCAGTCAGGTGGTCGTGGTAAGTTCGCTGACATCATCATCAAGTTCGGTCCTGCTGATGAGGACTTCGAAGGCGCTCTACAGTTTGTCGACGAGGTCAAGGGTGGTAACGTCCCGAAGGAGTTTATCCCCTCCGTCCAGAAGGGCTTTGAGAAGGCTATGAAGAGTGGTGTCCTAGCAGGCTATCCTCTAGATAGTCTCAAGGTGACACTCGTGGATGGATCTTTCCACCCCGTAGACTCAGATCAGCTCTCCTTTGAGGTAGCAGCTATGATGGCCTTCAAGGAGGCATCGGAGCAGGCTAGCCCCGTCCTTATGGAGCCTATTATGCAGCTTGAGGTGGTTACACCTGAGGAGAACATGGGTGACGTGATCGGCGACCTTAACAAGCGTCGTGGTCAGGTCGAGGGCTCAGAGGTCAACCGCTCTGGCGCTCAGGTCATCAAGGCTAAGGTGCCCCTAAGCGAGATGTTTGGCTACGTCACAGCCCTACGTACGATCACGAGTGGTCGTGCCTCAAGTACGATGAGCTTCTCACACTATGCAGAGGTCTCCTCGTCAATAGCTAAGAAGATCCTTGAGGAACTCAATGGTCGCGTTGATTTGATAAAGTAATAATCTCACAATATAGTAATGAGCCAAAAGATCAGAATCAAGCTGAGGTCTTACGACCATATGCTCGTAGACAAGTCTGCCGAGAAGATCGTCACGGCCGTACAGAATACTAATGCGCTGGTCAGTGGTCCTATACCACTGCCCACGCATAAGCGTATCTTTACGGTGAACCGCTCCACCTTCGTCAATAAGAAGAGTCGTGAGCAGTTTGAGCTAAATGCTCACAAGCGTCTGATCGACATCTACAACGCCTCAGCACCTACGATTGATGCGCTGATGAAGCTGGAGATGCCCAGTGGCGTAGACATCGAAATTAAGTATTAACCAGAGTAATCAACTACAGAAATGCCAGGATTATTAGGAAAGAAAATCGGAATGACTTCCGTATTCAGTGCCGAGGGCGTCAATGTGCCATGCACTGTCATCGAAGTAGGTCCTTGTGTAGTGACTCAAGTAAAGACTGCTGACCGCGATGGGTATGAAGCGATCCAGCTGGGCTTTCAGGATGCTAAAGATAAGCATACGACACGCCCAATGCAGGGACACTTCAAGGCAGCTGGAGTAACTAACAAGCGCCACTTGGCCGAGTTCATGGGCTTTGGATCAGATTACAAGCTCGGTGATGAGATCACCGTAGAGCTCTTCAATGACACCCACTATGTGGATGTACACGGGACGAGCAAGGGTAAAGGATTCCAAGGCGTAGTCAAGCGTCACGGATTCGGCGGTGTCGGTCAGTCGACACACGGTCAGGATGACCGTCTACGTGCTCCCGGTGCTATCGGAGCCTGCTCTTACCCTGCAAAGGTCTTTAAGGGTACACGCATGGCTGGACAGCTAGGTAACAAGCGCGTCACGGTACAAAACCTCGAAGTGATCAAAGTAATGCCCGAGCACAATATCCTCGTACTCAAGGGTAGTGTGCCTGGAGCTAAGGGTTCAATCATAGCAATAGAGAAGTAATGGAACTATCAATCTACAATATACAAGGTGAAGATACGGGACGTAAGATAGCCTTGGAGAGCTCCGTCTTTGGTATAGAGCCCAATGATCACGCTATCTATCTAACCGTCAAGCAGTATCGCGCTAATCAGCGTCAGGGTACGCACAAAACCAAGGAGCGTAGCGAGATGAGTGGATCTACACGCAAGCTATTCCGCCAGAAAGGTACGGGTGGTGCTCGCCGTGGTGATATCAACTCTAACATCCTACGTGGTGGTGCTCGCGTCTTCGGGCCTCGTCCACGTAGCTACAGCTTCAAGCTCAATAAGAAGCTTCGCCAGCTAGCACGTCGCAGTGCACTCACCTACAAGGCTCAGGACAACCAGATCATGGTACTGGATCAGCTCTCCTTTGAGGCTCCCAAGACCAAGTCTTTTGTGAGTATGGCAAAGGCTCTCAACGTAGATGGACAGAAGACTCTCTACGTAGTCTCACAGATAGAGGATACCGTAGCACTCAGTGCTCGCAATATCCCTGGTGTCAGCATCGTACGTACTCAAGATCTCAATACTTATTGTGTGCTGGATTGTCGCAAGATAGTCTTCACAGAGGATGCTCTAGCACAGGTCAATGAGATGTTTTAAGTCGAAACACACTAGTAGAGCATTGATATGGGAATCATAATCAAACCAATAATCTCAGAGAAGATGACAGCAATCACTGAGAGCAATCCGCAGCGCTACGCCTTTTTAGTAGCTCCTACTGCCAACAAGATTGAGATACGTAATGCTGTCGAGAAGATGTACAACGTCAAGGTCGATAGTGTCAACACCTGTCGCTACGATGGTAAGCGCTCTAGTCGCTATACCAAGTCAGGTGTCATCACGGGTCGTAAGCCAGCCTTCAAGAAGGCTATCATAACGCTCCAGGGTGACGATACAATCGATTTCTTTAGCAATATATAAGCAATGGGAATCCGTAAACTAAAGCCCGCAACGCCGGGGCAAAGACACAAAACTATTGGTGCATTTGACGCCATCACTGCCAGTGCACCAGAGAAGTCTCTTGTAGTTGGAGCTCGTAAATCGGGTGGTCGTAACAATACTGGTAAGATGACCATACGCAACGTAGGTGGTGGTCACAAGCGCAAGTATCGTGTCATCGACTTCAAGAGAACGAAGGATGGCATCCCCGCTACAGTCAAGAGTATCGAGTATGATCCAAACAGATCATCTCGCATCGCACTCCTATACTATGCCGATGGAGCTAAGAGCTATATCATCGCTCCTAACGGACTGACTGTAGGCCAGCAAGTGATGTCAGGTGAAAACGCAACACCTGAGGTAGGTAACGCACTACCACTAGCTAAGGTACCTGTCGGTATGATCGTGCACAACGTGGAGCTACGCCCTGGTCAGGGTGGTAAGCTGGTACGTAGTGCTGGTGCCTTCGCACAGCTGGTAGCTCGTGAAGATAATTATGTCGTACTACGTATGCCTAGTGGAGAGACTCGCCGTATCCTCGCAGCATGCAAAGCTACGATAGGTAGTGTCGGTAACTCCGACCACGCACTCGAGAGATCGGGCAAGGCTGGCCGTACACGCTGGCTAGGTCGCAGACCACGAGTACGCGGTGTCGCTATGAACCCTGTCGATCACCCAATGGGTGGTGGTGAGGGACGCGCCTCCGGAGGTCACCCACGCTCACGTACGGGTCTATACTCTAAGGGTCTTAAGACGAGAGCTCCTAAGAAGCACTCCTCTAAGTACATCATCGAGAGAGCCGCCACTAAGCGTAAGAAGTAATCATTGTATCATTTAAGCAAGAACTAAACACATGAGTCGTTCACTTAAGAAAGGGCCATTTATCAGCGTCAAGCTCGAAAAGAAAGTTTTGGCTATGAATGAAAGTGGCAAGAAATCAGTCATCAAGACTTGGTCTCGCGCCTCAATGATTTCTCCAGACTTCGTGGGACATACGATCGCCGTACACAATGGCAAGAGTTTTATACCTGTATTTATTACAGAGAATATGGTGGGTCACAAGCTCGGAGAGTTCGCTCCTACGCGTACCTTCCGTGGTCACTCTGGCAATCGCTAGTTAGCACCCCTGTAATAAATCGAATCAAAGTAATTATCACACATGAGTGCCAATAATCAAGATACAATAGAGACGACAGCTCAGGAGACTGTGACTCAGCCCGCCGTAGCTAAGCTACGCAACGTGCCCACATCTCCTCGTAAGATGCGTCTAGTCGTCGACAACATAAGAGGCATGGAGGTAGAGCGTGCGATGGCTACCCTGAGATTTAGCTCTCGCCGGGTAGCTGCTCAGCGTGTTGAGCAGCTCATACGTAGCGCTATCTCCAACTGGGAGCAACTCAACGGTCGCAAGGCTGACGAGGGAGAGCTCTACGTCTCCAAGATTTATGTAGACGAGGGAGTCACACTCAAGCGTCTACGCCCAGCCCCACAGGGCCGTGGCTACAGAATCCGCAAGCGTTCGAATCACATCACTGTGTGGGTCGACCAAATAGTTAATAACGTAGCTAAGTAACTGACATGGGACAGAAGATTAATCCAATAGCAAACAGACTCGGCTACATACGTGGTTGGGACTCTAACTGGTATGGTGGCCGTAACTACGGCGATACTCTTGTAGAGGATGACCGTATCAGAAAGTACCTAAACACGAGACTATCAGGTGCCCTCGTGAGCCGGATCATCATAGAGCGAGCCCTCAAGGTCATCACCATAACCATATGCACTGCTCGTCCCGGTATGATCGTCGGTAAGGGTGGACAAAACGTGGAAAACCTCAAGGCGGAGCTGAAGAAGGTCACCAAGGCTGACAACATACAGATCAACATCTACGAGGTGCGCAAGCCTGAGGTCGACGCCGTCATCGTCGCCAACGATATAGCACGCAAGCTAGAGGGACGTATGTCATACCGACGTACCGTCAAGATGGCTATCGCAAATGCTATGCGCGCAGGCGCTGAGGGTATCAAGATACAGCTCTCAGGTCGTCTCAACAATGCTGAGATGGCTCGCTCGGAGCTATACAAGGAGGGACGTACTCCTCTACACACACTACGTGCTGATATCGACTACGCTCAGGCCGAAGCTCTTACTAAGGTAGGTATGATCGGTGTCAAGGTTTGGATCATGAACGGCGAGGTATACGAGCGCCGCGATCTAGCACCTGACCTCTCTCAGCCACGTCGCCAGGGTGGACGCCGAGGTGGTGACTCTCGTGGTGAGCGTCGTGGATTCCGTCGTGGAGGACGCAATAGATCTAATCGCTAATCAAAGACCACAGCTATGTTACAACCTAAGAAGACTAAATTTAGAAGGCAACAAAAGGGCCGCATGAAGGGCAATGCACAGCGTGGCAACCAGCTCGCATTTGGTTCTTTTGGTATCAAGAGCCTAGAGAGTAAGTGGATCACTGGCCGTCAGATAGAGGCCGCTCGTATCGCAGTAACGCGCTACATGCAGCGTCAAGGACAGGTCTGGTGCCGCATCTTCCCCGACAAGCCAATCACAGCAAAGCCTGCTGAGGTGCGAATGGGTAAGGGTAAAGGTAATCCCGAGGGATTTGTCGCTCCTGTGACTCCTGGTCGTATGCTCTTTGAAGTAGAGGGCGTACCCTACGAAGTCGCAAAGGAGGCTCTACGTCTGGCAGCTCAGAAGCTACCAGTCACGACAAAGTTTGTCGTACGTCGAGACTTCGACGCTGCTAACCCTAATGTTTAATCCGCTAGACCTTATACAGCTATGCAGATAAGCGAAATCAAAGAGCTCACAACGGAGGAGATCCGTGAGCGCATAGAGGCTGAGCAGGCTTCCTACCAGCAGAAGAGGATAGACCACTATGTCTCTCCAGCGGAGAATCCTGCAGCTTTTAGAGAGCAGCGTCGCACGATCGCTCGTCTCAAGACTGTCCTCGCCGAGCGAGAGACAAATAACTAACCCTGCAGAATAGACTGATATTCACATGGAAAGAAAACACAGAAAAGAGCGCATCGGGATCGTCACCAGCAACAAGATGGACAAGACCATCACCGTAGCCTCTCGCTTCAAAGAGAAGCACCCTATATATGGTAAGTTCGTCAGCAAGACTAAGAAGTACTATGCACATGACGAGAAGAATGAAACGAACGTCGGTGATCGTGTCCGCATTATGGAGACACGCCCTCTGAGCCGCACCAAGCGCTGGAGACTCACCGAGATTATAGAAAGAGCGAAGTAAACTATGATACAGCAAGAATCAAGACTCAATGTAGCAGACAATAGTGGTGCTCGCGAGGTACTCTGTATCCGTGTACTCGGTGGTACCCGCCGCCGCTATGCTTCGGTCGGAGATATCATCGTGGTGACTGTCAAGAGCGTCATCCCCTCTAGCGATATGAAGAAGGGGACTGTCGCTAAGGCGCTCATCGTAAGAACAAAAAAGGAGATACGTCGTGCAGACGGCTCCTACATCCGCTTTGATGACAACGCCTGCGTACTACTCACCCCCAATGGCGAGCTACGTGGTACACGTATCTTCGGACCTGTAGCTCGTGAGCTACGTGCCGTCAATATGAAGGTCGTGTCTCTAGCTCCTGAGGTCCTTTAACTTATAAAGAGAATAGAGATGAGCAAGTTTCATATCAAGAAAGGCGACATCGTCATGGTAAACGCTGGCGATGACAAGGGCAAAACGGGACGTGTCCTCAAGGTCCTTGTCAAGAAGCAGCGTGCGATCGTCGAGGGGCTTAACATGGTATCTAAGCATACCAAGCCCAATGCACAGAACCCCCAGGGAGCTATTCTCAGTATGGAGGCTCCAATACATATATCCAACCTGAATGTGCTAGATCCTCAGTCTGGCAAGGGAACGCGTATAGGACGTCGCCGTGATGACAACGGTAAGCTAGTACGCTTCGCTAAGAAGTCAGGAGAAGTAATTAAGTAACTATGGCACTGACAGTAAATCTTAAGAAGCAATACAACGAGCAGATCGCTCCCGATCTGATGAAGCACTTTGCCTACAAGAGTAGCATGCAGGTGCCTCGCCTAGAGAAGATCGTCATCAATCAAGGCTTGGGCATGGCTACGGCTGATAAGAAGATCATCGATGTTGCTATCGATGAGCTCACACAGATCACCGGACAGAAGGCAGTAGCAACATACTCGCGTAAGGATATATCCAACTTCAAGCTGCGTAAGCAGATGCCTATCGGTGTCATGGTTACACTGCGTGGTGATCGTATGTACGAGTTCCTCGAGCGTCTCGTACGTGTCGCACTCCCACGTATCCGTGACTTCAAGGGTATCAACTCTAAGCTGGATGGTCGTGGTAACTATACGCTAGGGATCTCAGAGCAGATCATCTTCCCTGAGATCAACCTCGATAGCATCACGAAGATACTAGGGATGAACATCACTTTTGTAACCTCAGCTCCTACTGATGAGGAGGGCTTCGAGCTACTCAAGAGATTTGGACTCCCATTCCGTACGACTAATAAGTAAGATACATATAGGTTTATGGCAAAAGAATCAATGAAGGCCCGTGAGGCCAAGCGCCAGAAGCTCGTTCAGAAGTATGCGAAGCGTCGTGCTGAGCTCAAGGCTGCTGGAGACTACGAGTCTCTGCAGAAGCTACAGACACTACCTCGCAACTCTTCTCCCGTGCGTCTGCACAACCGCTGCAAGATCACGGGGCGTCCCAAGGGTTATATGAGACAGTTTGGCATCAGCCGTATCCAGTTCCGCGAGATGGCTTCTGCTGGTCTTATCCCAGGGGTGAAGAAAGCCAGCTGGTAACAATCTCTCGTCGACACCCACATACGAGGACAAAAATACTCTCTGATAGACACAAATCATCTATAGAGAGGCCTAAGGCTCAGATACACTAAGCTCAGAGCGAGTTAGAGCACGATCCACCGCCCCTAAGGCAGGTGCGATCTGCTCACGATCGACTCCAAAAGTTTTCATAGTATCCAGACTATTTGTACCTTTGCCTAGAATTGTCCTCTCATATAGTTCCTCTACACAGAGGAAGTGTATGAGACGCTCACACTCTCTAGAGTGAGAGCGTGGGGCGATGACTGACAGCAAATCAATTAAATATTGTCTGGGGTAGCCTGTCCCTTACGGCTCTCGATCCTGGTGCTCGTGACTCTATAACTAGATGATATCACAGCCTTTATGTAAGGCGTGGTGATCCAAAGGTAGAGGAGTAGACGACACCTTGGGAAGGTGCTATAAGCCAGTCAGGAACCCTCCAGATCAATTTAATCTTAATACACAATGACAGATCCAATAGCAGATTATCTCACCCGATTGCGCAACGCAATCAAAGCGGGGCACCGTGTGGTAGAAATCCCAGCTAGCAACATCAAAAAGGACATCACCAAGATCCTCTTTGATAAGGGCTACATCCTCAACTATATGTTTGAGGAGGAGGGATGCAAAGGAACCATCAAGGTCGCCCTCAAGTATGACCTCTCTAACAAGGTCAATGCAATCAAGTGCCTCAAGCGTGTCTCACGCCCAGGCTTACGTAAGTATGTAGGCTACAAAGATATGCCTCGCGTACTCAATGGACTAGGTATCGCCATCCTATCTACATCTCACGGCGTCATGACAGACAAAGAGGCTCGTGAGCTCAAGATCGGTGGTGAGGTACTATGTTATGTATATTAATCCTCCTTATAGCAAAGCAATATGTCTAGAATAGGTAAACTACCCATAGCTATACCACAGGGCGTGACCGTCTCTCAGGAGGATCACTACATAACAGTAAAAGGCCCCAAGGGTGAGCTCAAGCAATATATAGATCCTCGTATCGAGGTCTCAGTCGAGGACGGTGAGATCACACTCGCACGTCACTCTGATGAGCGTCAGGAACGCTCGCTACACGGTCTCTACCGTCAGCTAATCCACAACATGGTGACGGGTGTACACGAAGAGTTCACCCAGACGCTCGAACTAATAGGTGTCGGTTACCGTGCTACCAATCAGGGGCAGATCCTAGAGCTCTCACTAGGCTTCACGCACGCCATCTATCTGGTACTCCCAGACGAGATCAAGATCGAGACGCAGATGGTGCGTAATCAAACCCCTAAGATCATCCTAAAGTCTTGCGACAAGCAGCTACTAGGACAGGTCTGTGCTAAGATTCGTTCATTCCGCAAGCCAGAGCCTTACAAGGGTAAGGGTGTTCGCTTCCTCGGCGAGGAGGTACGTCGCAAGTCTGGTAAGACAGCTGGTAAGTAAGTCGTATCCACTATCTAAGTAAAGAGTCAATATGAACAAGAAAGCACAAAGAAGAAAGCACATCAAGACACGTGTGCGTGGCAAGATAAGTGGTACACCCCAGAGACCACGTCTGTCTGTATTCAGAAGCAATAAGCAGATCTACGCACAGGTCATCGACGATATAGAAGGACGTACCCTAGCGAGTGCCTCCTCACTCAAGATGGAGACCTCTGGCACTAAGAAGGAGGTAGCCGCTCAGGTAGGACAGGAGATAGCTCGTGTAGCTCTTGCTGCCGGCATTGATACGGTAGTTTTCGATCGTAATGGATATCTCTATCATGGTCGCATCAAGGAGCTAGCAGATGCAGCTCGTACAGGAGGTCTTAAATTCTAAATCATAGAGCACATCATGGCAATAGCAACAAATAGAGTCACAGCTACCAATGATCTAGATCTAAAGGATCGCCTAGTAGCTATCAATCGAGTAACTAAGGTCACGAAAGGTGGTCGCACCTTTACCTTTGCTGCGATTGTTGTCGTCGGTAACGAGGACGGCGTCGTAGGATATGGTATGGGTCGTGCCAGCGAAGTGCCTGCAGCCATCGCCAAGGGCGTAGAGGCTGCCAAGAAAAATCTCATACGCGTACCCATCCACAATGGGACCATACCTCACGAGCAGATCGGTCGCTTCGGTGGTGCTCGCATCTTGCTGCGCCCCGCCTCTGCCGGTTCGGGAGTCATCGCAGGTGGTGCTATGCGTGCCGTACTAGACAGTGTAGGTGTTACAGACGTCCTAGCAAAGAGCCAGGGATCGACGAACCCTCACAACCTCGTCAAGGCTACCATCGCAGCACTCGCTGAGCTACGTAGCCCCTTGATGGTTGCTCAGAGCAGAGGTATCTCTGTAGAGCGTGTGTTTAAAGGATAATCACCTAGACAAGTAAAGAGTATTATGGCAAAAATCAAAATCGAGCAAGTCCGTAGTCGCATACGGTGCAACAAGTCTCAAAAGCGCACCCTCGACGGTCTAGGTCTTCGCAAGATGCACCAGATTGTAGAGCATGAGGATACCCCACAAATCAGGGGTATGGTGGCCAAAGTACACCACTTGGTTCGGGTCGTAGAGTAATAAAATATAGACAGATAATAGCAATGGACTTATCTACACTTAAGCCAGCCGAGGGCTCTGTCAAGTCTCGTCGTCGTATCGGTCGTGGTCAGGGTTCTGGCCGTGGTGGTACGTCTACACGTGGACACAAGGGAGCCAAGTCTCGCTCTGGATACAAGCATAAGGTCGGATTTGAGGGTGGTCAGATGCCTATACAGCGTCGCCTACCTAAGTTTGGCTTCAACAACATCAATAGGGTAGACTATCGTCCTGTGAACCTAGCTGCTCTCGAGCACTTGGCGCAGGATACCACATTCTTTCCCAATCAAGCAGAGACAGCAGTCATCACCAAGGACATACTAGTCGCTGCTGGTCTAGCCTCACGTAATGATTTAGTAAAGATCCTAGCACAGGGTGAGCTCACACGACCCATACAGGTCGAGGCTGACGCTTACTCAGCACGTGCCAAGGAGCTCATCGAGGCTCAGGGAGGATCGATACAATAAGATAAGCTGATATGCGGTTAGTAGATACAATTAAGAATATATGGAAGATCGAGGATCTGCGTAAGCGAATTCTCATCACCATCCTGTATGTGGTCATATACCGACTAGGTAGCTTCGTCGTATTGCCAGGAGTCAACCCCGATACACTGACCAGTCTAGCCAATCAGACTAGTGAAGGTCTGATGGCACTGCTCAACATGTTTTCGGGAGGAGCTTTCTCCAATGCTTCGATATTTGCTCTAGGTATCATGCCTTACATCTCGGCAAGTATCGTTATGCAGCTGGCAGCGATCATCATCCCCTCTATGCAGAAGATGCAGAGAGAGGGTGAGAGCGGACGACGCAAGATCAATCAGTGGACACGCTACCTGACGGTGCTGATCCTATTGATCCAGGCTCCTGCCTATCTGTTGAATCTAGATATGCAGCTACGCGCTGCTGGAGCATCCCTACCTTCGGGCTTCATGTATCGTGTATTTGCTACCGTCATACTAGCTGCGGGCAGTATGTTTGTCCTTTGGCTCGGTGAGCGCATTACAGACAAGGGTGTCGGCAATGGTATCTCATTCATCATTCTTATCGGTATTATCGCTCGTCTACCTCATGCGCTGATAGCTGAGTTTAACTATCGTCTCATCAGTTCATCGGGAGGACTTGTGGCATTTCTCGCCGAGATCGTATTCTTACTGTTCGTCACTGCAGGAGCTATCCTGCTAGTACAGGGTACGCGCAAGGTTCCTGTGCAGTATGCCAAGCGTGTAGTGGGGAATAAGCAGTATGGTGGCGCACGCCAGTATATCCCGCTTAAGGTGAATGCTGCCAACGTGATGCCTATCATCTTCGCTCAGGCGATCATGTTTATACCTATCTCACTCGCTAGCTACTTCACAGGAGGTGATGGTACGCCCTCTCGCTTCATCCAGGTATTGTCAGACAATACAAGCTTCTGGTACAACTTCATCTTTGCTACGTTGATCATCCTTTTCACCTATTTCTATACGGCGATTACGATCAACCCCACACAGATGGCCGACGACCTCAAGCGCAACAATGGATTTATCCCAGGCGTCAAGCCTGGACGTAACACGCGAGACTACCTCGATGGTATCATGGATCGTATCACCCTGCCAGGAGCACTCTTCCTCGCACTAGTAGCTATCATGCCAGCCTTTGCTCAGATACTGGGTATCAGCTCGGCGTTTGCACAGTTCTTTGGAGGTACATCACTGCTCATTCTCGTAGGTGTCGTCCTAGATACGCTACAGCAAGTCGAGAGTCACCTCTTGATGCGTCACTACGATGGTCTACTCAAGAGTGGACGTATCAAGGGACGTACGGGATCGGTATCAGCATATTGATACTCCACAGGTAGCGTTGTTTCATTTGATTTTATTCAGATAGATGATTTACCTAAAGACATCCGAGGAGATAGAGCTGATGCGTGTGGCCAACAGACTCGTTGGAGAGACCTTGGGAGAGGTGGCAAAGCACATCGCTCCTGGGGTTACCACTAAGCAGCTAGACACGATCGCCTATACGTTTATATGTGATCACGGAGCTACTCCTGCGTTCTTAGGTTATGGCGGCTTCCCAGCCAGCATCTGTACCTCGATCAATGATCACGTGGTGCATGGCATCCCTTCAGATCGCGAGATACTGCGTGAGGGAGACATCATCTCCGTAGATTGCGGTACGCATATCAACGGCTTTACGGGAGATAGTGCTTACACCTTTGCGGTAGGGGAGATCGATCCCGAGGTAGAGCGTCTGCTGACGGTCACTCGTGACTCACTCTATCTAGGTATCAAGCAAGCTGTCGAGGGGCATTATGTCGGGCATATTGGGGCGGCAGTCCAGCGTCACTGTGAGGCACAGGGCTATGGCATCGTCCGTGAGCTCGTGGGACATGGTATCGGGCATGAGATGCACGAAGATCCCAACGTCCCCAACTATGGTCATCCAGGATTTGGTCCCAAGCTTCGAGCAGGTATGTGTATCTGCATCGAGCCTATGGTGACAATGGGACGACGTAAGATCGTCTTCGAGTCCGACGGGTGGACCGTCCGTACGCACGACGGCAAGCCCGCAGCGCACTTTGAGCACTGCATAGCTATCATGCCCGATGGGCAAGATCCGCAGATCTTATCTACATACGAGTATATCAAAGAAGCATTAGGCACACGAGAGTTTTAATATGGCTAAACAAACTGCTATTGAACAGGATGGAGTCGTCCTCGAGGCATTGAGCAATGCTATGTTCAAGGTACAGCTCCAAAACGGGCATATCATCACGGCACACATATCGGGCAAGATGCGTATGCACTTCATCCGTATACTGCCAGGAGACAAAGTCAAGGTAGAGATGTCTCCGTACGACCTCACACGTGGTCGTATCTCCTATAGATACAAGTAACAAAGTCATAGCGACAATCAGAATAAGAGCATACTATGAAAGTCAGAGCATCAATCAAAAAGCGATCAGAAGACTGCAAGATTGTCAGACGCAAAGGTCGTCTGTACATCATCAATAAGAAGAATCCTAAGTTCAAGCAGCGTCAAGGATGATCTTAGGGATGACGCTCCGCTCATCATCCAAAGATGAGGGGGGAGTCAGCTTATCACGCAACAAACATCACACAGTATATAGAGTATGGCAATAAGAATCGTCGGCGTCGATCTGCCGCAAAACAAGAGAGGTGAGATAGCCTTGACCTATATATATGGTATAGGTCGTAGCAGTGCTGCTCGCATCTTGGATGCTGCAGGAGTCGATCGCAACATTAAGGTCCAGGATTGGACAGATGAGCAGGCTGCAGCTATCCGTGAGCAGATCTCCAGTGGCTACAAAGTCGAGGGTGATCTACGTAGCGAGACACAGCTCAACATCAAGCGTCTCATGGACATCGGCTGCTACCGAGGCATCAGGCATCGTATAGGACTCCCACTACGTGGTCAGAGTACTAAGAATAATGCCCGCACACGTAAGGGTAAGCGCAAGACAGTCGCTGGTAAGAAGAAGGCAACTAAGTAATAAAACCACCTTATGGCAAAGAAAACCGTAACAAAAAAGAGAGCAGTCAAGGTCGATGCCCAGGGGCAGGCGCACATACACTCTTCTTTCAATAACATCATCATCACCCTTACCAATAGTGAGGGTCAGGTCATCAGCTGGTCATCAGCTGGTAAGATGGGATTCCGTAGCTCTAAGAAGAATACACCCTATGCAGCTCAGCTCGCAGCTCAAGACTGCGCTAAGACAGCATACGATCTGGGGCTACGCAAGGTCAAGGCTTATGTCAAGGGACCTGGTAATGGTCGTGAGTCCGCTATCCGTACCATCCATGGTGCTGGTATTGAGGTGACTGAGATCATCGACGTCACACCAATGCCACACAACGGATGTCGTCCTCCTAAGAGACGTAAGGTCTAGTTGCTACAAGATTAGAGATCACAGCTACACCTATAGAGCGCTCGCACCCCACTTGTGGAGATAGTCTGGCGAGTCTACAACAAGACTCCGTCACGACTTATCTACAGATAGACTGCATAGTCAGTCCTTGGTGCCAGTCGCGCATAGCAAGCTCCACAGATAGGTCTTAGCTCAGACATAGACTCAAGATAGTGACTCTGTAAGTCGACAGACGTAGTGTGAGATTGATGCGGTTGCTCATTTTACTTTCCCTCTTATTCTAATCGCATCGCGGCTGCTCTATATGCGCCGTCACTTCTAGACTTACTACTTGAGATATGATCCCAGCATCGACCACGACACAGCAGAGAGAGGCAGTGCGCCTCTCGAGCATCCTGTAGAGCAGATGTATGGAGTAGCATTAAAATGAAATAGAACAATGGCAAGATATATTGGTCCTAAGTCCAAGATCGCACGAAAGTTTGGTGAGCCCATCTTTGGTGCAGACAAAGTCCTAAGCAAGAAAAACTACCCCCCAGGTCAGCACGGCAATAGTCGTCGTCGTAAGCAGAGCGAGTATGCACTCCAGCTCCGCGAGAAGCAGATGGCCAAGTACACCTATGGGGTTCTAGAGCGTCAGTTCCGCAATCTCTTTGAGAAGGCACAGCGCTCCTCAGGCATCACTGGTGAGGTACTTCTACAACTCCTCGAGTCTCGTCTAGACAACGTTGTCTTCCGTCTAGGCATCGCTCCCACGCGTGCTGCTGCACGTCAGCTCGTCTCGCACCGTCACATCGTCGTCGATGGAGAGGTGGTCAACATCCCCTCCTACACGCTCAAGCCTGGACAGATCGTCGGCGTACGCGAGCGTGAT
Organism: uncultured Porphyromonas sp.; assembly: GCA_900539765.1. Lineage (GTDB taxonomy): Bacteria > Bacteroidota > Bacteroidia > Bacteroidales > Porphyromonadaceae > Porphyromonas. The sequence continues at coordinate 13,460 of UQDF01000003.1, read as the reverse complement.
AAGTCTATGGAGGTCATTGCAGACTCTCTCGCTGGGTACAATCACAGCAAGTATCCTTGGCTAGAGTGGGATGCACGCACCTACAGTGGCAAGTTCCTCAACGTTCCTACACGTGAGGAGATCCCCGAGCCCATCAAGGAGCAGCTCATCGTCGAATTGTATTCTAAGTAACCCTCTAACTCTATGGCAATATTAGCATTTCAACAACCTGACAGCGTCCTCATGCTGGACGCTTCGGATCACTACGCCAAGTTTGAATTTAAGCCTCTAGAGCCAGGCTATGCTATGACTATTGGCAACGCCTTGCGGCGCATCCTCCTCTCATCGCTAGAGGGGTATGCAATAGCTTCTATCCGTATCGAAGGTGTAGAGCATGAATTTGCTACTATTCCAGGGGTATTGGAAGATGTAACCCATATCATACTCAACCTCAAGCAGATCAGATTCAAGGCTGCCGTAGAGGATCCTCAGGAGGAGACGATCACGCTCCATGTCACAGGTCGTAACACCTTTCAGGCAGGTGACCTCAATCAGGTCTTGACCAGCTACAAGGTGCAAAACCCCGACCTCGTCATCTGCAATCTAGCTGAAGACGCAGACTTCACCATAGAGATACGCATCAACAAGGGACGTGGCTACGTCGTCTCCGAGGAGAACCGCCGCGAGGACGATCCCGTCAATACGCTCCCCATCGATGGTATCTACACCCCGATCCGCAAGGTCAATCAGACCACCGAGGCGTATCGTGTAGATCAGCGTACCGACTATGAGAAGCTCGTCCTAGAGATTGAGACTGACGGCACCATACACCCACGTGAGGCGCTACGTCAGGCTGCGATGATCTTGATCTCGCACTTTGCACTCTTCACCGACAAGGAGTTTGAGGTCGAGCTCCCCGAGGAGGAGCCTGAGCAGATCTTAGACAATCAGGTGATGAAGGTTCGTGCCAAGTTGATGACAGACCTAGCTACGACAGACCTCTCTGTCCGTGCGCTCAACTGTCTCAAGGCTGCGGGCATCTCCACCATTGCAGACCTGCTGGCTCGAGATCGTGACGAGCTCTTGAAGATCAAGAACTTCGGCAAGAAGTCACTCGTAGAGATCGAGCAGTTCTTAGCAGATCAGGATCTAGACTTTGATATGGATCTCACACCCTATAGATTAGATAATGATTAATCCCTCTTATGAGACACAATAAGAAATTCAACCATCTAGGCCGCTCTAAGGCGCATCGTGAGGCTATGCTTGCTAATATGGCTAGCTCGCTCATTATGCACAAGCGGATCAATACGACAGTGGCCAAGGCTAAGGAACTGCGCAAGTTTGTCGAGCCTATCATCACTGCGGCAAAAAACGACACCACCGCATCTCGTCGTCTAGCCTTCAGCTACCTGCGTGACAAGGAGGCCGTCAAGGAGCTCTATGGCCCCGTCATCGACAAGGTCGGTGATCGCCCTGGAGGTTATACCCGCATCCTACGTACTGGACTACGTCTTGGCGACAACGCCTCTATGTGCTTTATCGAGCTCGTAGACTTCAACGACAACATCACCAAGAGCGCCTCTGCTCCTAAGAGCGATGGCAAGAAGCGCACCCGTCGTTCACGTCGTGGTGGCGGATCTGCTAAGGCAGCTGCCCAGCAGGAGGCTCCAGCTACCGAGGAGACAGCACAGGAGTAGTAGCTCACTAGGAGCGTGGACGAGACACAGCTACATAGTTCACCACCCATGTGGAGAGACTCTATGTAGCGTGTGAGGGCTGATCAGAGCCCCTCTACTCGTCTTAGCTCAGAGTAACAATAAGAGAGGGAGTGTCGAGCATAGGCTCGGCGCTCCCTCTTGTCATTTCTCGATGTGTTGTTGGGGGGGCTGCTTTGGGCTAATCTTTAATGATGTGTGAGTCGAGTTTCTTTATTATTGCTTCTATATAACTAGTGGGTATGACTGTGCTTTAGAAGTTGTTGTGATACGATCCCTAAAAGGGCTAATTCCTATTTTAAGGATCTGGGAGGGACTCAAGGCTGGTGCATTCTTATCAAATGAGACTATAAAACAGGATAGCCACGTGGAGATTTTACGTTTCCCACGTGGCTATTTTTTATTCTCTACGTAGGCGCGAATCATTTCCTCCGAAGTTTCATTTGATTCCTCCGAAGTTTCATTTCGTCCCTACGTAGGCATTTTTTATTTGCCACGTGGAGGTTTGAGAATAGCCACGTGGGGATCTACCTCTTCTGTAGCAAAGTCGTATCGAAGCATGAGAGATCCAGTCTATCTTGTGTCACTGTTGCCTTCCAGCACCTCAAGATAGAGATTAGTGGTTGTGTAAGGGTACCTTTACTGAATGAAAATAAAGTGTACCTTTGGCTCATGAGAGGCATAGCCTGCGTTGCTATACCTGTAGTCGTGTCACCAATTAACTAAACCACTATAATTATGACGAGACAAATACTCCTATCTAGAGCTAGGATCTTAGCTCTGATTATGGCGTGGAGCCTTTTCCTCTTCACTTCACAGAGGATCTTGGCTCAAGAGACACGTCTAGAGGTGACGATCACAGAGGCTGGTACACTAGCCGATCAGCTGGCGAGCAGTACGAGCGTAGAGACACTTCTTGTCCGGGGCGTCCTCAACGATGCCGACCTCGGCACACTCGATGGCTTATCATCGCCGTGAGGGCTAGCGAAGGGATCACCTCCTTCAAGGTCGTTCGCTAGTAAAGAGCATAGCCAAGGCGCTCCCTCTTGCCGTTTCCCAGCAAGTTCCTAGTCCGACCCACAAGGGGTCGATCGATGGGCGACGTTTTGTCCCCCCAGTCGGAGGGCGTAGCCCCGAACGACTGGGGGTACCGATGGGTACGCCCCGCATAACGACCTCCCCTCGTGGGAGGTCGGACTTACGAGTATGACTCGTCTTGAGCTGCATCTAATCCAAATATCATTGTTAATTCTTTCTCAAAGCCCAGCTTGCCGTGATGCTCTTTTTGACGATCAATATAGGAGCTAATAGCTACGACATCCCGACGGCTTACTGTACTCGCAAAGTACCCCTCTTGCCAAGCGAAAGATCCACGTGTACTTACCTCTGTATTTAGGAACTTATTGGTCGACTTCTTGATCTCTCGGACAAAGTGTGAGACAACAAACTCTCCTGAATAAGCAACCAGTAAGATGTGGATATGATCCGTCATCCCATTTACATTTATAACAGAGTAGGATCCAGCTTTGGTACAAGCCTGTATGTAGGCATATAGGCGCTCCTGTATATCAGGGCGGATAGACGGCTTCCGCTCCTTCGTTGAGAAGACGAGGTGATAATAAAGTGAGATATAATTATCTGTACTCATAACGTCTACGATCGGAAGGTCTCGGTAAATATCTGATATAGAGGCTTACTGTCGTGTGCTACCTTGAGGTAAAGGTAGTGGCGTATAGTTTCTATCTGCGCATCACGTAGCTTGTCCCGCTCCAAGATGTACTGTAGAAATGGCTGACAGGGGCAGTCGGACTGTGCCCACTAGGCATCGCCGGCCTCTTTGATTAACTCGTAAAACATATATCGCTCTAGACTCGATTGTTTATCAAAGGTAGTAAAAAAGAAGGTTGACCACATCAATTACCCTAGATCCCGCAATCCCGCATATCTTGTGAGTATTCCGCTGTAATGAGACCCTCTGACTAGAACTAGCCGTGTGGCTCGACAGGTCGCCAGTTTATCGTCCCCTCGATCGAGTCAAATGTGTTTGCTGTTCCTAGTCCGACCCACAAGGGGTCGATCAATGGGCGATGTCTTGTACCCCCAGTCGTTCGGGCTATGCCCTCCGACTGGGGGCTATGATTCGTCTGACCTCCTGCGGAGGTCACAAACGACGTGTATCTGTGAGATAGGTCTTTTGGGAGGTCGGATCCTAGACGTTGGCTTTTTCGTCCGACCCACAAGGGGTCGATCAATGGGCGACGTCTTATTCCCCCAGTCGTTCGGGCTACGCCCTTCGACTGGGGGCTATGATTCGTCTGACCTCCTGCGGAGGTCACGAACGATGTGTATTCGCAATATGGATCCTTCGTATCACCTCCTGCGGAGGTCACAAACGACGTGTATCTGCGAAAAGGATCCTTCGTATTACCTACGTAGGAGGTCACAACAGATGACAATGACGTTTCGCTCTCAGGCTTAGCGAGGGACGACCGCAGCGCGGTCGGACGGATCCTAGCCCCCAGTCGGAGGGCGTAGCCCGAACGACTGGGGGGGCCGATGGATACCCCCCGCATAACGACCTCCCCTCGTGGGAGGTCGGACCCTAAACAAGAAAGAGAGATGGCTCAACTGCTACGTAGGAGCGGTTGAGCCATCTCGTTATTATTCTTACGGTCTCTGATCCTGCGATCAGAGGGCAATAGATTTACTTGCTAGCATCTTCAAATAGGCGTACGGAAAATCTATTAGATGATTCGCCTTGGTATGTACAGGCATATTCGTTACCAAAGAGAGCATTCCAAGAGTACCACATATTGTACTTGGTAGAAGACCAATAATAACCAGCTAAAGACTCTCCAAAGGGTTCATCCTCTGAGTCGATAAAGCCTGCAGCGGGGAAGTATCTAACAATGTCGTTACCATTATTAGCCTCCCAGAATTTCGATGCTGAGATCTCTTCTAAAGTTGGCAAAGTGCCTTTGTTCAGCAGTGAGCGACAGGTTATCTTCATTACTCTTCCGCCGTTTAGTGTCGTATACTCATAGCTCCAAGCGGATACAAAGTTTGTACCCTTATAGCGAAGGGCATATACACTTCCACTACCATTGCTCTGATAGTCATTGGTCGAGGAGATACTCTCGCCTGCGATCTTAACATCTTCCTGAACGTCATTGTGGGTTCGTTGCTCCGAAAAGTTTACATAGTCAGGTTCTGCAGAAGTGGGTAGTATTGCCATCCACTCTTCTTTGCTGGGGAGGTGGTACTTCTTGCCAGCAATGGTCACGTTGGTAAACTTCTCTACGGCATCTTCGTAGGAGAAGTAACCACTCACATCGAGAGCTTGTGTCGTGACAAAGTCCGTTCCCTCGGCATTGACGTTGTACTCGGCGAGGTAGGCCAGAGGTAGCGTGACAGCTTGATCGACGGAGAGCGTGGTGAACTCGACCTTGGTGAGGGCCCCCCACTCGTTGTCACCATTCTTTGCTATGGCTAGTGCATAGTAGGCGGTGCCTGACTTGAGGTCAGTCCAAGCAGAGGTGTAAGCTTCTGTGCGGTATGGCAGAGACATGCTCTCAGGGCTCTCCTTTAGATACTTAAGGATCTCATCCTCGTTGTACTTAGACTTCTCGACAACGATCTCTCGATACGAAGAGGTGTTTTCGTCGGGGGTGTTGACGACTATTACCGCAGACTCGGAGACCTCCTTGATCTCGACGTTTACTTTAGCAGTCTGGGAGGTACCCTTCTTAGCTGTCGTAACCTTAAACTCCTGGACATCGGAGTACTGGCCGTCCTTATCTACTAGGACTACAAAGAGTGAGTAGCTAGTGCCTGGGACAAAGTCAGTCATCACGCTCTGAGATTCACCCTCGTGAGCTTTGCCTGTAGTAAAGTCCGTACCATATAGTACGACGTAGTGCTTGAGGTCGGGGATGTGCATCATCTGCATCATCTGATCTCGTGCGGTCGCATCTGTCAGATCATTGAGGAAAAAGTAACCAGTGACATCTGCGTTGGGTTTTAGCGTAGCAGTGTAGCCGGTAGGAGTGACATTTGAGAAGGAAACCTCCATCTTTGGGTCGCCTGCGAGCTTGCCCTTGGGGACTTTGAACTCAACGCGCTTGACGTTGCCTGGACAGCCAAGCTCATCATATGGGAGGAAGAGTGCCGTGTAGTCATACCCCTGCTGCATACCTGATAGGTCGTACTCCTTGCCGCCCTCGACGTTAAAGATCTGTACGCCCATACGCGCAGCCATCTCTGGGGTAAAGAGCCGTAAGCACTGCATATCGTCCATGTCGGCGATCATAAAGCTCTCAGGGAGGATCACCTTGATGCTGCTAACGTCACCACCTACATCGCCCACCTTGAGCTTCATCTTGCCAGTTGTGCCATCTGCGTGTGGTGTGACTGTCGGATTGAGCGTGAGATCGACATCGTCAGTGAGAAACTTGATGCTATCGATATGCTCTACACGATAGGGCAGTATCTCGCCACTCTTGGAGTAGATGAGCATGCGTTCGTTGCTCTGAGCTAAGGCGAGCGAGGGTAGGAGGGCGAGGAGCCCTGCTAGAATTGTGTGTAGTAGTTGCTTTTTCATTAGAGAGTTATCTTGAGGGTGTTGTGTACGTTTGTTGTAGCGATGTATAGACCATTAGGCCATAGGGTAGCATCTAGGATGCAAGTAGCAGATGTGACGGGGTACTGCGATAGGAGCTGTCCCTCTGATGTGTAGATGTAGAGCGTCTCATCGCTAGGGGTGAAGCCCTCGATGTGTATCTCTCGGCCTACCGTGTAGTAGCTCAGCGTAGCTGTCGGAGCTTGGAGTGGAGACACGATGTGGGTCGTGTTGTCCTTGCGATCCTTGGCAAAGAAGAGCTTGTCGATGTCGCTCATGGTCACCATCTCGGGTGTGAAGTGCTGGTCGGCATCGTTGCGCTCTATCTTGATCGCGCCAGATGTGAATGTGATCTTGCTGATCTTGGTCAGATCATAGCACAGCTCAGCGCTCTCGGTGGTTTTGACTACCAGTGTGGTGGGGAGTGTCTGTGCGGTCACCACTTGGGGTAGTAGCAGGAGCCAGAGTAGAGGCACGAGTGCGAGTCCTTTTGTAACTCTTTTCATAGCGGATTGTAAATTGAATTGGTTTTTTGCTCTATTACGTTTGGCAAATATAATGTTTTTCAGAAATCTAGCTTTGGGTCTATTTCGCAAAGCTCACAAGTGACCCTGTATTGTTTAGGGGCACAGAGCATGGACACAGTGGTATAAGTGACACCTCGACACTCGTCTCATCGGGCTACTCGATTTGATAAACTGAGGTTTTGCAGAGATTTACTGAGCTGTTTCTTTTTTCATTACCTTTGTATGGGAGGTCATCTATACTTGAGAGCGGACGCTCGCAGGCCTCCGATATTCAACTAACGACTAGGTATATATGGCAAAGAAAAACGAGAAGGCCGTCGTCGCTCCGCCTATCACCGATGCTGCGGCAAAGATGAAGGCGCTGGAGACTACGATGGGACGCATACAGAAGCAGTTTGGCAAGGGTGCTATCATGAATATGGCTGATGATGCCGTGGAGGATGTGAGTGTGATCCCCTCGGGGAGCTTGACGCTCGACATTGCCCTCGGTGTCGGGGGCTACCCTCGTGGGCGTATCATAGAGATCTTTGGTCCAGAGTCTTCGGGTAAGACGACGCTGGCTATCCACGCTATTGCTGAGGCGCAGAAGCTGGGCGGCATTGCTGCGATCATCGATGCGGAGCATGCTTTTGATCCGACTTATGCGCAGGCTCTGGGGGTAGACATTAGTCGTCTGTGGATCTCTCAGCCTGATGATGGTGAGCAGGCGCTCGACATTGCTGAGCAGCTGATCCGCTCGTCAGCGGTCGACATTCTCGTGGTGGACTCGGTCGCTGCTCTGACGCCTAAGGCGGAGATAGAGGGTGAGATGGGGGATACGCAGGTGGGTCTGCATGCACGTCTTATGTCTCGTGCTATGCGCAAGATCACAGCTGCCGTGAGTCGCTCTAAGACTTGCTGTATCTTCATCAATCAGCTACGTATGAAGATCAGTAGTGGCTATAGTCCTACGGGCCCTAGCGAGGTGACGACGGGTGGTAATGCACTGAAGTTTTACTCCTCAGTGCGTCTAGATATACGGGCTTACAAGCAGATCAAGAAGGGCGACGATGTGGTCGGTAAGGTGACGAGCGTGCGTGTCGTCAAGAACAAGGTGGCTCCTCCCTTCCGTCGTGCTGAGTTTGACATCCTCTTCGGTCAGGGTATCAATCGTGTGGGCGAGATCATCGATGCTGCTACCGATATGGGCATCCTCAAGAAGAGTGGCTCGTGGTACTCCTATCAGGGCAATAACATCGGCCAAGGTCGTGATGCGGTTAAGGAGCTACTCGATGACAATCCCGAGCTGGCCGACGAAGTGGCTCAGCAGGTGATGGATCAGCTAGCTCATGAGGGCAAGTTACACCTCTCTCCAGATGACTCTGAGGGTGAGGAGGGCGAAGAGCTAGACACGACAGATCAGCTGGTCGACGAAGACTTCGATATATAATACAGATAGAGGGACGTAGGGTGTGTGAGCGATGCTTGTCGTACCCTACGTAGCTCTCTGATCTATGCTACTAGATAACGCTGGGTCTCTTGTGACCATGTCGTAAATTCAAAAAGCTTAGTTATCATGACAGCTCTACAACTTCCTAATGGTTGGCAGCAACTCTCCGATCGCTCTGATGGAGAGTATACACCAGAGCGCATATCTGTACTCCGCGATAACGAGGTATTTGTTTTCGGCAGTAATCTGCTGGGACATCATATGGGGGGTGCTGCACGTACTGCACGCCGAGTCTTTAACGCAGAGATGGGCGTCTTCGAGGGCTTGACGGGGCAGGCTTATGCCTTGCCTACACTGGACAAGGATATGCGTCGGGTGGCACCAGAGGCTCTGCGTGCGAGCTTCCATCGGTTGTTACTCTGTGCCTTAGATCATCCGAAGCTCACTTTCTACCTTACGGAGGTGGGGTGCGGTATCGCTGGGTGGTCTATTGAAGAGGTGAGTACTTTGCTGTGGGAGGCTGTGCGTGAGCTCTCTGAGGAGGCTTACGAGCTGCATGCTATGCCGACTAATCTCTTGATCCCGCAACGATTTAGCGAGTCGTGAGTCTCTCCGTAGATCGGCTTTCGCTCTCTAGCGAGCAGTACACTCGATGGTGTGCTGAGATCCCTTCGCTACCGCTCTACGTGCAGCCTTGGTGGTTGCTAGCAGCTTCGGGGTGCGAGGAGATGTCTGTACTCGCTACGAAGGTAGCCAAGGAGGACGCTCCAATGCTTGTGTGGCCTCTCTTTATGCCGACACAACGTCATCTGATTGTGCCACCCTGCTGTCAATTTACTGGTCCTCTGAGCGACCGCTTGGGGGCGGTGGGAGAGGAGCCTTTCGATCGAGATCGGTACATTGCTCATCTAGCTGCTATGGAAGCGTTGGGTGAGGCGCTACCCTTATCGCTACGCTATATAGAGGCGCACTTACCGCTAGACTACTGGGACTGGCTCCTGAGCGAAACGCCTGCAGGAGTGTGGCGTAGTTCGGTCGCCTATACTCATCTCCTAGACTTGACGCAAAGACCTCCCCGGGAGCAGTACAATAGCTTGATCCGACGAAAGGTGCGCCGCGCTGCCGCCTTGGGTCTGCGAGAGCTTTGGGCTGAGACGACGAAGGTGGAAATGAAGGAGGCAACGAATGTGGCGACCTGTGCGGAGATGCTGGTGGAGCTCTGCCGTAAGAGCCTGCAGCGTAGCGGAGGAGATCGTCTCTGCGCCTCCTCGCTGAGACGACTTGTGACGGTTGCTGTGGCGCGTGGGCAGGGTGCTCTCTTGCTCCTGCTCTCACCGCATACGGATGAGCCAGTGGCGGGCGCCTTCGTAGCGCATCATGCTGGCACGGCATACTACATTGCAGGGGGCCAGGCGAGGACGCCTGAGGGCGAGGACGCTATGGCGCTACTACTGGATAGACTCATCACATGGAGTCGAGAGGCGGGGTGCCACACCTTTGACTTTGAGGGGTCTATGCAGCGTGGTATCGCTTTCTTCTTTCGTAGCTTTGGCGCTGTGCCACACCCTTACCTGCGCTTGCAGGCTGGGCGACAGACGCTCGCTATGCGTCTGCAGCTGCGTCGGTACTATCTACAGCATCTTTACTAAGTTCATTTGACTTGTAAGCTCTCGATCTATATGCGACACTACGAGGCGACAGAGTATATCTTATCTTTTCTACTCGGAGATGCGACTCCGCTCGACATCTCGGGGCGGATCCGCATCTTGCGACACGCTCAGATGCAGCGCTCACCAGACTATGTTGCTTACTGCCGTCCTGAGGAGGCGGAGCCGTATCATCGTGTGGTGATCGTGCCATCGGGCTTTTTTGATTTTGATCAGTATGGCCGTGCTGAGTCGATGCCGGCGCTGCCACTGGCGGAGTGGCATGGGATGCCTCTGCTCTTTGGAGAGCCTCGTGAGGAGTATCTAGAGACTCCTTATGGTCGGCGGCTGGTGATCTATGCCGATCTGGTGGCTAGTAGCTTCTTCCTGCTGTCGCGCTACGAGGAGATTTACTATCGTCAGCGGCGTGATGAGCATGGTCGCTTCCCAGGGCGTGAGTCGCTGGCCTATCGTGCGGGCTTCCTAGAGCGTCCGCTGGTAGATGAGTATGCTGCGGAGCTACGACGGCTGATGGGCGAGATAGGTCTGGCGGTAGAGCCGATGGTACCAGGCTTTAGCTCGGTCTCTCTGACGCATGATCTGGATCAACCGTACTACAGCTCGGGTGTGCGGGGCTTCCTGCGCTTGCTGCTCAAGGAGGGACTCTCTCTGCGGGCTGCTTATCGCAATACTTTCTCACGGGCTAGTGAGGATCTCTTCTTTAGCTATGGACGCTTCCTCGATTGGAACGTGGAGACCCAGCGTAAGTGCGCCGCTCCTGTGCGAACGATCTTCTTTATCAAGACTCCCAGCCCGCATCCACTGGACAAGCCTAACTATACGCTACGCAATCGCAAGATAGCGGCGATTATGCGACTGGCTCGGAGGCGCAAGGTGGAGTTTGGGTTACATCTAAACCTCTACTGCTCTGAGCACCCCGAAGCGGTGGAGTCTGCTAAGGAAGAGCTGGAGAAAGAGCTAGGCGAGCCAGTCCTCTACTCTCGTCATCACTACCTAGCAGTGCGTGAGCCTGAGGACTACAATGCGCTCCTTGGGGCGGGCATCTACCACGACTACTCGATGGGGTATGCTGATGTGGCGGGCTTTAGGCTAGGCACCTCACGCCCCGTGCGCTTTATTAATCCGCAAAGTCTAGAGGTCACAGACCTGATCCTGCATCCGCTCACGGTGATGGACTACACGCTACACGATGAGAAGTATATGCACCTAGACTATGCAGAGGCTGAGCGGGTGGCGATGGCGTTGGTCGATCAGGTGTACAAGTATCATGGAGAGGTGACGCTACTCTTTCACAATGAGAACCTGCTGCTGGACGATCCGCACATTTACCACACGCGTCTGTATCGAGCGTTGCTGCGCCAGATCATCAAGCTCTCGCCAGCGTCTGACATCGTTGGGTTATAATCCTTGCTCACCTATGGCTCCTCATCGTATCTTGCTACTGACAGACCTGCTACCCCCGCAGTTTGCGCCCCGTATCACGGCACTCCTACAGCGGCTCCCCGAGGGTGATTGGCAGGTTGATGTGGTGAGCGAAGAGATACGAGGAGATCACCTCGGCTCTCACGGCTCTGTAGAGCAAAAGAGTAGCTTGCCCGCTCATCGTCTAGAGCGTGTGCCACTAGTGCCTAGGAGGGGAAGGTCGCTCTACGCACTCGCCGATGCGCTATGGCAGGTGAAGAGCTGGCGCTTCGTACGTCACTTGCGGCAGCATTACGACTTGACACAGTACGATCTGATCGTGGGGATGAGTTATCGCACCTTCCCGCTACCGGCTGTCGCTCGCTTGGCACGACAGACGGGGCTACCCGCCGTGATGGACTGTCGGGACATCGTTGAGGAGTATACGCCAGAGGGCTTTCTGCCAGCGCCGCTACCACGGTGGGTACCTCTGCGCAGAGAGGCTTATAGATGGTTGCGTAGACGATTTATCAAAGCTCGGACAGAGGCGCTCAGGGCAGCCACAGCTATCACGACAGTCTCTGAGTGGCATCGAGATCTGTTGCAGCAACTGCACCCCAAGCAGCGAGTCGTCTGTATCCCTAATGGTTATGACGAGAGACTCTTTGTGGCATATCTCGAGACGGCTCCACAGTTGCCTCTGCGCATTGTTTACACAGGGCGGTTGCTCTCGCTTGAGATGCGCGACCCGACGCTACTCCTAGAGGCGCTGCAAGAGGAGACGCTACGTAGATGGGCTCATCGTGGCGCTGTCGAGGTTCATTGGTACTGTGATAGCGCTTCGCAGCAACTTCTAGAGAGCCTCCTGGAGCGTTATAGCGACGAGGTGCGTACCTGTCAGCACTTTCACGCTATGGTGCCTTATGCAGAGGTACCGACGCTACTGGCGCAGGCTGACATACTCCTCCTCTTGGGTCGTCGTGAACAGCCCGAGGGTCCTCACGGGATGGTTACGACGAAGCTCTTTGAGGCGATGGCTATGCGTAGACCAATCCTCATGGTGGAGAGTGACGAGAGCGTTGTGGCGCAGATCCTCAGAGCGCATGGTGGAGCGCTTGCTGCTACTGAAGCGGCGCAGGTGGTGCAGTTTCTCGGAGATCACTTGGAGCGTCTGGAGCGAGGTGAGCTGCTACCGATAGATACCTTTACCGACCACTATCAGCAGTACACGCGCGCAGCAATGGCGAAGGCATTTGCAGAGCTTTTTAGCACACTGGTCTGAGCGCTCTCCCCCTTTTGCCTAAGGGTATAAATGAATCAAGCCCAGCAAACGAGCGAGTTTGCTGGGCTTGATGTGTCTAGGCTGTTTGCCTATGCGTTACTAATTATTAGTAGTTGTCGCGCATTGGCTCGAAGTGCTCCTGTGGGTGATCACAAGCGGGGCACTTAGCGGGCGCCTTCTTAGCCTTAACGACGAAGCCACAGTTGCGGCACTGCCAGTAGATCTCCTCGTCACGCTCGAAGTACTTGCCAGACTCGACACGCTCTAGGAGCTTGAGGTAGCGACGCTCGTGCTCCTTCTCAGCTTTGATAATGTTGTTATAGGCGGTGGCAATCTCCTTGAAGCCCTCCTCCTCAGCTACTTTGGAGAACTCTGGATAGAGCTCCTCAGCCTCGCAGTGCTCACCATCAGCGGCAGCCTTGAGGTTTTCAGCTGTGGTGCCGATGACACCAGCAGGATAAGAAGCAGTGATCTCTAGATCACCACCCTCGAGGAACTTGAAGAAACGCTTAGCGTGCTCCTTCTCCTGATCAGCGGTCTCCTGGAAGATAGCCTCGATCTGACGATAGCCTTCATCCTTCGCTACGCTAGCGAAGTATGTATAGCGATTCCTAGCTTGTGATTCTCCTGCGAATGACTTCAGGAGGTTCTGCTCGGTACGTGTACCTTTGATTGATTTCTTACTCATAGATAGGTATTCTAAAGGTTAGATGTTGTTTATTACCACCACAAAGATACCTATTTATTATGAGTCATGCAAACGTGTGTCTAGCGCTCCACGCTCCGCACATTCCAGTGTCAAGTGCAACACACTTACAAATGTAGGAAAAAAACTTCAT
>UQDF01000002.1 GCA_900539765.1 uncultured Porphyromonas sp. | reverse complement strand
GCGTCCGGAGCAGGGCGAGCTCCACTCCAAATTGCATTTTGGAGTGGAAAATACGTCGTACAAGTTGAGGCTAATTCCTATTTTGAGGTGCTGGGGGAGAACGCCACACTCAAAAAGCTAACTGAAGTGAATTGATTAACTTGCGCCCCCAAATGAATGGAGAGAGCTTTTCGGCCTTCCCCCTTACCACCTCAAGATAAGAATTAGCCCAAGTCGTTATGCGCCGAGTCGTTGTTAGTCTTCTCTCTCAACGATGCCCTCCCCCACGCTAACTCTTATCTGTGAGTATCCATAGAGGTCAGGAGTCGTTTAGTATAGCTCTGATTTTGTCATATATATGAGTTTCAAAAGGGAAACTCTTTATTGGCTGATAATATTTCCATAACTTTGTCGAAGTAATAAACATTGTTTTAACCAACTCTTATCACAACTACTACCTATGCAGTATTACTTACACGCTTCGCTACGAGAAGGTCTGCTCGCAGGCTTGCTCCTACTCTTTGCCACGAGCTGGCTAGAGGCAATCCCCTTAGCGACCCTCGCTCCAGATACAATCATCGAGCGGGATGACTACAAAGTCATTATAGAGTCTAGTAAAGATCAGACCGACGTGACACTCGTCGACTACAACGAGCAGCACCGTGTGCGCCGTATGGAGACGAACGCTTTCTCGCTAGATCGTGAGTTGCGTCAGGGACTTTCGGGCATAGGTGGTGTATTTGGGATCTACGATGATAACAGCTTTCGCTGGGGTACGATACGTCTCTTCCCAAAGCTTTACTTCGGCTCGACGATGATGCTGGGAGATGCCTTCGCCCATGCCGCTACCCCCTGCTTCAACCACTATATGGTGGCTCCGATAGGGTATAGATATTACCTGCGGGGGCGCTACTTCGTTGGCTTTGACTTTGCTTTTGAGGGGCGTACTTATAGTTTGCGTGATGGCTACTACTTTACGCCTAATAAAGAGTTCAACGGGCTGTCACAGAACCACTATGATGAGGAAATAGGGCTACGCCAGAGCAAGCTGGTGACACGCTACATATCGCTCCCGATCACGCTGGGAATGCGCCCGATGATGAATAGTCGTATGCGCATCGGCATCGAGGTAATCCCACAGATCAAGTACAAGGAGTATGTGATGCACAAGCAGTATGGCAATCGACACAAGGAGCGCACCAAGACAGAGGCTACACCGCCCTTGTCGATGACTTATGGCGCTTTTATCGACTTTAGACCCATCGGTCTATACGTACACTATACGCCTCAGTCGCTGCTTCTCGTCAAAGACGCTATGAGCGGGTACAACAACAAGGGGCTTCTCACCGCTGGACTAAGTATCACCTTCTAATCGCATCGTAACTATGTACTCAAGAGTTTATACATTACCCATATTTGCGCTGGTCACCCTACTACTCTCTACGCTAGGAGCCGCAGGGCAGACTAGGACTGCGTGTGATACGATCCAGCTAGCTGACCGCATGGTCTATGTGATGCGAGGTGACAAAGATAGTCAGATAGAGGTGGCGAGCCGACTCCCTGGAGGTCAGGAGAAGGAAGTGCCACTCTATATAGATAAGGTGTGGACTAGAGGTGGCCGTCAGACTGCTTGGCACCGCTCTCGAATCAGTACAGTCCATAAGCAGGATGGTCGTCCTATCATCTATAAGACACTCATAGGAGATTTCTCTTATCACTTTGTCACATCCTTCGGTTGGAATCTTTTTACCGCTCCTGAGTGGAGTGGCAAGCAGCGCTTTTGGTGCTCTACTCGTGGAGAATTTGGTTTCTATGGCATCCTTCAGATCGGTCGCAGTCCGTGGGCTTTCAACGTCGGCACTTCGCTCGTGGGGCGTAACTTTGCTTTTGACAAGAAGTACGCTATGCAGCGTGACCATGAGGACCAGACGATCCTAAAGCAGGAGTCGACAGACGTAGGTTACGCACGGACACAGCTAGACATTCTCACTATTGAGATGCCAGTAGGTCTGTCGCTCTCTTGGGGCGAGACGAATGCGTGGAGCTCGCTATCGATCGTCCCGAAGTTTGTATGCCTGCAAAAGTCTCGCACCCGCTCGCTCGATGAGCGTGTCAATACGCTTGTGGACGATGATCTCAATGTGCGTCCCTTCGGACTCGATCTGCGTGGCGAGATAGGGTACGGCTTCTTCGGACTCTTCGGACAGGTTAGTCTGCTCAGTACTATGCCGTCAGCACAAGCTGAGGTTAATACGAGAGACTACTCGATAGGAATCGTGGCCCGCTTCTAGGGAAAAGTCCACTGACCCCTTATAGGGTAAAGAGCGGAGGAGCGATAATGGTCTCGATCTGTAGACCTGTCGCTCCTCCGCTTGCTTCAAAAAGTCAATCTCCACGTGGGAATTTCCAAATCCCAAGGGAGGAACGGAAAAATCCCCACGTGGGGACGAAACATTTCCTACGTAGGGGCGAAATGAAACTTCGGAGGAAATGTTTCTCGCCCACGTGGAGAATAAAAAATAACCACGTGAGGATTTTCGATTTCCTACGTGGAGATTGATAGAAGCTAGCAATTTTATGCTTTACTCCTCCTGAACTACGGGTAGTGCTCAGACGAGTGCTACCCGCTTTTTTGTACCTTTGTGGTGGCTCTGCGCCTTGATACTTCACTAGATGCTCACCTCCCGATCCATACAGTGGTTCACGCCGATTCAGATAGCCCCTCTGCCGACAGCTATAGCGGGGCGCTATGGGGATCGTATCCTGACGCTTGGCTCCTGCTTTAGTGAGCATATAGGCGAGCGTATGAGACATCTAGGGTATGACGTACTGGTCAATCCGTATGGTACGCTCTATAACCCGATCAGCATCTGCGATACACTGGAGGATCTGCTCCTCGATGAGCAGCACCGACTCAATTACACTCCTTATATTATAGAGCGTGACGGACTTTATTATAGTCTGCGCCACCATAGTGCGATCTATGGCGAGAGTCTCGATGAGGTGCAAGAGGCGACCGATCAGCTATGGCATACAGCTCATAGCCAGCTAGCGGAGGCGGACTGGCTCTGGATCACACTGGGCACTACACAGGTTTATTACTTGGCAGAGGGTGGCCGTGCCGTGGCAAATTGCCAGCAACTCCCTGCACGTCTCTTCGATAGGCGGGACCTCTCCCTTGACCTCTTGCAGGAGCGTATGCTTGCGACACTTTCTCAGCTTCTTACAAAGCATCCGCTGCAGGTGATCTTGACGGTCAGTCCCGTGCGCTACCTACAGGACGGCTTGGCTGAGAGCAACTTGTCAAAGAGCAAGCTTCGTATCCTCTGCGACACGCTCTGTCGGGAGCTACCCGCCTGCCACTACTTCCCCGCTTATGAGATCCTACATGACGAACTGCGGGACTACCGCTTTTACGCTAGTGACTTGACTCACCCCTCTGATGAAGCGGTTGCCTACATCGCAGATCACTTCGTCGCATTCTGGGCAAGCCAAGAGGCACGTGAGGTGGAGATGCGTCAGGCGGCTCAGCGTCTGCGCAAGATCTCACAGCATCGACCTAAGACGCCACACGGAGCGGAGCGACTACAGGCTCAGATAGCTGAGCGCATAGCACTCTATCAGGAGCAATATGGAGAGAAGCTCTGCATACCCTCCATCGTCGAATCGTTATGACCCCTATTACACAACTATAATGTCTACACTGCAAAACATCCTTGAGTACCTTCGTCCTATCCAGACGCATATCGTCGATGAGCGTCCGATACGACATATCCTGACCGATAGTCGTAAGCTCACCTCTCCGAGTGACAGCCTCTTCTTTGCTATGCGTACCGCCTCGGGCGACGGACATAAATACATCTCCCAGCTCTATGAGCATGGGGTGCGCGCCTTCTTCATCTGCGAGCCGATCGAGCCCTATGTGGAGCGCTATCCTGATGCTAATATCGTACAGGTGCAGGAGACGCTCCGTGCGCTCCAGCAGATCGCTAGTCACTGGCGTATGCGCTACGACTACACAGTCATCGGCATCACGGGAAGCAATGGCAAGACAGTCGTCAAGGAGTTTCTCTACCACCTCCTCTCAGGTTGCTATCGTATCGTGCGCTCGCCAAAGAGCTATAACTCGCAGCTAGGCGTCCCGCTCTCTATACTTAATATGGAGGAGGAGCATACGCTCGCTATCTTTGAGGCGGGGATCTCGATGCCGATGGAGATGCTACGCCTCCAGCGTATCATAAGGCCGACACTCGGTATCTTGACCAACATTGGGGCTGCGCATCAAGAGAACTTCGTCTCACTCAATCAGAAGATCGAGGAGAAGCTCCAGCTCTTTGTCGATGCCGACCACTTTGTCTACGATGCCGATAGTGATGAGATACAGCGAGGCATTGACAACCTAGGACTCTCGGACAAAGCTATCGGCTGGAGCCTTACCCCAGGCAAAGCTTACTATCACGTCTCCTACAGCCACTCAGGGGATGGCACTACAACCATTACAGCTAGCCATGCTACCGAGAGCAGCACGGTAACCATTCCCTTTGCGGATCAAGCCTCCATACAAAACGCTACCCACTGTCTCTGTCTCATTGGTCTCCTGCCACTCACCACGGCTCAGTGCCAAGCGGTGCTAGCGCGCTTTGCGACGCTAGAGGCGATCGAGATGAGACTAGAGGTCAAGGAGGGGCAGGCGGGCAACCGACTGATCAACGATGCGTACAATAACGACATCAATTCGCTACGTATCGCGCTAGACTTTCAGAAGCAGCGCACCGCCACTTCGCATCAGCAGGCGGTCATCATCCTCTCTGATATCCTACAGAGTGCTCAGCTACCACGAGACCTTTACAAGCAGGTGGGGGAGATGATCGCGCAGTATCCCCACACGCTCTTTATCGGTGTAGGACGCGAGCTGTGCAACTATCAGGACTACTTCCAGAGGAGTGGGGGAGGGGAGACCGCCTTCTACGAGACGACCGATCAGCTCCTTGCCGATGAACTGCTTGGCACCATCAGTCAGGCGGAGATCCTGGTCAAGGGTGCCAGACAGTTTCAGTTCGAGCGCATCGTACAGCACCTGGCTAAGCAGGTGCACGAGACGATTCTAGAGATTGATCTCGAAGCTCTAGAGAGCAACTTGAAGAGCTACAAAGCGCTACTACCAGCGGAGACACGTATCATCGTAATGGCCAAGGCTCAGGGCTATGGTATCGGAGCTTATGAGCTGGCAAAAGCCTTGGAGCAACAAGATCTAGCAGCTCTGGCGGTGGCTCTAGCTGACGAAGGCAAGGAGCTTCGTAGCAAAGGGATACTCCTACCAATTATCGTGATGAACCCCGAGGCCGAGGCCTTTGAGGTGATGACGCAGAGTCGCCTAGAGCCTGAGATCTACAATGAGCGCATACTTCGTGAGTTTGCTCGTCATGTGGAGCGTCAGGGATTGAGCCACTATCCCGTTCATATCGAGCTAGACACAGGCATGCACCGTACTGGTTTCACACCAGACAGATCGACCCTAGAGCATCTGGCTCAGACGCTACACGAGGTGGAGCCACTGATACGGGTGCAGAGCATCTTTACACACTTAGCGGCTGCCGATGAGCCGACGATGAGCGACTTCACGGAGCAGCAGTTTGCCCTCTATGACGAGGGTGCCGACTACCTGACGAGTCAGCTCTCTTATCGTCCTCTGCGTCATGTCCAAAACACAGCAGGCATCGAGCGATACAACCATCATCACTACGATATGGTACGTCTAGGAGTAGGACTATATGGCATTAGTGCTACGGGCAGTCTCACCCTCGAGCCTGTCGCTAAGCTACGCACCACGCTCCTACAGATCAAGACGATCCCTGACGGAGAGACTATCGGCTACGGACGACGTGGACAGGTCGCCTCTGGCGGGCAGATCGGTATCATACCGATTGGTTATGCTGATGGTTATGACAGACGCTTCAGCTGTGGCGTGGGGTGCGTTATGATCCATGACACGCTCTGTCCGATCGTGGGCAACGTCTGTATGGACACCTGTATGGTCGACCTCACGGCACTCCAAGGAAAGGTCGCAGAGGGTGACGAAGTGATCATCTTCGGCGTGCCAGGCTTGCAGGTGAGTGACCTCGCAGAGCGTATCGGCACCATACCATACGAAGTCATCTCCAAGCTCTCACCGCGTATCAAGCGTACTTACTACAAGAGTTGACGCACACTTTTAGTACTATTCCCCTCTTGAAAAGCTTGACAGTACTTCAAATAATCAGTAACTTAGCGGAATGTTTGAGGAGACCTGTCGAAAAGGCTTACCTAGATATCAAAACACAACACTATAAATAGATAATACAATGGCTATCCAGACAAAGATCGTAGAGTGTGTCCCCAATTTTAGCGAGGGACGTGACAAAGCAAAGATTGAGCAGATTGTACAGCCCTTTAGAGAGACTAAGGGGGTTAAGCTCCTAGACTACAGCAATGACGAGGATCACAACCGCTGCGTGGTGACCGTCATGGGCGAGCCTGAGGCTGTTCGCAAGTCTGTCCTCGAGGCTGTCGAGATCGCTGTCAAGGTGATCGATATGACCAAGCACGAGGGACAGCACCCACGTATGGGCGCTGTCGACGTTATCCCCTTTATCCCCATTCGCAATATGGAGATGGAGGAGGCTATCGAGCTCTCTAAGGAGGTCGGTAAGGAGATCGGCGAGCGCATCGGTGTACCTGTCTTCCTCTATGAGAAGAGTGCCTCAGCTCCTCATCGTGAGAACCTCGCTAAGATCCGCAAGGGACAGTTCGAGGGTATGGCTGAGAAGATTCACGAGGATGAGTGGCACCCAGACTTCGGTCCAGCTGACATTCATCCCACAGCAGGTGTCGTAGCTGTCGGTGCTCGTATGCCACTCGTCGCTTACAATGTCAACCTCAACACCTCTGATCTCTCTATCGCTGATGCGATTGCTAAGAAGGTACGTCACATCGGTGGCGGTCTACGCTTCTGCAAGGCTATGGGCGTAGAGCTGACCGATAGGCACATCACGCAGGTCTCTATGAACCTCACCGACTACACCAAGACAGCCGTCTATCGTGCTCACGAGATGGTACGTATGGAGGCTCGTCGCTATGGTGTCGAGATCGTTGGTGCTGAGGTCATCGGCCTCGTACCTATGAAGGCACTCATCGACTGCGCTGAGTACTACCTCGGCATAGAGAACTTCTGCGAGACTCAGATCCTCGAGCTCCGCATGATGGAATAGTACAAAGAGAACGTTTTACCAACTAGAGAGTAGAGTCTCTAGGATAGCTAGTCTCCCTAGTACAACTAGTATCACTAGGGGCACTAGTGCTTCTAGAAAGCCTAGAAACTCTACTCTCTAACCACTAACCACTAAAAACTAGCCACTGAAAACCAATGTCCAATCTCTACCTATACAATATCGGTCAGATCGTGACCCGTCCGGGCTCTACCGCACAGCATGGTGCTGAAGCGATGCGCCAGATCGGAGTCATCGAGGGACCAGCCGCCATCATCGTACGACAAGGTAAGATAGCCTTCGTCGGGACTATGCAAGAAGCTGAGCAAGTAGACCACACCGACTGCGTCGCTTATGACGCTCAGGGCGGGTGCGTCCTGCCAGGCTTCGTCGATAGTCACACCCACCTCATATTCGGGGGGTATCGTGAGGACGAGTTTCAGTGGCGACTAGCTGGCGACAGCTATATGAGCATCATGGAGCGTGGAGGGGGTATAGCCAACACGATGAAGGCGACCCGTAGCGCAACGGCTGAGGAACTTACCCAGCGAGCCTCTGCACATCTAGATGCGATGCTATCTATGGGTGTCACCACCGTCGAGGCTAAGAGTGGCTACGGTATGGAGCTTGACACGGAGATCAAGCAGCTTGAGGTCATTCGGACGCTACAGGAGCAGCACCCGATAGACCTTTACCCCACCTTTATGGGGGCGCACGACACCCCGCCCGAGTACAAGGGACGCTCCACAGACTTCATCCACTACCTCTGTGACACTGTTATGCCAGTAGTCGTAGAGCGAGGCTTGGCAGAGTGTTGCGACATCTTTACTGAGCAAGGAGTCTTCGACCATGAGCAGACACGCATCCTCTTGACTCGTGCTAAGGAGCTGGGACTCAAGGTTAAGATGCATGCCGACGAGATCGTCTCTTTCGGCGGTGCTGAGCTAGCAGCCGAGCTAGGATGTCTCTCTGCAGATCACCTATTACAGATCTCCGACAAGGGTATCCAAGCATTGGCTCAGAGCGACACGGTGGCTACCTGCCTTCCCTGTACTGCCTTCAGCCTAGGCGAAGAGTACGCGCCAGCACGTCGTATGATCGATGCAGGTTGTGCTGTAGCCGTTGCTTCCGACCTTAACCCAGGAAGTTGCTTCAGCTCTTCCATCCCGCTCATGTTTGCTCTAGCAACTATTTATATGGGTATGACCGTCGAGGAGGCTGTCACCGCACTCACGCTCAATGGCGCTGCTGCCATCGGTCGTGCTGATCAGATAGGTAGCATCGAGGTAGGCAAGGCGGGTGACCTAGCGCTCCTACGCTTCCCCTCGTACAAGTTCCTCTCCTATCACTTTGGTGTCAACCTCGTACGAGCAACCATTAAGGCGGGTACCGTTTACGAAAACAAACTCGTGACACCCGCCCCCAGCGTCTAGCGTTCTAGCAAGGTTAGTCGCACCCCAGCTAATTAACTAACAAACAATCCCAATCATCCTATGAATAATAGTCTAACAGATTTGACTGTCAAGGGACTTCTTGACGTCACCGCAGGCAAGGATCCTGTACCTGGAGGTGGTAGCATCTCAGCACTCAGTGGTTCCATCGCAGCCGCTCTCACGGAGATGGTCGCAGGACTCACCATTGGCAAGAAGAAGTATGCCGAGGTCGAGGAGCAGATGAAGCAACTCGTCGAGCGTGTGCAGGAGATTCGTCAGCAGTTGATCCTCGATGTAGATCGTGATAGCGAGGCTTACAACGTTGTCTTTGCAGCTTTCCAAATGCCCAAAGAGACTGACGAGCAGAAGGCTGCACGCTCTGCGCAGATCCAGGAGGCCACCAAGATTGCCGCCAACGTACCTATGGAGGTGGCTCGCCGTGTCTACAGCCTGCTCAGCGATATCGAGGAGGTTGTCTCCAATGGTAACCAAAACGCCGTCACCGATGGCTGTGTCGCTATGATGTCAGCACGCAATGCGATCATCGGTGCACTCTTTAACGTTCGCATCAACCTAACCTCCATCAAGGACGAGCAGTTCGTCGCAGATATGACCGCAGAGGCTGATCGTCTCGAGCGTGAGGTGATCGAGCGTGAGGCGAAGGTCATAGAGTATACTAAGGAAGCTTGCAAATAAAGAAACATGTCAGCACGCAAATCATTCGCCATCGGTAGCGAGCAGCTCACCATCGAGCTATGCCGAGAGTATCTAGAAAACCACTTCGAGCTAACCCTCTCACCAGAGGCTGTCAAGCGTATCGAGCATTGTCGTAACTACCTAGACCGCAAGGTCGAGGAGGTCGACAAGCCTATCTACGGTGTTACCACGGGCTTTGGCTCACTCTGCAACCGCACCATCTCTCCTGATCAGCTCACCAAGCTTCAGGAAAACATTGTCAAGAGCCACGCTTGTAGCTGTGGTGACGAGGTCGCAGAGCCCATCGTTCGCCTTATGCTCCTTCTAAAGGCTCATGCCCTGCAGATCGGCAATAGTGGTGTACAGGTAGAGACCGTACAGCGCATCGTTGATATGCTCAATGCGGATGTCCTACCCATCGTCTATGACCGCGGTTCGCTAGGTGCTTCAGGTGACTTAGCTCCTCTAGCTAACCTCTTCCTACCGCTCATCGGTTACGGCGAGGTACGCTACAAGGGTGAAAAGCTTCCCTCCTGCGAGGTCCTCGCTAAGTTTGGCTGGGAGCCCATCAAGCTCAAGAGCAAAGAGGGTCTAGCCCTGCTCAATGGTACTCAGTTTATGAGTTCACATGGTGTCTATGCCCTCATACAGGCAGAGCGCCTCAAGCTAGCCGCTGACTGGTGCGCAGCACTCTCACTAGAGGCGTTCGCTGGACTAGACGCTCCCTACGATGATCGTCTGCATCAGATACGTCCACACCAGGGACAGATACAGGTCGCAGCCCATATGCGTGAGCTACTCAAGGGCAGCGAGATGATTGCTAAGCCCAAGCCCCAGGTACAGGACCCATACAGCTTCCGCTGTGTGCCACAGGTTCACGGAGCTTCGCGTGACGCTATCGCTTACGTGCGCAGTGTAGTAGAGACTGAGATCAACTCTGTTACGGACAATCCCACCGTCTTCCCCGATGACGATATGGTCGTATCAGGTGGTAACTTCCATGGCCAGCCTCTAGCGATCGTCTACGACTTCCTCGCTATAGCACTCGCTGAGCTAGGCAATATCTCAGAGCGTCGTGTCGCTCAGCTCATCCTTGGTCTACGCGACCTGCCTGAGTTCCTCGTTGCCAACCCTGGACTCAACAGTGGCTTCATGATCCCGCAGTATGCTGCTGCCGCTATGGTCAGCCAAAATAAGATGTACTGCCACTCAGCAGCTAGCGATAGCATCGTCTCCAGCAATGGGCAGGAGGATCACGTCTCTATGGGTGCCAACGCGGCAACCAAGCTTATGCCACTCATCGCGAACCTCTATCGTCTCTTCGGGATCGAGCTACTCAATGCAGCTCAGGCGATCGAATTCCGTCGTCCTATGAAGACCTCGGAGCGTCTCGAGGGCTTCCTCGCTAGTTTCCGCAAGGTATGTCCTCGCGTCGAGGATGACGTCGTCATGTACGAGCAGATGAACAAGGCAGAGGAGCTCATCAAGACCTTCCCCTTTGAGTAAGCACTCGTTATAAGGAATAGTGTAGTGGCCCATCGCCCCTCACACTACACCCCAACCGTGAGCGTGTTGACTAAGTACAGTCAGCACGCTCATTTTGTTTGCCATAGCCTGAAAGTACCTATACCCTGTCCGCAAATCAACTCCCCACAGCTCGAGGAAAATCAGAATTGTCCACGGGAGACTCTTGCAAAAGTCAACAGTCTCCACGGAAGAAAGCGAGACTCTCCACGGAGGCAAAAATTCTTCGGAACTTCGATTTCATTCTTCCGAAGTTTCATTTCATTCTTCCGAACTTTTATTTCGGTCCTCCGTGGGGAAATTCCGTTTCCTCCCTGGAGCTTTCCGATTTCCTCGTGAGACGTGTAACGGTTGTAGGGACGCACGGCTCGTGCGTCCGTTCTCGAACCAGCCAGGACGAATACAAAACTTGACGCAATCTCGCTTTGACACAACGGACGCACAGATCGTGCGTCCCTACACCCGTTACACGTTGGATGGTTCGGCAACGGACATCCTCTCGCTAGACACTATCTGTGCATCACTATACGGGCTACACGTCTCGCTCTAACTTCTAACCTCTAATTTCTAATCTCTAACATCTAATCTCTCCTCTCTTGCACGACTTGAAATAAAGTTTTATCTTTGTGCAGAACATTACCTACGAGAGGCCCCCCTCTCAACAGAAAAGTAACAAACAGTGACAGCCCACATGGCTCTGACTGCGTATAGTATCGAAAGAGCTGGTACTATTTATCACTATAGTACCGCTAGGTCTCAGAGAGACTGCTTCACTACATATCATTGTGGTGAAATCAACCCTCTCCACCCTACGTCTATACATGGATGTAGAGCCATTTCAGAGCCTCTCTGCCGTCGCATCTCGCTGACGGCGAGCGTTTTGCCATCCCCCCCCGAAAACGCGCAGGGCGCCTTCTAGGCGGCTGTACAGGGGCGGTTCATCATTCTTATCAGACGACTCGCAGGCTGACGCAACAAGCGTCCGCCCCGATGGTCGCACCCTATGCGCTTGTGCCGAGCTTCGCTCCGCACCAGCCCCTTTGGGACTGTTGCATAAAGGCGAATCGCTGTGTTGCTTTCGGGATTCGGCTTCGGTCACATACGGAGGTATGTTCCCTTCAGACCTCACCCTCGGCGTCTTGCGCTTCATCCTTTCTGCAAAGTCTAGACAATCTTGCTTGCAAGATTGGGAGACTGTTGACTTTTGCAATAGTCTCCCTTTGTCGTATCCTCATACGAGGAGGGCATCAGTGCAGGCGGAGCGTGTGCCGAGAGACTTATATAAGCGGTGCTTTTTTCCTATATATAATAATAGGAGTAAGACTTACCGATTAATCAACAATGAATATTCATCTTAATAACACTAAAACCAAATGGCTAGAAAATCAGTAATCGCAGGCGAGTATATCATCGAGATCGCCGACAATGGACATGTAGATGTCTTGTGCGTACCTAGTAACCTCTACCAGACTATGCGCGGTATTGCAAAAGAGAAGGACTTCCCCGTAGATGAGAAGTGGAATATGCGAGACCTCGGTCGCAGGCTCGTTAAGGAGTTTGGCGATGGCAAGGAGGCTCACTTCGGAGATCTCGTAGTTAAAAGGCTACCTACCCAACAGATCGAGATCTACAAGGAGTGTGGGCACGGGAATGTCAAAGAGGAACTCCGCATAATCTCAGATAAGATGGGCTTCCCTTATGATGAGTCTTGGAACACCCAGACCTTAGGATCGAAGTTGGTCGACCACCTCTTGGAGAACAAGGAGAAGGCGGACAAGATCCTCCAGACGCCGAGAGGCTCTAGGGCTTCAGACGCAACAGCAAACTCTTATGGTTAAGCAAAGGAGACTCACATGAGACCGTCCACGTACTAGGGGGCGTGTCTCATGAGGCTACCCCACCCAAAGAAGAGTGATATGCCCATAAGCTAGCCGCTCCACACGACACTATTACATTCATCTTTAATACAGAATCGAAATGGCAATAACTGCTTCAGAGATTAGAGAGGTCATGACGCTCCTAGCGCAGACTATCACAGCGAATAAAGGAAAGATCGATACGAAAGGTCTCCCGTACAATAATCAGCGGGCGATCATATCGAGACTCTTCAGTGGAAAAGGAGTTCAAGGACAGGGTCAGGGGCTAGATCAAGGTCAGGGACCGGGTCATAGTCATGTTCAGGAGCATATACTCCTGCGTCTTGTAGTCCTCAACTCTTACTACTCTACGAATGCCGCCTATAGTTACTTCTCGCTGGAGCAGCTGGCGGAGAGGATTATTCATGAGACCACGCAGTTCGCTGGTAAGAGTGGAAAGTTGCCCAATGACTACTTTTATGACATCGTTTTGCAAAACCTAGGTAAGCCAACGACCATAGGTAAGAATATCTTTGAGGCATCGTATGGGATTCAGAAGATTGGGACGCCAGGGGCCACCCTCAAGTCCCTCATTAGCAAGTATGCCTACTACTGCATGCTGATGGATACGAAGAGATACCCGCTCGGCTTCCCGATATATGACAGACTAGCTAGGGAGTCATATCGTAAGGTGATGAGCGCTATGGGACTAAAGCCCCAACAAAAACAGGTGCTAGAATACGGAAGCATCGGAGAGTATATCTCAGCACTCAATGAGCTGAGAGAGGTGATCTTTGGCAAGGGATCTACAGCTCTATTCTGTGGTCTACAACAGTTTGACATACTAGATGCTTACCTATGGTGGATGGGCAAGCTGGAAGGTGGCAACTTCTCACTCCTGCTGACCGAGGGTGAGTATAAGATGCTCATTAACCATGTCAAACCAACGCCTCCTATAAAAGGAGATAAGAGCCGGGAAAAAAAGATTGATGAGCAGTTTGCAAAAGCTCTAAAGGACATCGGTGCTGCACCCTTTGCAAGTATTGCAGATCCTCAGCGCAAGAAGTTCCTAACCGCCATGATCGATCACTGGCGTAAGCTATAGACAAGCACAAACCATAATAGAGGAATAAACAGATGAATATTAAAGACGCTAATCTCTCTTCTCAAGCAGCAGAGCAATCTATCATACGGCTGAGCGTGGATAATGCAACAGGCTCAGGAAAACTTTGCCTCGGACTGAGGACCGTAGGGGAGGTCACCGTTGAGGGCGTTGCTGAGTCTCCCAAGACGGGTGGTGTGTATTATCACTACACGTTGACCTCCTCGGAGGTGGTCATCCGTGGGGAGCTGACAAGCTTCAATTGTGGCACGTATGGCGACAATAGTATCGTAAGCCTGGATGTCTCGCACTCTGTCAACCTGAAAAGCTATATTGCCATGGTAATAAGCTAACGAGCTTGGACCTCTCTAAGAATGCTGCCTTGACACAGCTAGATTGTCATAACAACCAATTGACCAGCCTAGACCTGTCGCACTGTGTTAATCTAAAAGAGATTAACTGTATGGACACTCAGCTGACTAGCTTGGATCTGACAGCTTGCTCTGATCTAAGGGAGTTACTCTGCAGTGGCAACAAGGAGCTGGCGATGCTAAAGCTCCCTGAGAGCCCACTCAGTAGACTCATGGTGCAAAGCTGTAAGCAGCTAAAGAGCCTGCACTGTCCGAGCAAAACTTTGGAAGAGTTGGACATCTGTGGCTGTGAAGCCTTGGAGGAGGTGGATGCTAGAGACAGTAAGTTGGGGTCTATTTGGATTGTGGATTGTCCTAACCTACGTGTCGTCCGCTTCGACGGGACTGCTCTTGATAACGAGCAAGCGCGTAGGCTGGTGGACGGGCTGCCCGATCGAAGAGGATCAGTTGCTGGCGAGCTCCATCTCTTCACCGCTGAGCAAGAGGAGGAGGCCTGCTGCATGATGGGAGGCCATCTAGGTGATGCCACCGATAAGAATTGGGACATATCTATTGTTCCAGAGCGTCTGTGGGCTGCCTTGCGCGATATCCAGAAGGATGTAGACACGTTACTAGGACGAGCTACTGAGTAGTAGCAAGCTCGGACTCGCATCAGCGATGGTGCGCATAATATAGAAGATTGACAGGACTCGTTTGTCGTGTCGCGCTCCTTTACGCTCTGTTGAGACGTTTGGAGACTACAGAGAGACGCTCAGCGCATCAGAGTTCACGCTTTGTAGTCTCCTATATTACCTTTGCAGAGTCGATTAATTAGGCTTTGCTCTCGATTGGCATCCTAAGCACCTTGAGGGGAAGCAGGAAAAGGACCTTGAAGGGGAGCGGGACGGGGGATTAGCTGATTTGTCCCCAGTGGTGGGCGTTGGGGTGGATGCGCTCGAGGTTGATGCGGTAGAGCTCTGTGTCGGGCTTGTCGAGGAGTGGGCTGTAGTCGAGGAGGTAGTTGACATCTAGTCGTGTGAGAGCGAGGAGATTGTAGTCTGCCACGGGGTCAGCTATGCGGATGCCCGCTAGAGTACCGCTCTGTCGTGTCCCCTCCATCTGTCCGAAGCCTCGTAGGCGCATATCCTCCTCGGCTATCTTAAATCCATCCTGCGTGGCGACCATCGTGTCGATGCGTTGCTTGGCATCGCCCTGCAGGTCGTCGGGCGTGACGAGGATGCAGTAGCTCTTGTCGCCACCACGTCCCACACGTCCCCGTAGCTGGTGTAGCTGTGCCAGTCCGAAGCGCTGCGCATCGTTGATCACCATGACCGTAGCGTTTGGCACGTTGACACCCACCTCGATGACCGTCGTGGCTAGGAGTATCGGTACCTCTCCCGAGGCAAACCGCTCCATCTGCTCCGCCTTGTCCTCGGCGCTGAGACGTCCGTGAACGTAGACGACTCGCTGCTCGCCAAAGCGCTCTACGTACTCCTTGTAGCCTACCTCTAGATTGGCAAAGTCAGACTCCTCCGTTCCTTCGATCATAGGGAAAACGACATAGATTTGCTGTCCACGATTGATCGTTTCGTTGATGAGGCTGTAGAGTGTTTCTTTCTTCTTTTCTGCTATCTGGACGGTCGTGATCGGTTTGCGTCCGGGGGGCATCTCGTCTATGACCGAGACCTCGAGGTCGCCATACATGGTCATGGCTAGGGTGCGGGGTATCGGGGTGGCACTCATGACGAGTATGTGGGGGAGTGTCAGCACATTCTTGCCCCAGAGCTTGGAGCGCTGGGCTACGCCAAAGCGGTGCTGCTCATCGATGACGGCCATACCGAGCTTGCGAAAGGCAACCCGCTCCTCTAATATAGCGTGCGTGCCGATCAAGATGGAGAGAGAGCCATCGGCTAGTGCCGACAAGGTCTCACGTCGCTCTCTTGTCTTGCTACTCCCCGTGAGGAGTGCTATGGAGACATTCAGCCCCTCGACGAACTCGGAGATGGTCTCGTAGTGTTGCTGTGCTAGGATCTCCGTCGGGGCGAGCATGCAGGCTTGGTAGCCGTTGTCTACGGCTAGGAGCATGGCAAAGAGTGCAACGAGGGTTTTGCCACTGCCCACATCACCCTGTATGAGGCGGTTCATCTGTGTACCCGAGAGTGTGTCCTGACGTATCTCACGGAGGACCCGCTTTTGCGCTCCAGTGAGGTCGTAAGGTAGTGCGTGGTATAGGCCGTTGAAGAGCTTGCCCACCTGATCTAGTCGGTAGCCTTCGTAGCGCATGCGCTGCATGACGGCTAGGCGACGCAGATAGAGGTTGAGGTAAAAGAGTTCGTCGTACTTCAGTCTAAACTTAGCAACCTGAGCCTGCTCGACACTCTGCGGGTGATGAATCCACCTGATAGCAGTCTGGAGAGGTGCTAGATGACGGTGCGCTATGAGAGGCTCGGAGAGCGTCTCGGGGATGGAGAAGTAAGGACTCTGGAGGAGTTGGTCGATGTAGCGTCCTAAGAAAGCGGAGTCGATGCGGGCACGCTTGAGCCGCTCAGTAGTTCGGTAGATCGGTTGGTACCCGCCGACGGATGGGTTTGGCTTGTCTGCGGGTTTGATCTCTGGGTGTGTGATCTGCAGTTGATTGTTGAAAAGCTGTAGCTTGCCGTAGACGATATATTTGCAGCCAGGGGTGAGTGAGCGCTGTATGTAGTTGTACCCTTTGAACCAAACCAATAGCAACTCTCCTGTGTCGTCCATAAGGCGTGCCGACAGGCTGCTCTTGCGTCCCAGCGAGGGTGCGCTAAAGGGCTGTAAAATCCCCTCGACTTGTACCTCCGACATAGAGGGCATAAGCGAGCCTATAGGGTAGATGACCCGACGATCGGCGTAGCGGTAGGGGATGTAGTAGAGCAGATCCCGATAGGTGTGTAGATCCAGCTCTTCGGCTATTAGCTGCGCCCGCTTGGTTCCCAGTCCAGGGAGATCTGCTAGGGGTGTGGTCAAGAAGCTCATAGCAGTATGGACAGAGAGGGACAGCCTATCTACTCGAGAGCAGTCTCTCGGTGAGGCGTAGACGCTCTTGACGAGATGTGGTCAGGAGATGCTCGCCCCAGTAAAGCTGGTCAGGAGTGGTGATCTTGATATTCTCCGTATTGTCAGGTACTAAGGCAAGATCGCTGTAGAGCTGGTCATAGACGGAGCAGTCATCGGTGAAGCTCTCCTGAAAGGGTTGCTGGTAAGCCTCCTTGATACGCTCGGACCAAAAGACCTGAGGCGTACGCACCAAGCGGTAGTGACTACGGTTTGTTGCTTGCGAAGGTTGCTGCTCTGCATCCTCTTCGGGTAGATAGCGCAAGCTCTCCGTGAGCTGTAGTACAGGCACAGCGGCTCCCACTCGTTGAGCCTCTTCGTAGCATTTGTCCACGACCGCTCCAGAGACAAAAGGTCGTACCGCATCGTGTATCCCAACGAGTACTCCGTCAGGAACGACACGCAGAGCTCTTTGGACGGTATCGAAGCGTTTTCTGCCAGCGACAGTCAGATGGACACGATCCGCAAGACCCATCGTTTGGAGCATATCCTCGACGATGATGCGGTATTCATACGATATGCCGAGGACGATGTAGTCCACATGCTTTGCTAGCGCCTCTATGGTGTGCTGAAGGATTGTTTTGCCTCCCAGCTTGATGTATTGCTTGGGCAGATCAGCTCCCATACGAACACCCGACCCTCCAGAGGGGATGATGAGATACCTTTTAATATGATCTGACGCAGTTATTGCTTGCTCCATATTATTTATGGTAGATGGTGAAGAGGAGGGCTACTTCTCTCTGAGGAAGATGTTGATCGGAGTACCGCAGAAGTCCCAGTTTTTGCGGATTTGGTTTTCGAGAAAGCGCTTGTACGGCTCACGTACCCATTGAGGTAGGTTGGCATAAAAAGCGAAGGTCGGCACCGCTGTGGGGAGTTGCTGTACGAATTTGATCTTGATGTACTTACCTTTGATAGAGGGGGGAGGAGTCTTTTCGATCAGTGGCAGTAGCACTTGGTTGAGCTGGTGCGTCGGGATACGTGTCGAGCGCATATCGTAGACATGCTGTGCCGTCTCGATCACCTTTAGGATGCGCTGCTTGTTGAGTGCTGAGATGAAAATAATAGGGAAGTCGGTAAAGGGGGCAAACCGCGCACGGATCGCCTCCTCCATAGTGCGCTGCACTGGCATACTCTTGTCCTCGACGAGGTCCCACTTATTGACGCAGACGACAAGCCCCTTGTTGTTGCGCTGGATCACACGAAAGATGTTGGCGTCTTGAGCCTCTATACCTCTCGTAGCATCGATCAGCATGATGCAGACATCGGCATTCTCGATAGCACGGATAGCACGGATCACCGAGTAATACTCGAGGTCTTCGTTGACCTTGCCCTTCTTGCGTATGCCCGCTGTATCGACGAGGTAGAAGTGCTGGTTAAACTTGTCGTACTCCGCAAAGATGCTGTCACGAGTCGTACCAGAGCGGTCGGTGACGATGTTGCGCTCCTCACCGATGAGCGCGTTAAGAAGCGAAGACTTACCAGCATTTGGTCTGCCCACGATGGCAAAGCGAGGTAGCTCGAGGAGAGGCTCATGATTGCCCTCCTTAGGGAGTAGCTCTAAGATATGATCTAGGAGATCGCCCGTTGAGGAGCCGTTGATGGCAGAGATAGGGTAGGGGTCGCCAAGACCTAGGGAGTAAAACTCCGCAGCGTCGTTGTGCTGGGTGAAGTTGTCCGCCTTGTTGGCCACCAAAATGACAGGCTTGTTCGTCTGTCGGAGCATCAGAGCTATTTCGTCGTCTAGGTCGGTCACGCCGTTGAGTATGTCCACGACAAAGAGGATCAGGTCAGCCTCTTCGACTGCTATGCGCACCTGCTTATTGATCTCCTCCTCAAATACATCATCACTGCGCAAGACCCATCCACCAGTGTCTACAATCGAAAAGGTACGCTCGCACCAAGTGACGTGACCATATTGTCGGTCACGTGTCGTACCCGCCTCCTCTGTGACGATCGCTTGGCGGGAGCGGGTCAGACGGTTGAAGAGGGTACTCTTGCCCACGTTGGGGCGCCCTACGATGGCTACTAGATTACTCATAGCTTGATATCTCTTATAGACTATGTCAGTCTGCTTAGTATATAAATAGGTGCGTCAAAAAGCTGCTCATCGGCTATATGTCATAGCCGAACTGTGTCAATGCTTGATCGCTCTGACGCCAATCTTTATCCACACGAACCAATAGTGTCAGGTGGATATGCTTGTCAAAGAACCGCTCTAGATCCTTTCGTGCCGAGATGCCTAGACGCTTGATGGCAGAGCCTTTATGACCGATGATGATTCCCTTTTGCGACTCACGCTCTACGAGGATCACGCAGCGCATATCGATTCGGTCGGGACTCTCTACAAACTCCTCCACGACTACCTCCACAGCGTACGGCACCTCTTGGTGATAGTACTGAAGCGCCTTCTCGCGGATAATTTCCGAGACGAAAAAGCGTGCTGGACGATCGGTCAGAGCGTCCTGCTCGAAGTAAGGTGGCGACACGGGGAGTAGCTCCTCGATGCGCTTTTTGAGCGGGGCTAAGTTAAACTGCCTCAGTGCCGACACGGGGATAATCTCCGCCTGCGGAATGATGCTGTGCCAGTAATCGACCAGCTCCTCCAGATGCTTCTGGTCTGTCAGGTCTACCTTATTAATGACAACAATGATCGGGCAGGAGAGTCGCTGTACACGCTCCACAAAGTCGTGGTGCTTGTCTCGCTCCTCCATCGTGTCGGTCACGTAGAGTAGCAGGTCGGCATCCTCTAGAGCTTGCTCCGAGTAGGCACGCATACGCTCCTGTAGCTTGTAGCTAGGCTGTAGCACACCAGGCGTATCACTGTAGACCACCTGCATATGGTCGCTATTGACGATGCCTAGGATGCGGTGCCGCGTCGTCTGCGCCTTGCTCGTGATGATCGAAATGCGCTCTCCGACTAGGTAGTTCATCAGCGTCGACTTACCTACATTGGGGTTGCCGACGATGCTCACGAAGCCGCTCTTGTAGCCCTCTGTCAGAGACTTACCGGCGAGGTGCTGTAGCTCCGTCATAGCCCCAAACTAGATATACTGCTCCCCACGTGTACCCTGCACCAAAGGAGCTTAGGATGAGCTTGTCGCCCTTCTTGAGCTTAGGCTCATACTCCCAGAGGCAGATAGGTATCGTCGCAGAGGATATGTTGCCATACTTCTGAATGGTCACCATCACCTTG
This sequence comes from uncultured Porphyromonas sp., assembly GCA_900539765.1. Classification (GTDB taxonomy): domain Bacteria; phylum Bacteroidota; class Bacteroidia; order Bacteroidales; family Porphyromonadaceae; genus Porphyromonas. The sequence continues at coordinate 62,435 of UQDF01000002.1, read as the reverse complement.
TCCATCGGCACATCGGTATACTCTGATACCGCCTGGATGATACGCATATTAGCTTGGTGAGGTACGACCCAAGCGACATCATCGTTGGTCAGATGGTTGCGCTTCATCACCTCACGGCTCACACGAGCCATATCGAGGACTGCATTCTTAAAGACATGCTGCCCCTCCTGATAGACGAAGTGCTCACGGCGTGCGACCGTCTCCGCCGTGGCGGGACTAGCCGATCCGCCCGACTTCATGATCAAGTGCGAGCGCCCATTGCCGTCGGTCTTAAAGAGAGCATCCTGCACGCCTAGCGAAGTGTCTTCCGTACGCTCCAATAAGACGCATCCCGAACCATCGCCAAAGAGTGGACTCGTCTGGCGGTCGGTGTAGTCGATTGCTGCGGACATCTTCTCCGTAGCCACTACGATCAGTCGCTTGTACTGTCCTGAGCGAATGAAGTTTGCACCAGTCTCTAGAGCGTAGAGCCAGCTAGGGCAGGCCGAGTTGATGTCAAACGTAAAAGCGTGTCGACACCCAGTCTCAAAGGCTACGATCGAAGAGGTAGATGGAAAGTGATAGTCGGCCGTATTCGTCGCTAGTATGACACCCTCTACGGTAAGTGGGTCTATATTCCAACGCTCCAACATCTGGCGAACAGCTTGGATAGCTAGGTAGGAAGCACCGAGGCTCTTGTCCTTGAGTATGCGGCGCTCCTTGATGCCTACACGTGTCATAATCCACTCATCGGTGGTGTCGACCATCTGCTCTAGGTCGGCATTAGTCAGTCGATCCTCTGGTAGGTAAGCACCTACGGCAGTGATCATCGCATTGTATTGGGTCGAAATCATGTATTGCTAGAAACTACTCGGAAATGGTATTCGGTCGCTAAGGTAATAAAAATCGACCAACGAACGTATATCTAGCGCGAAATATCTCGGCCGTTGCTTCCAAAGAGTGTCTCGACAGCTCGCTCTAGCTACTTGTTTATCAGTGGAATATACTGTGTTGTCTCCTCTTGTCGGACAAGCATATTGGTGGGCGGTGGCAAGCCCCTCCGAGGGCGCTCTCGCTTTCCACCCTTGGAAAGTTACATTAGTGGATGAATGTACGTTGTCCTTTTGGGGAAGGGGTAATGAGTCGCTATCCACGAATTGTTGTATTTTTGTCCAAACACTAAGATATAACCTCTCAACGTATGAAGATAGCAGTTGCAGGTATGGGCTATGTGGGACTCTCGGTGGCGGTACTCCTAGCGCAGCACCACGAGGTCGTGGGCGTGGATATACAGCCCGAGCGGGTAGACCTAATCAATCAGCGTAAGTCACCGATACAGGACGACTACCTCGAGGAGTACTTGGCGACACGACGGCTCCAGCTGCGCACTACGCTAGATGCCGAGGAGGCGTACCGAGGGGCGGACTTCGTCGTGGTGGCTACGCCGACCAACTATGACTCGGTGCAGAACTTCTTCAACACCTCTGCCGTCGAGGCGGTGGTCACTGCCGTACGAGCCTGCAACCCCGCTGCGACGATTGTGATCAAGTCGACGGTGCCTGTGGGCTATACGGCTCATCTGCGTGAACTGACGGGATGCGACGATATACTCTTTGCGCCAGAGTTCCTTCGTGAGAGCAAGGCGCTCTACGACAACCTTTACCCTTCTCGCATTATCGTGGGCTATGACAAGCAGAGTGAGCATCAGCGAGAGCGTGCAGAGTGCTTCGCAGAGCTGATACGTGAGGGGGCTATTCGCCAAGACATGCCTGTGCTGCTGATGGGTACGACGGAGGCTGAGGCGGTCAAGCTTTTTGCCAACACTTATCTAGCGTTGCGGGTCTCTTACTTCAACGAGTTGGACACCTATGCTGAGCTCAAGGAGCTGGATAGCAAGAGCATCATCGAGGGCGTTTGCCTAGATCCCCGCATTGGTGATCACTACAACAATCCCTCTTTTGGCTATGGAGGCTACTGTCTGCCTAAGGATACGAAGCAGCTCCTCGCCAACTACGATGCTGTGCCGCAAAACATCATCGGTGCCATCGTGGCGAGCAATCGTACACGCAAGGACTTCATCGCTGATCAGGTCCTCAAGATGGCGGGCTATTACAGCTATATGGAGGAGAATCAGTACGACCCCACGCAAGAGCGTGAGTGTGTCATCGGCATTTACCGCCTGACGATGAAGAGCCACAGTGACAACTTCCGCCACTCATCGATCCAAGGAGTGATGAAGCGTATCAAGGCAAAAGGGGCTAAGGTAATCATCTACGAGCCTACGTTGGCTCAGCATACGACCTTCTTCGGGAGCCTTGTGGAGAATGACTTAGCAACCTTTAAGGCTCGCTCTCAAGCGATCATCACCAACCGCTATCACCCTGATCTTGACGATGTCGCTGAGCGAGTCTACACACGAGACATCTTCCGCCGAGACTAGAGTGGAAGGGGGGAATACAAGCTCCCTTAACAGATCCTCAACATACAAGTGGTACATTTGCCCAAATACAATTGTATCGTAACTTATGGGCAAAACAACGAGACGCAAAGTGAACAAATTTCCCTACATAGATCGAGATATAAGCTGGATGTACTTCAATCGGCGCATCCTCCTAGAGAGTGCCCGAGAGGATGTACCGCTGATGGAGCGACTGAACTTCCTGGGCATCTACTCAAACAATCTAGACGAGTTCTTTCGTGTGCGAGTAGCTTCGCTACGTCGCATTGCAGAGGACGAGGATCTGTCGCTACAGCAGCGTAAGGAAGCGGAGCGTACGCTACGCAAGATTTACAAACTTAATAAGGAGTATGCGGCTACTTTTGAGGAGTACTTTCAGCAGGCTTTAGATGATCTCGCTAAGGAGGGCATACGAGTGGTCAACGAGCGGGAGCTGACGCCACGACAGGAGGAGCAGGTCTTTGACTTTTATATTAGGCAGCTGGGTGCGAGTACCAATCCACTCTCTCTGCGCAAGATGGACTTTTCGGCAGATCAGATAGAGGAGTCGATTTACCTAGCAGTGCAACTGAAGGAGCTGCAGGAGGGGAGTGGCAAGCCACTGCGTCAGAGCGTTGGCATCATCAAGGCTCCAGTAGAGAAGTTCGGCCGATTCATCCGTATCGCAGATGATGAAGAGGGACGGGTCTGCATTATGTTTCTCGATGACGTGATCCGCTTCAATCTTAAGTATATCTTTGCGGGCTTGCGGTTCAACTCTTTTGAGGCTTACACCTTCAAGTTTACCAAGGATGCTGAGATGGACATTCGGGACGAAGAGATTGATGCAGGCGTAGTGCAACGTGTCTCCAAGGGCCTGCGTCGTCGTCGCAAAGGAGAGATGCTCCGTGTGGTTTATGATGAGGAGATGCCAGTTACACTACGCAACAAGATCTTTCGCAAGGCTGGTCTAGACAGCAATGATGCCAAAGTAGCTGGGGGACGATACCACAATTCGAGAGACTTGATGGACTTCCCCAAGTGTGGTCGCAATGATCTCTGCAAGTCCCCACAGCCACCGATATTAGGTGATAGCATTGACTTTACGGAGAGTATGATCGATCAGGTACGTCATAGAGATCGACATCTACACTTCCCCTATCACAGCTTCGATCGCTTCCTGCGACTCCTCCGTGAGGCTGCTATTAGTGAAGAGGTGCGAGAGATCAAGTGTACGCTCTACCGTGTTGCCAAGGACTCGAATGTAATCAACGCCTTGATAGCTGCGGCTAAAAATGGCAAGAAAGTGACGGTCGTCGTGGAGTTGCTAGCACGCTTTGACGAGGAGAGCAACATAGCCTGGGCTAAGGAGATGATCGAGGCGGGTGTCAATGTACTCTTTGGTCCTGAGACGCTGAAGATACATAGCAAGCTGGTTCATATTACGACCAGACATGGAGATATAGCCTGCATCGGTACGGGCAATATGCACGAGGGCACGGCGCGTGTCTACACCGATGTGATGCTGATGACGGCCAATAAGAATGTGGTCAAGGAGGTGGCAGATGTCTTTAAGTATATCGAGAAGCCTTACCTAGACACCCACTTTAAGGAGCTACTGGTTTCGCCAAATGATATGCGTCGTCGCTTTACCGCTCTGATCAATCGTGAGATCAAAAACAAGCTAGCTGGCAAGCCTGCTTATATTATGGTCAAGGTGAATCACATCGTTGATCCTGCACTCATCAAGCGTCTCTACGCAGCCTCTCAAGCGGGTGTGGACGTTGACCTTTTGGTGCGTGGTAACTGTTCGTTGGTACCTGGTGTCAAGGGGGTGAGCGAAAACATTCGCGTCTATGGCATTATAGATCGCTATCTAGAGCACTCGCGCATCTTTATTTTTTGCAATAATGACGATCCGCTCTACTACATCGGCTCGGCCGACTGGATGCAGCGCAACTTAGATCGTCGTATCGAGGTGGTTGCTCCAGTCTATGACAAGGAGATACAGCGAGACCTGCATCACATAGTGGCGTGCGGACTGCAAGATGTCTCGCAGGGACACTACGTCAATAGTCACGATGGGCGTCCTCGGCGTGAGGATGCTCCGACGCCATGGTACCGCTCGCAGACCGACCTCTACGCTTACTACCTACAGCAGGATATAGACACTGATACGAAGATATGAGAAAGCTCAACCTCGCCGCCATCGACATCGGCTCGAATGCCGTGCGGCTCCTGATCAAGTGCGTCAATAGTGACCTCTCCGAGCAACCGCTCAGTAAGGTGCAGCTCCTGCGTGTGCCACTCCGACTGGGCGAAGATGCTTTCATCTCTGGGCAGATATCTAAGAGGAAGCAGCGTGATATACTCTCTCTTATGAAGGTCTACAAGCATCTGATGAAGATCTACGACGTGGCTCACTATCGAGCCTGCGCTACCTCAGCGATGCGAGAGGCGAGCAATGCTGATGAGATCGTGGATAAGGTGCTACGCAAGACTGGTATAGAGATAGAGGTGATCTCTGGTGAGGAGGAGGCTGCTCTTGTGGCACAAAGCAAGATACACCGCATCATCACGACAGATCGCAACTACCTCTTTATGGATGTGGGTGGAGGTAGCACAGAGTTAAACCTCTATGTGGGCGGAGAGCCTGTCGCTACACGCTCTTTCGATATAGGTACGGTACGCATGCTGAGCGGAGTGGTGCGAGATGCGACCTTTCAGGCTTTCGACCAGTATCTCTCGGAGCTGTATAGCGAGTATGGAGCTGCGACCATCGTTGGTACGGGTGGCAATATCAACCGGCTTGCTCGGCTCAACGGCACGACCGACCTCGCTAAGCCTAATACTCGCTTCATCTCTGCTGAGGCACTGCAAGAGATCTATGAGACGCTGGCGGCACTGACCGATGAGCAGCGTATGACCCGCTTTAATCTGAAGCCCGACCGCTCCGATGTGATCGTCCCAGCGGGTGAGCTTTTCACTAGAGTAGTTACTGCCCTACATGCGGATCAGGTGATCGTGCCAACGATTGGCGTGGCGGACGGTATCATCGATCAGCTTTACCTGAAGATAATGGACTAAACTCGTATCTTTGCTCTTGGCAAGGCTACGAAGCCTATCTTTATTCACACTTTAATCTACCAAGAAGCATGATACAACCCTTTACATACTACAATCCCACGCGGATTGTCTTCGGCGAAGGCCGCATAGCCGAGCTCTCTCGGCTCATTGATCCTCACTACCGCATCCTCCTCGTGATGGGCGGTGGTAGCATACGGCGCAATGGCGTCTACGATGCTGTATGCCAAGCACTGGAGGGACGCTCGGTGACCGAGTTCTGGGGCATCGAGTCCAATCCTACGGTCGAGACGATCCGTAAGGCTGTCCAGCTGGGACGTCAGGAGCAGTGCGACTTTGTCCTAGCCGTGGGCGGTGGCTCAGTCATAGATGCGAGCAAGCTAATCATCGCTGCGATGTGCAGTGACCAGGATCCTTGGAATATAGTCCGTGCTGGCAAGCATAGGGGCGAGCATCTACCTCTTGGTGTCGTACTCACGATCCCCGCTACGGGATCGGAGATGAACAGCGGTGGTGTCATCTCTTGTCGTGAGACGCAGGAGAAGTACTCGTTCTCAAGCAAGCATCCACAATTCTCCATCCTAGACCCTCGTGTACCGACCTCTCTACCGCCTTATCAGGTAGCGTGTGGTATAGCAGATACCTTCGTTCATGTTATGGAGCAGTATATGACGACGATGCGTAGTCCGCTCCTGATGGATCGTATGGCCGAGGGCGTGCTACATACGCTCATTGAGATCGCTCCAGGGCTGACGCTCAATCATAAGGATGTTGACCTGATGGGTGAGTTTATGCTCTGCGCTACCATCGGCCTTAACGGCTATCTCTCCTGGGGTGTGGACCAAGACTGGAGTACGCACTATATAGGTCATGAGGTGACCGCCTTGACGGGACTGACGCACGGACATACACTCGCTATCATCCTGCCAGCCACGCTACAGGTGATGCGCCATTTAGGCAAGCAGGACAAGCTCCTTCAGTACGCTACTCGTATATGGGGCTTGACACCTCAAGCGTGCCAAGGAGAAGAGCATGCTATCACGGCAGCTATCGAAGCGACGAAGCAGTTCTTCGCCAAGCTCGGTCTCTCGGTCACACTACGCGATGCGGAGGTGCCCCACGAGGTGATTGACGAAGTGGTACGTCGCTTCACAGAGCGTGGGACTGTACTCGGAGAGCATCAGAATATGACGCCCGAGATCGTACGACAGATATTGGAGCTGGCTTACGAATAACTCAAGTTTTGTGGCAAAACCAGTTTCGCCTGTTGTTACTTTGTCGATGCCTACTTAATAGATAGTGCAAAGGTAATAAGAGAGACCATGGAGACTGAATTCTAGTGTTCTCAACGTCTGCCTAAAGTTCCCAAGCGTCTCAACAAGCCCTAAAGGAGAGCGAGACAACAAATACTCCAAACCTATAGGGCTACCTCCATAGGTCAACCGACAAAGCTTGTTGCAAGTTACTCCTTACACGATCCCTCTCGTAAAAACGTGAAGTAAGTCGCTTCCTTAATAATGTGTATCTTTGTATCCGACAAAGCTTGATGCGCTCCTCGCTCGGATTGGTGCAAAGGTCAGCACGGGCGGGGCTACGCCTCTGAGGGCTAAGTATAGAATCATTTCAAACAATAGATAAGCTAGACACACTATGCAAAAGAATCAGGACTGGAAGTCCTATTATCAATCTCATCTGACCACCCCCCTAGAGGCTCTCAAGAAGGAGCTCACAGAGGGGTGTAACATTGTCGTAGGTCATGCGGCTGCTGCTCCAGATACAATCCTCAAGAGTATGATGGAGCATGTAGCTGAGCTACCCACAGGTAATATCTTTCACGTCCTGTATTATGGCGCTGGGTATCAGTTTACCCCTGAGATAGCGCAGCACTTTAAGCTTAAGATCAACTTTCTCGAGGCCAATGCTCGTAAGGCGTGCCGTGCCGGGTTGGTGGACTTCTTCCCCTGCCACTTTCATGAGGTACCAGGACTCTTTGCCGATGGCTTCTATCCTGTAGATGTAGCTATTGTCCAGGTGACTCCTCCCAACGAGGAGGGCTACTGCTCCTTCAGTCTCTCGTGCGACTACACCAAGCCCGCTGCAGAGGCTGCTCGTGTCGTGATCGCAGAGGTCAACGATCAGCTCCCCTTCATCGGTGGTGACAACCTGATCCATGTGACGAAGCTGGATCATATCATCGAGGTGAGTACAGCTGTACCTGAAGTGCCTCCCGCTGTGCCTGGTGAGATAGAGCGTAAGATCGGTGAGATCTGTGCCTCGATGATCAAGGATGGCGACACGCTCCAGCTCGGTATCGGTGCCATCCCTGATGCTGTCCTGAGCAACCTCACCGATCGCAAGGATCTAGGGATCCACTCGGAGATGATCACCGATGGAGTCATGAAACTGATGCGTAAAGGGGTCATCACTGGTAAGTGTAAGACACGCAATGCCAACAAGGTGGTAACAGCCTTTGCAATGGGTACGAAGGAGCTGTATGACTTCTTCGATCACAATGAGGAGGTTGAGATGTATCCTGTGAGCTATACGAATGACCCCTTTGTCGTGGCTAGCATCGACAACATGGTCTCGATCAATTCTTGCCTAGAGATCGATCTGCTCGGTCAGGTCAATGCTGAGAGCATCGGTTACAATATGCTGAGTGGCTCTGGTGGTCAGGTGGACTTCATGCGTGGTGCTAGACGCTCCAAGGGCGGGCGCAGTATCCTCGCCTTCGCCTCTACCGCTAAGGGTGGCGAGATCAGTCGTATCGTGCCTATCCTAGCAGAGGGCGCTGCTGTGACCACAGGTCGCAACGATGTGGACTATGTCGTCACAGAGTATGGCGTAGCGCGTCTGCGTGGTAAGACGGCTCGTGAGCGTGCTGAGGCACTTATCGGCATTGCACATCCTAAGTTTAGAGAGATGCTTCAGGAGGCTGTCGTCAAGCGCTGGGGCAAGTAGTCGTAGCTTACCAATCATTATATGCGAGTCTTCTCTAGTAGCGACACCAGTATCGTTGCTCGGAGGAGGCTCGCTTAGCTTTTAGATAAAACTAAAGAGCCGTATCGTATGAATGTACGTATAGAGCCTAGCTGGCATCGGGTGCTGGAGGAGGAGTTCGAGAAGTTTTACTTTGAGACCTTAACCTCTTTTGTGCGCTCGGAGTACCAGACGAAGAGGATCTACCCCCCTGGGGGACAGATCTTTCGAGCGTTTGACCTTTGTCCCTTCGAAGATGTGCGGGTCGTCATCCTCGGGCAAGATCCTTACCATGGTGTGGGGCAGGCTGAGGGGCTAGCCTTTTCTGTGCCAGAAGGTGTCGAGGTGCCACCCAGCTTGCGCAATATACTGACCGAGATTGCTTCCGATCTAGGGCATCCGTCGCAAATCGTCGGCGGGCATTTGACGCCATGGTGCAGTCAGGGTGTCCTCCTTCTGAACGCTACGCTCACGGTCGTGGCACACGAGGCTGGCTCGCATCAGGGACGCGGGTGGGAGACCTTCACCGATCAGGTCATCTCACTCTTGAGTAGCCAGAGAGAGCATCTAGTCTTCATGCTGTGGGGCAACTATGCGCGCTGTAAGCGGGCTCTGATCGACCGCCAGAAGCACCTCATCCTCGAGGCGCCTCATCCTAGTCCGCTGTCGGCTCATCGGGGCTTCTTCGGCTGTCGGCACTTTTCCAAGGCCAACGCTTACCTACAGCGATACGGCTACGAGCCGATCCGCTGGTGATAAGAGGAGACTATCGCAAAAGTCAACAGTCTCAAGAGCGTAGACACAAGATAGAGAGAGGGTCGCTACTCACGCTGAGTGAATAGCGACCCTCCCTTATAAAAGGCAAACAAATAAGGTCTAAGCTATAGCCTAGCTGACACGCATATGTGTGTAGCTAGGCTATTGTGCTGTATATCTGTTTTAGCAGACGCCCTGACCAACCATTGCCTTAGCGACCTTCATGAAGCCGGCAATGTTAGCACCCTTGACGTAGTTGATGTAGCCGTCAGGCTCCTTACCGTACTCTACGCACTGAGTGTGGATGTCCTTCATGATCTGATGTAGACGCTCGTCTACCTCAGCCTCAGACCAGTAGATGTGAGCTGCGTTCTGTGACATCTCTAGGCAAGAGCAAGAGACACCACCACAGTTGACAGCCTTACCAGGAGCGAAGATGATGCGCTTCTCAACGAAGTACTCAGCAGCCTCTGCTGTACAACCCATGTTAGAAACCTCAGCAACGATCGTTACACCGTTCTCGACGAGTTTCTTAGCATCGTCACCGTTGAGCTCGTTCTGGATAGCGCAGGGGAGAGCGATGTCTACCTTGTGCTCCCAGGGCTTCTTGCCTGCGAAGAACTGTGCGCCAAACTTCTTAGCATATGGCTCTACGACGTCGTTGCCACTGTTGCGGAGCTCGCACATGTAGTCAAACTTCTCCTGTGTGCTGACACCGTTCTCATCGTAGATGTAACCATCAGGACCAGAGATGCAGACAACCTTAGCGCCTAGCTCAGTAGCCTTCATGGTAGCACCCCAAGCGACGTTACCGAAGCCTGAGATAGCAACTGTCTTGCCCTTGAAGTCGATGTTGTGCTGCTTGCAGATATCATTGACCATATAGATAGCACCGTAGCCCGTTGACTCTGGACGGAGGCGTGATCCACCGAACTCGTGACCCTTGCCTGTGAAGGTACCTGTGCACTCACGAGTGAGCTTCTTGTACATACCGTACATAAAGCCTACCTCACGACCACCGACACCTACGTCGCCTGCAGGGATATCCATGTCCGGGCCAATATACTTGTAGAGCTCTGTGACATAAGCCTGGCAGAAGCGCATGATCTCGCGCTCGCTCTTACCCTTTGGAGAGAAGTCAGAGCCACCCTTACCACCACCCATAGGAAGTGTAGAGAGGGCGTTCTTGAAGGTCTGCTCGAAGCCGAGGAACTTGAGGGTAGAGAGGTTCACCGTGTGGTGGAAGCGTGTACCACCCTTGTACGGGCCAATAGCATTGTTGAACTGTACGCGGTAACCGAGGTTGATCTGGACCTCACCCTTGTCGTCCACCCAGGGGATACGGAAGGTGAAGATACGATCGGGCTCTACGAGACGCTCGACGATCTTGTTCTTCTCAAACTCTGGATGCTGGTTGTAAATGTCCTCGATAGAAAGGAGGACCTCACGGACAGCCTGGATGAACTCCGGCTCGCCTGGATGCTTTGCCTCTAGCTGGGCAATGATCTCACTTGTCTTCATTTGATTTAATGATTAGGATTATCAGATATGTACCACAAAGTTACGCCTTATTTCCCAATGAAGCAAGCCCTCGCTACTCCAAAAAACAAAAAGCCTCAGCGAGGATCGGTGCTTAGCATCTGAATCTGATGAATTGTTGCTACCTAGGCAGGCTTTGTGGCTACAAACGCCAAGGCTAGACTGGCTAATCGAAATGCTACTTGCACGTTATCGTGCAATATCCACGTGGAAAATTAGAGATATCCACGTAGAGAATAGAAATTCTCCACGTGGGCGAGAAATGAAACTTCGGAGGAATCAAATGAAACTTCGGAGGAAATCTTTCTCGCCTACGTGGAGAATAAAAAATATCCACGTGAAGATTTGTGATTCCTCACGTGGAGAGAGTGTGGCAAGCGTCTGCAACGAGTCTATAAATGCAAAAGGAGACGACCAACACGTGTGGCCGTCTCCTCTTACGTTGATTGGGAATTTCGTGTCTAGAAGTGCGGGTAGACTCGATCGACAAGTGTCTGGCAGACCTGCTCGATGAAGTCTCTCTCGCCCAGCTCGGACGACATAATGTAGAGCGGTACACCCTGCTCCTCACGGTGATACGGTGGCTGTAGGTAGTCCCGCTTGACCACTTGAAAGCCGTTGCGCTCGTAGTAGTTGATGCGTCGCCCAGCTATCTCGGAGAGCGTCTCGGGCTCTACCTCGAAGTAAAGGGGCTCACGCCCAATGTACTTCTTGACCGTGTGCAGTGTTTGCTCGCCCAGACGATGGTTGCGTAGCTGCGGCAGGATGGCAAAGTGCTCTCCGTAGTAGAAGTCGTCAAAGTGCCACAACGTGACAAAGCCCACGACGCCTAGCTCGGGATGCTCTAAGAGGAAGAAGTGGTAAGCGCCCTGCTCCCCGATGAGCTGCTCTAGGTCACTCCAAGGGCGACGCTCGTTACGGGGAAAGGCCTCCTCATAAAGCTGTCTGAGCGTAGGCAGATGACTTTGGTGCGTCTCATTACAAAGGTCACACCGTGTCATGCGAACTAACGAGACGAGTGGGGTAGTGGAGGAGCTTTCCTGCGAACTACTTGCCATAGTTGGGGTCGATGGCTACGATGCCTGGGAGTGCTTTCCCCTCGATAGCCTCTAGGAGTGCACCGCCACCAGTGGATACGTAAGATACTTCGTCGCCTAGACCGAGCTTATTGATGCAGGCGACACTGTCACCACCACCGACGAGCGAGTAGGCACCTTGTCGTGTAGCCTCAGCTACAGCCTGGGCGATAGCTTCGGAGCCACGAGCGAAGTTGTCAAACTCAAAGACCCCCGCAGGACCATTCCACAGAATTGTCTTGCTGGTCAAGATGACCTCACGATAGTCAGCACAGGCCTGAGCGCCTATGTCCATACCCATGCGGTCGGCAGGGATCTGATTGGTTGGAAAGGTGTCGGCAGGAGCATCATTGGTAAAGTCGCATGTGGCGACCGTATCTGCAGGTAGGAGCAGTCGCACGCCCTTAGCTTTAGCGCGCTCCATAATGTCTCGTGCTACGTCGATCTTGTCTTCTTCACAGAGGGAGCGACCGATCTCGCCACCCTGCGCCTTGACAAAGGTATAGGCCATACCGCCTCCGATGATAAGATTGTCCACCTTGTCCATCAGGTTGAGGATGATATCGATCTTGGAGGAGACCTTAGAGCCTCCTAAGATAGCGGTAAAGGGGTGCTTAGCACCATGTAGGACACGCTGTACAGCCTCGACCTCTTGTAGCATAAGCATGCCAAACATCTTCTTGTCTGCGGCAAAGTACTGGGCGATGAGAGCCGTCGTGGCGTGTGCTCGGTGTGCGGCACCAAAGGCATCGTTGACATAGACATCAGCTAGCGCAGCCATCTCCTGGGCGTAAGCTTTCTGACGCTCCTTGAGATCTGCTTTAGCAGCTTTGAGATCCTCCTCGCTGGTGTACTGGTCGGGGTTGTTGAGCTTGCCTTGCTCCTCCTCTTCGAATCGCACGTTTTCCAGGACTAGTATCTCGCCTGGCTGAAGAGCTTGCGCCATCTCTTGTGCCTGAGCTCCACGGCTCACAGGGCAGTGGATGACTGGTACGTGGGTGAGCTCCTTGAGATGCGGTACGATGAGCTCAGTAGAGAGCTTAGGATCACGACCCTTGGGGCGACCAAGGTGCGTAGCGATGATGACACTACCGCCGTCGGATAGGATCTTACGTAGTGTAGGCAGGGCGGCACGCATGCGGGTGTCGTCGGTGATCTGCCCCTGGTCGTCAAAGGGGACGTTGAAGTCTACACGAACGAGTGCGCGGAGACCTGAGAAGTCGAACTGATGAATGTTTATCATGAATAGAAGTATGTATTTGGTCTGTGTGAATGAACTTAGAAAGTGTTGATGCGCTGATGGAGCCAAGTATGTATTAGCACCAGCAGATGGCTCGGTACGCCTAGTTGCTGCAGGTCGTACACGCACTGCCCATAGGTGGAGATGAGCCACTTTTGCTGCTGTTCGTCTGCCGATGAGAGGAGCTTGTCCAAAGCTTGTAGCGTACCCTGTAGGTCTCCGCCGATAAGCGTCAAGAGAGCTGGTAGTAGGGGTGCAAATTCTTTATATTGAAGCTCCAGAGAGTCTTTGTCCAGCTGATCGTACGAGGTGACGGGGCGACTGGCGTAAGCCTTTGCCTCATCCCATCGTTGCAACATCATGAGGCACCAAGCGATGAGCGGATAGAGCGTGTCAGGGTGCTGATCGTCCTCAAACTCGCATTGTAGCAATAGCGGGAGCGCCTTGTTGTACATACGAAGCTTCACATAGAGTACTCCGAGTAGACGTAAGATAGCGAGTGAAGGCTTCTCAGGCTCTGCCTGCTGGCGCACCTGCTCTAGTAGTGAGATGGCGAGCATAGGCTGTTCCATGCGGTAGAGGATCTGAGCGATAAAGAGCGGGCTCGTGTCTCCCGAGAGTAGCTGTGGCGGGATCTGCTGCATGACGAAGTAAGCCTGCATGTACTTCTCCTCCTCGTAGTAGGTCTGTGCGAGGCGGTACATGAGCTGAGCACGAGCCTCAGGATCTGAGGTACGTTCGAGTTGCAACTGTATAGTTGTTTGCTCGCCAGCATACTCCTTCGTCTGTACGCAGTAGGCCCGTAGCAAGTCAAGATGCTTGTCACATAGCTTTTCGGACTGAGCCTGAGCAAAGGGATTGGGCTTGCCAAAGAGCATTATAAAGGGTGTCCTAGCTGCCACCTTTGACTCAATAAAAGCGAAGATGCGTGCTAGCTGACAGATGTACCCTTGTAGTGCTTTTGTGTACTCCTCCGCTTCTAGTAGTCGTCGCTCCTGTGGACGGATGTAAGGGGTGCGGTTGATCACGTTCTCCATAGCTAGGACGCCCTGTGATATGCCTTGTAGTACCTGATCAGGCAACTGGCTAATCCTAAAGATAGAACCGTAGAAGTCTATGTCTACCTGCTGGAAGATGGACTCCCGCAGTAGCGTCATGATCTGATCCTCACCGAGCTGGTACTCATTGCTAAACTGTGCCATCACAGCTGCCAGCGAACTGTGTTGTAGATCAAACGGGATGAGCCAGTGTGCCTCATCTTCAAAGAAAGGACCCTGTAGGAGCGAGCTAGTCGCGAAGGCATTCACATCGAAGCCTCGTGCCACGAGACGCTTCAGCGCTTCGTACCCATCCTGTACGTCGTCCACGAGGGGCAGTAGCTCCTCCTCATCACCGAAGACACTCTCGAAGGTGGCTGGCCCCTCACTATCGCCTGTCGAGGCGATAATCTCCTGAAAGCGTTGCTGAAACTCAGGACTGTTGAAGCGTCCGAAGAGCTTCTGCACATACTCCACCACTTGTGGTGTGTACTTCATGCGCAGGCGGTGGCTCCAGATCATATCGTACTCCTCGAGGGTAATCGCCTCGCCGACCTGCTGGAGCGTATAGGGGAGCTGCTCCTCGTAGAGTAGTAGGCGACTATGGTATATCTCACCGACGAGAAGCACTCCGACGACGGCACGAATGCGCACCATCGTCTGCTCGCCTTGTGTCTTCATGAGCATATCGAGGAGCCAGCAGAGCTTGCCCCAGTGCCACGAGCGTAGCAAAGCTAGGGTGACAGCTGTGAGTGTAGCCTGCTGTACATAGTCGTCTAGCTGATCTAGTGAAGAGGCTACCTCATCACTCCACTCCTGGGTGTAGAGTAGTCCCATCGTGAGCCTCTTGACCAGATCGTCGTAGCGTGGACGGTCTACTGTGGCGAGGTTGGACTGGAGCGTCAGTTGCTCGACAACCATCGCGAGTCCTCCGTTGTCCAGCAGTAGGGAGTAGTAGTTTGCTTGCTTTTCGTATTGAGGCGATTGGGCTAGCCACTCCGTATCTCGTAAGGCATCGGTCACCTCGTAGAGCGTCCGGAGCAGATAGCTGTAGTTAGCTTCTAGCTCTGGGTCTTGTATCGGAGACTCTAGGTATTGCAACATCGTCTCTAGGATGCGCTTTGCCGAGTGATAGCGGTCACGCTGCTCTACGGGTATACGCACCTGGGACTGCATCTGCTCGCCAAGTAGCTTGACGGCTGCGGCGATCTGATGATCAGAGATGAGCTGGTAGATATCGTCTGTAACCATATATATGATGTGTACCAGCTCTTAGATACTTAGTTGCTCACGTATCGCCTTGATGCGATCACGGAGTAGCTGCTCAGGATGGTCGCAAGTGTGATCGGAGTCTCGCTTGTAGGTGACACCGATGTAGTACTTGATCTTAGGCTCCGTGCCTGAGGGACGTATGGAGAGAACCGTTCCATCGGCCGTATGATACTGTAGCACATTGCTGGCGGCAGGCATCTTGATCGGGAAGGTCTCGCCACTCTTGAGGCACTTACCCTCGAGCGACTGATAGTCTAGGATCTTCACCACGGGACTGCCCGCCAGCTCCTTCATCGGGTTGGAGCGGTAGTTGGTCATCATCTGGCTTATCTCCTGAGCACCTTTGATGCCCTTGCGTACCACGCTGATGCCCTGCTCGAGGAAGTAGCCATGCTCGTAATAGATCTTCTCAAGAAGCATATCAATGGTCAGCCCCTTGTCTAGAGCCCAAGCGGTCAGCTCTGCAAAGATAGCACAAGCAGAAACCGAACTCTTGTCTCGTACGAAGCTCTCCCAGAGGTAGCCGTAGCTCTCCTCGCCACCACCTATGTAGCGACGCTTGCCCTCTTGCTCGCGGATCTCGTTGGCGATCCACTTGAAGCCTGTGTAGCAGTCCATATAGTCCACTCCGTAGTCCTTCGCAATGGCGGGGATCAGCTCCGTGGTCACAATCGTCTTGACCACAAAGTCATCGGGACGTAAGTCGCCCAGCTCCTTGCGACGAGCTATCGAGTAGTAGGTCAAGAGAGCGCAAATCTGATTACCATTGATTAGGTGCATCTCACCCTGCTCGTTACGTACAGCGACACCGATGCGGTCGCCATCGGGGTCACTCGCTAGGACTAGGTCAGCACCCGTAGCCTCGGCACGCTCTATAGCCAGCTTCATAGCTGCAGGCTCCTCAGGATTTGGCGAGACGACCGTGGGGAAGTTACCATCAGTGACATCTTGCTCGGGTACATGGATGATATTCTTAAAGCCAAAAGCCTCTAGCGTACGAGGCACGATGCGCACGCCTGTACCGTGAATAGGTGTGTAGACGATCCCCATATCACGATGACGCTCTACCGACTCTGGCGAGAGCGATAGGGTACAGACATCGTGGATAAAGCGGTCGTCCATCTCAGCACCGATCATCTCAACGAGTGATGGATTGCCCTGCCACTTCACTTGGTCAATGTCCGTGATGCTCTTTACTTCGTTGACGATAGCCTTGTCGTGTGGGGCTATGATCTGAGCGCCATCGCTCCAGAAGACCTTGTAGCCGTTGTACTCCTTGGGGTTGTGCGAGGCGGTCACCATGACACCGCTCTTGCAGCCCAGCTGACGAATCGCATAGGAGACCATAGGGGTCGGGCGGAGTGCATCGTAGAGGTAGACCTTGATACCGTTTGCCGTGAGTACATCGGCTGTCGTCTGAGCAAAGAACGGGCTATTGTTGCGCCCGTCATAGCCGATAGCTACGGAGATCTCTTCGCCAGCGAAGCATTGCAAGAGGTAGTTGGCGAGTCCCTGGGTAGCCATGCCGACGGTGTATTTATTCATGCGGTTGGTGCCAGCCCCCATGATGCCGCGCAGACCGCCCGTACCAAACTCTAGTACTTGGTAGAAAGCCTCCACGAGAGGTGTCTTGTCCTCAGCGGCGAGTAGAGCCTCTACTTGCTGACGTGTCTCATTGTCGAAGGCGGGTGCGAGCCATTGCTTAGCACGCTCTTGTGCCTGTTGTATTAGTTCGGGTGATAAAGTTGCCATAGAATATTCTGTTGTTAGATTGGTTCTTATTCGATAGTACAAACTTACCAAATATATTTCAAACCAGCGACATCTTTCGCTTGCTCAGTGAGGCCCTGACTCTCTAGACAAAAGACTCTCTCTCCCTAGATGCTGGTCATTTGGTACAAAATAGCTAACTTTGGGACGAGCAAGCAAAGCTTGCGTGTATGAACTAGAAAAAACAGACCAATATGCCAACAGCTCAAAAGAAGACTTCCTCTGCTACTACAGAGCAAGAGGGGACCACCAACAAGAGTCAATCAAAGAAAACGCCCCGCTCCAGTGCTAAGAGCAAAGCTCCAAGAGTATCGCACAGTAAGAACTTTGTCCTGGACACTAATGTCATCTTGCACGACTTCGAGTGTATCGACAAGTTTGAGGACAACGATATCTATATCCCCATCGTGGTACTCGAGGAGCTGGACAAGTTTAAGAAAGGCTCCGATCAAATCAACTTCAACGCACGTGCCTTCGTCCGAAAGCTTGATGAGCTGACGGGGGCTGACTTCTTCGAGCATGGCGTTGATCTAGGTGAGGGGAGAGGTCGTCTCTACGTCTATCTAGGCAATAAGACTCATGAGCGTGTGGCGCATGCCTTTGGGGAGAACATCCCCGACCACAAGATCCTGAGTGCCACACTGCACATCGCAGAGGCAAATGAGGGGGAGCAGACGATCCTCGTGAGCAAGGACATCAACCTCCGTATGAAGGCTAAGTCACTCGGCATCCCTGTCGAGGATTACTTCAATGATAAGGTGCAGACCTTCGACCTCTTTGACGAGGCTCAGCCTGTCTTCGAGGGAATCGATGTGGAGCTTATCAATCGTCTCTACAACAATGAGCAGGGAGTCCCACTCGATGAATTTGAGTTTGGCGACAAGATACAGCCGAATGAGTGCTTCGTCCTCAAGAGTGACCAGAGCAGTGTGCTGGCGCGCTACAATCCCTTTGAGGCGATGGTGAAGCGGGTGGACAAGTACACCCACATGGGCATCACGCCTAGAAATGCGGAACAGGCTTTTGCCTTCGATGTGCTGATGGACCCCAACGTGCTCCTCGTAGCACTCTCGGGTAAGGCTGGTACGGGTAAAACGCTCCTAGCGCTCGCTGCTGCTCTAGACCAAGCTGACCGCTATGGGCAAATCATGCTGGCGCGTCCTATTGTGGCGCTTTCAAATAAGGATCTTGGCGCTCTGCCAGGTACGGAGCAGGAGAAGATACGTCCCTATATGCAGCCCCTCTTTGACAACCTGAATGTGATCAAGTCGCAGTTTAAGGGTGGCAAGCAGCAGGCTGAGCTGGAGAAGCTGCAGCAGGACAATAAGCTCATCATCGAGGCTCTGGCCTATCTGCGTGGTCGTAGTCTGGCAGACGCTATCGTGATCGTCGACGAGGCGCAAAACCTAACCCCGAACGAGGTCAAGACGATCATCACACGTGCTGGTGAGGGGACGAAGATGATCTTCTGCGGTGACGTGGAGCAGATTGATTCGCTTTATCTAGACAGCCAAAGTAATGGTCTGGCCTACATGATCGATAAGATGCGTGGCGAGACGCTCTTCGCACATGTGAACCTAATCAAGGGTGAGCGTAGCGAACT
Organism: uncultured Porphyromonas sp.; assembly: GCA_900539765.1. GTDB lineage: Bacteria > Bacteroidota > Bacteroidia > Bacteroidales > Porphyromonadaceae > Porphyromonas. The sequence goes on along the minus strand of UQDF01000002.1, from coordinate 43,663 downwards.
CAGTGAGCTGGCTTCACACCTACTCTAATGCTATAGATACTAGTGCTACTAGAGGTGTAGTAGCACTAGTATCATACCCTAAACCTGTAATATGAAAGAAACTATATCTTCCTCGGGAGCTCGTGACGGAGCTGTCGAGGGACTATCCCTCCTAGGCAATAAGCGCACCGTCTACGCACAGGACTACGATCCGAGTGTGCTAGAGGCTTTTGAGAATAGGCATCAAGACCGAGACTATCGCGTACGCTTCGAGTGCCCTGAGTTTACAGCACTCTGTCCTATCACTGGGCAGCCTGACTTCGCCACTATATATATAGAGTATGTCCCAGACGTGCGTATGGTCGAGAGCAAGAGCCTCAAGCTCTATCTCTTTAGCTTTCGCTCGCATGGCGCCTTTCATGAAGATTGTGTGAACATCATTATGGATGACCTGATCCGTCTGATGAACCCGAAGTATATCGAGGTGACGGGCGACTTCTCGCCACGAGGGGGCATCAGCATTGTGCCTTTTTGCAATTACGGTCGTCCAGGCACGCCCTACGAGTCGTATGCTCGTGAGCGTATGCTTGCTTTCCACCACTAGAGATCTGGGTCGTATGCTAAGCTCTCAAAAGAAGTATCTTGTCATCATCAATCCTATCTCTGGCACCTCTAGGAAGACGAGTTTGCCAGAGCTCGCATTTAATATGCTCTCGGACAATGACAGTGAGCTATACTTCGTCTATACCAACGGGGAGGGACATGCCGATCGCATCATCAAGGATATAGCTGGTCAAGGGTTTGACACAGTTATCGCGATCGGTGGAGATGGTACGATCAATGAGGTAGCCGATGCGGTGCGCCCTACGAATATGTCTCTCGGCATCGTCCCGATGGGATCGGGCAATGGGTTGGCGCGCTCACTAGACATACCGCTAGACCCCGAAGCAGCCCTAGAGGTTATTCGCCGAGGGTATGTCAAGCGGATCGACTGTTGCGAGGCCGATGGAGTACCCTTTTTTGTGACCTTCGGCGTGGGCTTTGATGCTCAGGTGACCGCTAGCTATGATCAGAAAAACTTTCGAGGGCCGCTCTCCTACGTTCTCTCGACGGTCGATCAGTTTATCAAGCACAAGTCCTCGCTCTATCGCCTTCATCTCAATGGTGAGGTGATCGAGCAGAAAGCTTTTCTTGTGACCTGCGCTAATGCGGATCAGTATGGCAATAATGCAATCATAGCGCCCGATGCCGAGCTAGATGACGGACTCTTTGACGTGGTGGTCATTAGAGATATGTCTTTACTCAAAGCTCCTAAAGTGGCCATCAGTCTCTTTACAAAGCGTGTGGATGAGAACGCCTCTATCGACATCTACCGCACCAACCATCTCATCATAGAGCGTGAGGAGGAGGGCTATGCACAGGTCGATGGCGAGCTCATCGAGCTGGGACGTTGTATCGAGATCACGATCCAAAAGCAGCAACTACCCATCTTGGTCCCGCAGCCCAAAAGCTAGACTAATAGCCAACCTCGTAGCTAGTCCAATAGTTAGACCTCAATAGCTCAAACGAAGCTTTAGCACAAACAATTGATCTATAAAACAAGAGCCTGCCCGCTGATTAGCGAGTAGGCTCTTGCTCTGTTTAGTGCGCTGGAGCTGTCGTACTGTGGCGACAGGCTCCTGCTTAGTGACGTAAGTAGTGTGTGTTCAGGCGGATCTGCTTGCCCGCTTGAGGCTTGTAGTCATCGCCAGAGAAGAAAGATGCAGACATTGTAGAAGATCCTAGCCCCGAGAGCTTCACTATATGTAGTGATACATTCTCCTTGGCGTTGTAGTAGTACCAATATTCGTTGCCTAGACTACTTGTATCCGTACCAGTGTATTGGTAGCCCGCTTTCTCGAGGACAGCCTTGAGCTCCTTGTCGATGCCCGTCTTAAACTTCTTAGCGTGATTGATGGCTAGTCCACCATTATCGTAAACGTGCATCGTAGCCTCTGTGGCTTCGTAGGAGGGGTAGTAGTAATAGCCGTTAATGGCGGCGGAAGAATCTTTTTGAGGGCTTTTAATTAAGACTTGCAGGTAAGTAGAGGAATAGTCTATCTTGCCATCATCGTCTTTTCCAGGAGCGTTGTAGGTGATATTCTCTCCCTTAGCCATCTCACTGGTGTATATAGAGCCAGCGGGTGTCCCTGGGGTGGGTACATCGGCGGGGTTAAACTTCTCCCCAAAGTTGTAGGAGGGGAAGATGCTGGTGTCCTCTACGGGATCGGGTGTGGGAGCCTCCTCCTTGGCAGAGAAGCTAAAGGCGATACCCTGACCACCCTCCATAATGAGGAGCGTGTAGTAGTCGTTTTCGCTGGTGAAGGTCTTGTCGCTAATGTCTGACTTCTGAGGCTTGCTAAAGCCATTGCGTACAAACCACTCGGCAACATCGGGATTGCTCTCAATCATATCGATGGTGAGTGCATAGCTGAGTGCTAGGATACCAGGCTTGTAGGTGTCACCATTGGAGGTGTAGCCCTGTGGGTAGTAAGCGACGAGGTCGAAGTTGCCCTTCTGCTTATCCTTCGTGATGAAGTTGGCACGCTTGGGGTCACTCTGCGCCTTCTCCTGTCTGAGACCTAGAGTAGCCTCATACTTGCGGATCTCATCGAGAGAGGTCTCCTTAGCCTTCTTGCTGGCGAAGGGGAAGTCCTTGAGACTCTTGTCAAAGTTGCCCGTAGCGACCGACCCAGGCATCGGGATAAATGAGAGCTGCGCGAAGCCTGGAGTGTCAGCTAGAGAGACACCCACGACAAGGTTGCCCTTGCGGTACATAGGCGTCTTGCTGGAGCTGTTGTCTAGTGCCTCAAAGCCATCGTTGATGGTCATAATGTCGAAGTCTTGCTTGATGGCGCCATCTTCGGTGTAGACAAGCTTTTTGTCTAGGAGCAGGGTGGACACCTGTAGTTTGCCCTGACCCGCATCGCCGACGAGGTAGATGCGTAGTGGCTGCTTGCCACTCCTATCCTGTGTGTTGAAGACGTAGCTCTTGACTTTTTTGTCCTTGAACTCAGATATCTTCTCCGTTTGTAGCACGGCTCCGTGGTCTGCCTCCCACTTTTTGAGAGGTAGCTCGCCTGCCGTAAAGTCTACGAAGGGGATCGGCAGATGCTTCAGATTGCCGTCAGCATCTAGCTCATAGATAGGTGTGTACTCGCCCATCGGAATCGTATCTTCCTTACTAGGACCCTTCTTGTTGGGATCGCCACCATCATCGGGACAATCTTGGTAACAACTGACTAGTCCAAAGCAAGTTGACAAAATCAACGCAAGGACCAAATAGATTTGCTTATTCATAGTATTCTAACCTTGTTAGTGTATGTATATCAGAGGCTAAATAGCGAAGGGAGGCACTACAGCAGATGATTGTTGTCATTCAGCTGAAGATATAGACCTCCCCCAACGAGCAAAGGTACGAAAACGAGGAGAACTACCTCTGTCCTTCTCAACTTCGCAAATTTAGGGTGTGGAGTTGGCTTTTAGTCTAATGCCTGCGATACTGCATAGCGACGAACTAGCTGCGTCACGATAGAGAGGCAGCGCTCCATAGCATCGAGCGAACAGTACTCGTGGATGGAGTGGAAGTTGCCCCCACTGGTGAAGATGTTGGGGCAGGGGATGCCTCGCTCCGAGAGAACCGCTCCGTCGGTGCCGCCACGTATCGGCTGGATGATCGGCTGGACACCGACCGCCTCGTAGGCTGCGATAGCGTGCTCGATGATCTCTGGGTGCGGAGCGATGTAGTCGTACATATTGCGGTACTGGTAGGAGACTTCGACCGCTAGCTGTGCGGCGTATGGCTCTTCGTTGATCTGCTGAGCTATCTCTCGGATGCGGGCTATGCGTTGTTCTAGGAGCTGGCGGTCGTGGTCGCGGATGATGTACTCAGCGGTTGCGGACGAGACATCTCCCGCCATGTGGCATAGGTGCAGGAAGCCCTCCCGTCCCTGGGTCACCTCGGGTCGCTCGCTCTCATAACCTAGTCTGTTGTCGAGCTTGATGAGCGACTGGAGTGCGTGACGCATCGTGTGGTAGGCGCTGCCTGGGTGGACGTTGTGTCCCGTAGCGGTGATGCGTGCAGAGGCTGCGTGAAAGCATTCGTACTCAAACTCGCCCTCGAGTCCTCCATCGATGGTGTAAGCGTAGGTAGCCTGAAGCTGGCTCTCGTCAAAGGCCTCCAGTCCTCGCCCCACCTCTTCGTCTGTCGTGAAGGCTAGTGCGATAGGTCCGTGCGCTAGCTCAGGCTTACTCTGGAGCTCCGCAGCAAGGGTCATCAAGATAGCGACGCCTGCCTTGTCGTCGGCTCCGAGGAGTGTCGTCCCGTCGCTTGTGATGAGCGTATGCCCTACATAGCGCAGCAGGTCGGGGTAGTCGCTGGGGTTCAGTGTGCTGCCCTTGAGCTGGATCGGCTTGCCGTCGTAGTTGGGGTGGAGACAGGGAGAGACCTTTTCGCCTGGAGCTTCGGGTGAGGTGTCTACATGAGCGAGAAGTGCGATGCGAGGTACCTCTTCGTAGCCAGTGGTGGCGGGGATTTGCGCTATCAGATAGCCTGCATCGTAGCAGGTGGAGGGGATCTGTAGCTCCTCTAGCTCAGTGTGAAGCATCTGGAGCAAGTCCCACTGACAGGGTGTCGAGGGCTTCGTAGGGCTATTCGGATCGGAGGTGGTGTGAACCTTTGCGTAGCGGAGAAATCGCTCTAGGAGTTGGCTCATAGCGTATTCCGATGCTTAGCGCTGCTTGATGATACTGTTGATGACACGGCAGGTGCAGATCAGCTTGCCACTCTGGGTGGAGTAGATATCTACGTTCCAGACGTGTGTGCTGCGCCCCTTGTGGAGTATCGTAGCGACACCTCGCACGGTGTCTCCGACGACTGTCGAGGAGACGTGGTAGCCACTCACCTGCATGCCAACCTGTATCTCGCCTTCGTTGGCTATGGCTACTGACCCTAGTCCTGCGAGGGTCTCGGCAAAGGCTAGCGAAGCCCCTCCGTGCAGTATACCCATCGGTTGTCTCGTACGATTGTCCACGGGCATAGTACCCGTGACATAGCCACGAGCTATCTCTGTGCAGCGCATACCGAGCGTACCCATGAGCGTGTTGGGCATGATCTCGTTGGCATCTTCTGGGTCAAAGGGGACTCCATCGTAGCGCAGCTTGATCTGCTTGGTGATCATATGGGCTAAGCCCGCAGCATCGCAAGAGGTGGTGATGTAGTCAGCGCAGCTCTTGAGCGGCTCGGGAGCGTTTGCCATAGCTACGCCTAGTCCTGCACGCTGCACCATGGCGGCATCCTCTAGGGTGGTGCCGACGGCAATGACGTTTTGCTGGTTGAGGTCTAGTCGGTCGAGAATAAAGTCGAGCGCTCCTCGCAGGCTGACGCCAGAGGCTACGACTGAGAGCTCATTCATCGGCTCATCGTAGAAGGTAGCGGTCAAGCCTTGTCCTGAATTAAGCAGGTCGCTCAGCTTCGCCAGGCGATCTTGTCTGGCTAAGATGATAGCTCTAAAGATCGGCTCGGCAGGAGCTTTGAAGGGTTCATTTGCTTTGGTCAAGTCTAGGATCGGCATGCTCCAAAGCTTGGCGAGCTGGAGGATACGTGGCTGATGGGTCTTCGTAGCGTAGAGCGCTTTCTCACCTATGAGTGCGAGCGTGTAGTCGCTATCGACCAGCTCGTAGAGATGCGTGAGCTGCTCCGCACGGAGAGGACGAGAGGCTAGCTCACGACCCGTACGACAGTTGTGAACGCGTGCGCCTAGATGGGAGATGACGTAGCCACTGTTGCGTGGTAGTTGCAGCAGCTCCGAGATCTTCAGAAGACTAGTCATAGGAGCTTCGCTGGCGACCGCCACACGCAGGGCGTACTCCTCCTGCACCTCTAGAAGAGCTTCGCGATCCTCTAGAGCGATCTCGCCATTGCTTCCGAGTAGGCAGTTGCGGTCTTTGATGGCGAGAAACTTATAGCCGCCACTCTTTGCTTGATTCATCATACGACTCCTTTCATTGTTATAAAGCGGACCAATTAAACTGTACACCGATGCGCCCACTGTAGGGCTGTGACATATCATAAGCACCTAGTCCGTAGTGCTGACTGTCGAAGGTGGCAAAGAGCGTCCACATCTTGGTCAAGCGGTACTGCGCCGTCACCTCAGCGGTGAGCCTTGTGAGCGAACCTCTAGCGGCACCCTCACGAAGCCCTATCTCGGGAGCCTGGGCGGGGTGCAAGATCTTGGTAGTGAGACTAGTGTCATAGTAGACCACTCCACGAAGGTCTAGACGCTTCGTAGGACGAACGGCTAGCTTGGCATAGCCCTGGAAGTAAGGCTTGGGGACGTGGAAGGTGTAGTTGGCAAGATGGTTAAACTGCGCTCCGAGGCTTAGCTCACAGACCCGTGCGATGACGGTAGAGAGGTCTAGCCCAGCGTAGAAGATGTCGAGCTTCGTGTACTCGTTGCGCTGCGACTGTAGCCACGAGCCGTACAGCTCTTCGCCAGCGTAGTAGGGGATGAGGTTGAAGCCGTAAGTGCGGGCGTAGTGATCGTATCCACCGTACAGCTCGTAAGTGCCTGAGCCGAGCTGTAGCTTGACTCCTGTGCGAGAGCCTAGTTGCTGACGCTCAGGTCTAGGCAGTGCGTCGAGCATGATGCCTGGTATGCGGGTTAGGTAGTCAAAGGGGTTCACATCTTGTAGCCCGCCTGATGCCTGTAGGTACCACTCCCAGCGTCTCTGGTCAGAGAGCGATAGGTGAACCTCTGGGTAGAGTACCACCTCTTGGTTGGCAAAGTCTACGCCCACACCGCCTGCAAAGTCCAGATCGGCAAAGCCAACGAACCCACGATAGCGAAACTGCGGGTGTGCCCCTAGGAGGAAGAGCTGTGAGGGCTGGCTCGTGCGGATACGCATATCGGCACTCAGTCCTAGAGACCAGTCATCAGAGAGCTGCACGGCGGTGGCTCCATCAGCGTCTACCACGTGCAAGTGCTCGTTAGCAATGAGATCCCTTTGTGCAGGGCTGGGTAGTGAGTGGGATAAGAAAGCGTAGCGTGCGCCAAGGTCGAAAGACCAGTTCTGCGCCTGTAGGTTGTCTATGCGTCCTGTCAGACTATACTCGCGTAGCTCGTCTTGCCAGCGGGTGCGATCTAGTAGAGGTATCGTGCTTAGCTCTAGCTTTTGCTGTGTGGGTGTGTGCGCAAAGATATGACTGCGGATGCCTCCCTGCAGTTTGACCATACTCTCTCCCCAGTGGTAGCTGTAGCCTACGACTCCCTCGGTAGCGTGGCGGTACATATCGGTCTCTCGTGGTATCTCCTCGAGGTAGTGATAGTCCGCATCGGACTCATCAATAGGACCATGCACAGAGCGGTTGGGTCCGTTCTTGCTGAGCGTGAAAAGCTCCGACCGATGCGTCAGATCGAAGGAAAGAACGTTATGCTGGCTCCCAAAGTGCCACTGCCCCGCCAGATCCCCACCGAAAGCAGGAGCATAGCCTCCGAAGAGACGAGCCATAATGCCATTGTAGGGCTGGGGCACCTCACGGGCAAAGCTAGACAACTGAGGTGTAGGTGCTGGCGAGAGGGTCGGCGTGAAGTCTCTCGTGGAGCGAGGCGTGGCTGGATTGTAGCGCTCGATCTGAGGCCTCGTCAGAGGTATAGGGGTAAAGATAGGATTGGTATCATCGATCTGCTTCACCTTGTCGCTCACCACAGTGACCTCACGGCTGATTGTGTCACGCTCGGCCACTGTTTTGGTGTTTTGAGCTAAAGTCGGAAGTAGTGTGCTGAGCAGGATTAGGAGGAGACTATATAGTCGTTTCATCGCTTGTAGACTTAATCGTTGGGATAGTAGGGTAGAGGGGTGTTAGCGAGTGGTACTCTGACGAAGCTGTGCGAGCTTCTCCGTAGCGCGCAGACGTATCGGCGAGGTCTCGTCGGTGTAGTTCTTGAGTAGGCTCTCGAGGTATAGTCTTGCTGTGTCGGGGTCTCCCTTGGCGAGGTACCAGTCGGAGAGCGTTATGATCGTCTCGGCAGATAGTTCGGGGTCTGGGTAGGCATCGTTGACCAACTTGTCGAGTAGCTGCTTCGAGTAGCTCTGCTGGATCTTGTTGGAGACGTAGTATTGCGCCAATAGGAGCGTACCCTGGGTGCCAGCGTAGGTCTCTATGCGAGCGACAAGTGGCTTCAGGAGTGGCTCGATCTGGTTGCCCCGACCTGTCTTCAAGTAGCTGGTCGCTAGGCGACAAGTTAGGAGGTCTAGTTGCTCTTGATTCCAACCCTTAGACTTGTCTAGCTGAGGTGTCACGACCTTGATGACCCACTCATACTGTCCCGCTTGGAGCGCGCACTCAGTAGCCGAGAGCAGTGTCGTCTGGTAGCTCGCAGGCTCTAGCGGTAGCGTGAGTAGCTCCTGCTGCAAGGGCAATGCCTGAGCATAAGCTCGCTGCTGTATGTGTATGGCAGACATCTTCTGAAGCAAACCGATGTGCAGCTCTTGCGATAGTTGCTTGCGACTGGGATAGATACGCTCATAGAGTGCTAGAGCCTCCTCTCCCTTACCAGCACGATCGTAGAGGTCGGCCAGGTAGTAGTTCGCTAAGAGCGAAGAGGCTCCTTGCGGATTCAGAGCTAGGTACTCTTTGAGCAAGCGCTCAGCCTGTGGCTGTCGGGACTGGTAAGCACGCTCAGCTGTCTCGAAGGAGATGCTCATCGCCTCACTCTCATCGATGGAGTAGCTTCCGCCGATGCTGTTAGCATACTGGACAAAATCGGAGGAGCGTCCCTCTTCGATGTAGATACTCTTGAGTGCTTCGTACGCCTGCTTTGCCTCGCCACTCTGTGGCGCTTCGGCTAGGAGTGCTTTGTAGGTTTCGATGGCTCGGCTCGTCTCATTCCTATTATAATATAGTAGTGCCAACTGCAAGGCAGCCTTGCGCCCATACTCACTCTGCGGGTACTCTTGCGTCAGGCGCGTGAAGGCTCCGATAGCCTCCGTATGCTGTCCCGACAGCTCCATAGCGCGTCCCTGATCGTACATAGCACGAGGCTTGTAGAGACTATTAGGGTGACGAGCGACTAACTTATCGAGGGCAGCTATCTGTGCTTTGTACTCCTTCTTGAGTCCCTCAATGTCTGACAGCATATAGAGCGCATAGACCTGATTATCAGGCGCGAGTCTATAAGCTTCCTCGTAGTAGCGTACGGCCGGCGTGTAGTGACCCTGCATGTAGTGCGCATCGCCTAGACGAGCGTGGACATCAGCTTGTAGCGTGTTGTCGAGTGTGCCCTCTTGGAGTAATATGGAGAGTGTCTGCGTGGCAGCACTGTACTGCTGCTGCTTGATCTGACTATAGCCTAGTAGGTAGCGAGCGATCTGTAGCTGCTTGCTAGAGGCTGCGCGCTTATTGAGGATAGCTGTGAGGGCTTGTGATGCTTGCTTGTGAGCTCCCTGCTGAGAGAGGAGCTGCGCCCCTAGTAGCTCAGCCTCGGTGTGGTGAGCGGATTTTGTGGCAATCCGCTGCGCCTGTTGGTTATAGCGTTGTGCTAGGGCTAGGTCGCCCGCCTGTTGCGCCTGCTGCGTGAGCTGATTGAGCAGATAGCACTGCGCCTCTATGATAACTGGCGAAGGGCTTTGGATACGTCCTATGGAGGCTAGACTAGTCAAGTAGTCTGGGCTACGGTAGTAGCTCTCGATGAGAAAGTGCTCCATAGCCTCACGGTGTGCCGACTGAGCGAATGTATTGAGAAACTCCTCGCAGAGCCTTACCTCCTGACCAAACGAACCGCTCGCCTTGCTGCGCATCAGCAATACCTGCTCGTACATAGCAGCCTCACGGATCGAGGGTGCTACGGCTCTATCTGCCGCCACCTGATAGGAGGCAAGAGCTTCGGAGTAAAGCCCCATATCTCTACGAGCACGTGCTAGGTAGAGGTTGGCCACACCACTGGTCTCCGCATCGCCACGGGTCGCTAGGAGTAGGTGCGGGATCGCTTGCTCCGTGCGCTCCGTCTCCATATAGGCAGCCGCGAGGATGAGTTGGTCTTCGGGGGTAAGGAGACTAGCATTCTGGTCTGATAGCGGGGCTAGGCGCTCGATAGCTTTGCTCGGATCCTCCAGACGATACCAAGCATTTGCCTCTATGATCTGACTCTCTGCGCGCTGCTCCTCTGAGAGACCTGCCGTAGTGAGTGCCTCGGTGTGTGTGAGCACCGACTGGTAGTTTTGCCGATAGAGAGCTATCCGTGCCAGCCCTAGACGAGCATCGTACTGCAGATCCCCCTGATCCTGTATCGGGAGGAGCGTGCGCTCAGCCTTGTCCAGATCGTTTTGCGCTATGTATAGCTGCGCTAGATAGAGTCTAGCCACATCGCCCCAGTAGTCATCACCTGTAGCGGTCATCTCAAAAAGCTGCTCCACCTGCTCCACAGGACGACCAGACAGCAGGAGAGCGTAGGCCATCTTGACCTGCCACTCGCTGCGTGCCTCGCTTGTCAAGGTCTCTTCACGCACCTGCTCTAGCGTATGGCGAGCGCGATTGTACTCCTTATTATATAGGTAGTGTGTGGCACGAGCTATACGAGCTACCTGTGCCTGACGGGAGATAGGGTCTGTGGTGATATACTCTTCCAGCTCAGCAGCAGCACTAGGACGACCCAGTAGATGCGCTCCATAGGTGGCAAACCACCCGTCCGCCTTGCTCAGACGATGTGTAGAGGAGAGGAGCGTCGTGGTACGCAGGGGCGAACCTGCTGCGAGTGTCACCTCGATAGTATGCTGCTCGGTGGGTATGCTAAAGGTCTCTTGCGCCTGAAGTTGGTAGGCTAGTGGCAACTGCCCACAGAGCAGTAGTGTGTATAGGAATCCTTTGTAGTTCATCGGTAAATGGTCTTACTTAGGGGGCTCAGTCCTCTGGATGCGCCCAGTCGATTCTAACGCAAATCTACTGAAATAACTGCTGAGAGCAAAATATGCCGCCTTCAGCATATTCCACTCACTAGCACATTCTGAACAGAATCTCTTATGCCCGAAACGCTTTGCCACAAAAAAAGCTGATCCCCACGTGGAAATTCTCAAATCGCCACGTGGCAAATAAAAAATCTCCACGTAGGCGAGAAATAAAACTTCGGAGGAATCAAATGAAACTTCGGAGGAATCATTTCGTCTCCACGTGGAAAATGAAAAACCGCCACGTGGAGATTTGAGATTTTCCACGTGACGATCGGATTAGAGATTAGAAGTTAGAGGTTAGACGTTTCGTCTACCATCAAGCGCTTTGTTGTTTGCAAAAAAAACTATCTTTGTGGTATGGTGATTGTTTCTTGCTTGTTTCATCTTCTGTGGTACAAGGTGTTGAAGCAACGAGAGACTTCAACGAGAGATCTAAAGAGAGCGAAATGATAACAAACCAACAATACTAACTTCTAAGCTTTATAATTATGAAACACACAACATGGTTATGCGCTCTGCTCCTTTTCGTGCTACCACTCGTGGCAAAGGGACAGCAGCAGGTGACGCTGGATGAATCTCAGCAAGAGATCGTAAAGGTCATAGAGACCGTCATGCATCTATCTGAGCAGGATGCAACACTGGCTCAGGCTGATGCTACGACACGTAAGGCTGTCGAGGTGGTGCGAGCCCTCACTGGCCAAAAAGAGTACAGCGAGAAAGAGGCTACAAACCTCGCCTCTGTACTTACGCTTGAAGACAATCATATCGTACTCCTCCCTAAGTATCAGCACCTAGCAGAGGCTGCAAGGTGGGATGGCGTATCCCTAGCGGAATTCGTGAAGGCTATTGATGACTTTCGATCGGCTGAGTTAGCTAGTCAGTCGTAATCGACTCTGTAACCTGCATCTTATTGCACCTATCCGTCTAGAGACTGTCGCTAGTAGTGGCAGTCTCTACTCATTTTTAGGACCTATTCGTCTACAAAAGAGCCTCTTTACGGAGAATATGGCAGGAAAACAATCTTTTTCTCTACCTAGTGGTAGGTATTACGAATATTCTTTGTAACTTTGAGGTCGAAGAAAACTAATTGTATCACAGTACTCGACTTTTGTCAGCTGACGGGAGGAGGGTACAATATCTATAAAGTACTACACATGGCAAAATTTAGAGGAGCAATCGTAGTCAACGAGCAGCGCTGCAAGGGGTGCAACCTCTGCGTTGTGGCGTGTCCTACTGCGAGTATCTCACTTCACCCAGACGAGGTGAACGACAAGGGGTATCACTACTGCTATATGAGCAGCCCCGAAACATGCATTGGCTGCGCAAACTGTGGCGTGGTCTGTCCCGATGGATGTATCAGCGTCTATAAAGTAAACCTTTAATCCTATAGCTATCATGGCAGAAGTAAAACTGATGAAGGGCAACGAGGCCCTGGCACACTCGGCAATCCTCAACGGACTGGATGGCTATTTCGGATATCCTATCACACCTCAGTCTGAGGTACTCGAGACTCTTATGTCGCTACGCCCCTGGGAGACGACTGGTATGGTCGTCCTACAGGCTGAGAGTGAGGTCTCTTCTATCAATATGGTATATGGAGGCGCTGGCGCTGGTAAGCGTGTCATGACTTCCTCCTCTAGCCCTGGTATCAGCCTGATGGCTGAGGGTATCAGCTACATCGCTGGTGCTGAGCTGCCCGCACTTATCGTCAACGTGATGCGTGGTGGCCCTGGTCTAGGTACGATCCAGCCAAGTCAGGCTGACTACTTCCAGACCACCAAGGGTGGTGGACACGGTGACTACCGTCTCATCGTACTAGCTCCTTACTCTGTACAGGAGATGGTCGACTTCGTCGGTGTCGGTATGGATATGGCGTTTAAGTATCGTAACCCAGTTATGATACTGAGCGATGGTATCATCGGACAGATGATGGAGAAGGTCGTACTACCTGAGCAGAAGCCTCGTCACACCGATGAGGAGATCGCTGCTAGCTGCCCTTGGGCTACTACAGGTCATACACCTGACAAGCGCTCTATCATCACATCTCTCGAGCTAGACTCAGCTGTGATGGAGCAAAACAACCTACGCTTCCAGGAGAAGTATCGCAAGATCGAGGAGAACGAGGTACGCTACGAGGAGACAATGACCGAGGATGCTGACTACGTACTAGTAGCTTTTGGCTCTTCTGCACGTATCTGCCAGAAGGTCGTCCAGGTAGCTCGCCAGGAGGGTCTCAAGGTAGGTCTCGTACGTCCTATCACGCTATGGCCTTATCCATACGAGGTGATCACCAAGCTCGCTGAGCGTGGTGTCAAGGGCTTCCTCTCTGTCGAGCTCAACGCTGGTCAGATGGTAGAGGATGTCAGACTTGCGGTAGACGGTCGCTGCCCTGTAGAGCACTTCGGACGTATGGGTGGTATGCTATTCTCTCCTGACGAGGTACTCGATGCGCTACGCACGAAGCTCGTCAAGTAAGCTTACCCTTATCAATAACCAGTAATAGACAACAAATATCATGGATATAAAGGATATAACCAAACCAGAGAACTTGGTCTATCAGAAGCCAAGTCTGCTCAACAATAACACGATGCACTACTGCCCAGGCTGTAGTCATGGTGTCGTACACAAGCTGGTTGCTGAGGTCCTCGAGGAGATGGGCATGGGCGACCAGGCCGTCGGTATAGCTCCTGTGGGCTGCTCCGTCTTCGCATACAACTATATAGACATTGACTGGCAGGAGGCTGCTCACGGACGTGCACCCGCTGTAGCTACTGCTATCAAGCGTCTATACCCCAATAAGCTCGTCTTTACCTATCAGGGTGATGGTGACCTAGCTGCTATCGGTACCGCTGAGACAATCCACGCTGCAAACCGTGGTGAAAACATTGTCATCATCTTTATCAACAACGGTATCTACGGTATGACTGGTGGTCAGATGGCTCCTACGACGCTACTCGGTATGAAGACTGTCACCTGTCCTGATGGTCGTACGCCTGAGCTCAACGGCTATCCACTCGTCATCTCTAAGATCCTCTCTGAGCTAGATGGTACGTGCTACGTCACGCGTCAGAGTGTACACACAGCACCTGCTGTACGTAAGGCTAAGAAGGCTCTACGCAAGGCTTTTGAGAATTCACTCGCAGGCAAGGGTACCAGCGTCGTTGAGTTTGTCTCAACCTGCAATACGGGCTGGAAGATGAGTCCGGCTAAGGCTAATGAGTGGATGTCGAAGTTTATGGTCGACAAGTACGCTCTTGGTGACATCAAGGATGTCGAGTCTAAGGGTAGCAACGACGAGGTGGTTACAATGAAAATCTAATCAGACGAAAGGAACAACTATGAATTACGAAATAGTCATATCTGGCTTTGGAGGTCAGGGTGTACTCTCTATGGGTAAGATACTTGCTTACTCTGGTATCATGGAGGACAAGGAGGTATCGTGGATGCCTTCTTACGGACCTGAGCAGCGTGGTGGTACGAGTAACGTTACGGTCATCGTAAGCGATGAGCCTGTTAGCTCGCCTGTTGTCAATGAGTATGATGTAGTCATCGTACTCAACCAGCCATCACTCGACAAGTTCGGCCCCCGTGTTAAGAAGGGCGGTATCCTTATCTACGACCCAGCTCTCATCCAGCACAAGTCTGACCGTAAGGATATCAACATCTACGAGGTACCTGCTACTGATCAGAGCCTCGAGATGGGCAATGACAAGATCTTCAACATGATCATCCTCGGTGGTATGCTCAAGGCTGCTCCTATGCTAAAGCTCGAGAGCATCATTGCAGGACTCAAGAAGTCTCTGCCCGAGCGTCACCACAAGCTGATCCCCCTCAATGAGGAGGCTATCAAGCGTGGTATGGATAGTCTGATCAAGGTCAACTAGTCCACAGAGACCCTTATACTAACAATAACAAGGCGTCCGTCGATCTACTGTTAGATTGATGGACGCCTTCTCTTGGAGTACTGACGAGTAACGACGTGCAGGGACGCACGGTCGAGCGTCCGTTGTATCAAAGCGAGACGAGTTACAAGATCGCTACACGGTCAGGATCCTAATGACTACACAGCGGATTATGCATCTCCTTGAGCTAATTGATTTGCGGAGTTGAGCTCTTTTTCTGCTAAAGCGTTTGTTTCCCTATAAAAGAGTACCTTTGCACCAATTGAGACTATGGCAACAGTCTCTGATAGCGTGAGATTATGGCAAAGCAGAAGAACTTAGTAATAGTAGAGTCCCCCGCAAAGGCAAAGACCATTGGCAAATTTCTCGGTGCAGACTACAAAGTACTCTCGAGCTATGGACACATACGTGACCTTAAGCCGAGTAGCTTCAGTGTAGATGTGGAGCAACACTTCGCACCCATCTATGAGATCCCCGCAGACAAGCAGCGGGTCGTCTCAGAGCTACGCAAAGCAGCGAAGGGTAGTGACATCGTATGGCTCGCATCCGATGAGGACCGTGAGGGAGAGGCGATCGCATGGCACCTCTATCAGGTGCTAGACCTCAAGGACAAGGAGACACATCGTATCGCATTCCATGAGATCACTAAGAGCGCCATACAGCATGCTATTCAGAATCCACGCTCGATCAACGAAAACCTCGTAGATGCCCAGCAGGCGCGTCGTGTCCTAGATCGTATCGTGGGCTTTGAGCTCTCGCCAGTCCTCTGGCGACGTGTCGGTCCCTCGCTCTCAGCAGGACGTGTGCAGAGCGTAGCTGTGCGTCTCATTGTAGAGCGGGAGCGCGAGATACTAGCTTTCGAACCAGAGACTTCTTTTGCCATATCGACACGCCTAGAGACCAAGGGGGGAGACACCTTCTCTGCGACACTTCCTGACAACCTCCCTTCCGAAGAGGCCGCTCGCCAGCTTATGCAGCGAGCTATCGATAGTCAGTCCGCCTTTGCCGTACAGCAGGTGGAGCAGAAGCCTGGACGTCGCTCTCCGTCGGCACCTTTTACCACCAGTACGCTCCAGCAGGAGGCCTCTCGCAAGCTTGGCATGAGCGTCTCCAATACGATGCGTGTGGCACAGGCACTCTATGAGCGAGGACTCATCACCTATATGCGTACCGACTCGGTCAATCTCTCCAGCCTCGCACTCCACGATGCGGAGACGGTGATCCTGGAGCAGTGGGGCGCCGACTACTATCAGCGCCGACGCTATCACGCTAAGAGCAAAGGAGCGCAGGAGGCGCACGAAGCGATTCGCCCGACTTATCTGCGCAACGCTACGATACAGGGCACCAAGCAGGAGCAAGCTCTCTACGACCTCATACGCAAGCGCACCCTCGCTAGTCAGATGGCGGACGCCCGCATCGAGCGGACGATAGCGCAGATTGCTTCGCAGGGCGCTGATCCTATTCGTCTAGAGGCTCGTGGCGAGGTGATTGTCTTCGACGGCTTCATCAGCGCTTACACAGAGAGCCGTGATGACGAGGAGGATACCACTGGCAATGAGCTTCCCAAGCTGAAGGAGGGCGACGCGCTACAGCTAAGAGAGATAGAGGGGCGGCAATCCTTTACCAAGCCTAAGCCCCGCTATACGGAGGCTTCATTGGTTCGCAAGATGGAGGAGCTAGGCATCGGTCGTCCGTCTACTTATGCTCCTACGATTCAGACGATTCAAAACAGAGAGTACGTGCGTCGTGGTGAGAGCCAAGGCGAGAGTCGCAATGTGCTATACCTCAGCTGGCAGCACAGTGCTGGAAATACGACTATCAAGTCGCACAAGCAGAAGGAGCGCTACGGCAGTGATCGTGGACGGCTCGTCCCCACCGATATGGGAATCGTCGTGACTGACTTCCTAATGGAAAACTTCTCCCGTGTCGTCGACTACAACTTCACGGCAGACGTGGAGGAGCACTTTGACAAAGTTGCCGAGGGTGAGGCTCAGTGGCAAGATCTGATTGGCACGTTTTACGATAAGTTTCACCCGATCATCGAGGAGCAGAGCCAGTCTGGAGCCAAGCGCTATACAGGTGAGCGACTCCTCGGTAACGATCCTGTAAGTGGTAAGCCAGTCATCGCTCGCATCGGACGCTACGGCCCGATGGTGCAGATCGGAGAGGCACCCGATAGCTCTCTGCCTGAGGAGGAGCGGAAGCGCCTCAAGCCTCGCTTCGCCAGTATCCCGAGCAATCTGCTCATAGAGACCATCACGCTAGAGGAGGCGCTCAAGCTTTTTGACCTGCCTCGCATGGTCGGGGAATTTGAGGGGAGCGAAGTGGTTGCTGCTGTGGGGCGCTTTGGGCCTTACCTACGACACAAAGGTAAGTTTACCTCTATCTCCAAGAGCAGCGGTCTGACACCCGAGGAGATTACCCTTCGGGAGGCGATCGAGCTTATCGAGGAGAAGCGTCGCAAGGAGGCGGCCAGTCTGCTCAAGAGCTTCCCCGAGGACCCCGATATTGCGATCCGTGACGGACGCTGGGGCGCTTACATCAAGGCGGGCAAGAAGAATTACAAGCTCACCAAGGAGCAGAAAGCTGATCCCACGAAGCTGACATACGACGAGGTCGTTGCTATCATCGCTGAGCAAAACAAAGAGACCCCGAAAAAGGGACGCACAACAGCGAAGAAGACCGCTGGCACGGCTAAGAAGAGTACGACCAAGAAAACGACTAGCACTGCTAAGAAGGTTGCGCCTAAGCGTAGTGCGACCTCTAAGTCGTGATAGGCTACTACTCTTAAAGCCATGGAGGCTCCCGTACAGCGTGTATTTCTAGAGGTCGCTTACGACGGCACCAACTATTGTGGCTGGCAGGTACAGCCTCGTGGTGTCTCGGTGCAGTCTGAGCTAGAGCGCGCCCTCTCCATACTCTTTCGCCAGCCGATCTCGGTCACAGGCGCAGGGCGTACAGACGCTGGGGTACACGCTTATAGTATGATGGCGCATGCCGACTTGCCGATCCCGCACCCTCCGCTAGCGCAGATACAGAGAGGCTTGTGTGGCATACTGCGTGGAGGAATATCCGTTCGCTCTGTCACGCCAGTCATCCCGACGGCTCACGCTCGCTTTGACGCTATCTCACGAAGGTATCACTACTACATATCGGCTTGTAGCAACCCCTTTTGGGGCGACTACTGCTGGGAGCGACGCACGCTCCCTGATATGGAGCTGATGAACGAAGCTTGTCGTCACTTCATTGGGGAGCACGACTTTACCTCCTTTAGCAAGCTACACACGCAGACGAAGCACAACCGCTGTACCGTCTACACAGCGCATTGGGAGCAGGTCGAGATGCCTGGTCTCTGGGATGCGATGCGCTACGAGGTGTGTGCCAATCGTTTTCTCCACGGTATGGTGCGTACGATGGTCGGGACGCTCCTCGAGGTGGGCTACGGACAGCGCACGCCAGACTCTATCGCAGAGTTAATCCAGTCTGAAGACCGCACGCTAGCTGGCTCGGCAGCACCAGCTCGTGCACTCTTTTTCGTTGAGGCGACCTATCCCGACTCGATCTACAGCACAGATCCCGAGTAAAAGCAACAACCAGGGGGGGCTTTTTGTAGTGCGACAAATAGAAAAGGCTGCAGCACCATACGTGGAGGTGCTACAGCCTTGACTGATAAGATATGATTGCTAGTCCTCTAGCGAGTAGGGGAGGGACTAGAAGTTGGCGTTGTTTGGTGTGCGGGGGAAGGGGATCACGTCACGGATATTGGTCATGCCGGTGACGAAGAGGAGGAGTCTCTCGAAGCCCAGTCCGAAGCCCGCATGTGGTGCTGAGCCATAGCGACGTGTGTCGAGGTACCACCATAGATCCTTGTCCTTGATGCCGACCTCCTCGGCACGTGCCGTGAGCTTGTCGATGTCGGTCTCACGCTCGCTACCTCCGATGATCTCGCCGATGTGCGGGAAGAGGACGTCCATACCGCGTACGGTCTTGCCGTCGTCGTTTTGCTTCATATAGAAGGCCTTGATCTCCTTCGGGTAGTCGGTCATGATGACGGGCGCATTGTAGTGCTGCTCGACGAGGTAACGCTCATGCTCGCTGGCGAGGTCGGCGCCCCAGTAGACGGGGAACTCGAACTTCTTGCCGCCACGGACGGCCTCCTCGAGGATCGCGACACCCTCGGTGTAGGTGATGCGTACGAATGGGCGCTCCACAACGAAGCGGATGCGCTCGATGAGCTCCTTGTCGTAATGCTCGGCGAGGAACTCGAGATCGTCCATACAGTGATCTAGAGCCCACTGGAGGCAGTGCTTGGTGAATGCCTCGGCGAGGTCTTGGTTGCCCTCATTGTCCATAAAGGCGACCTCAGGCTCGACCATCCAGAACTCAGCCAGGTGGCGTGGGGTATTGGAGTTTTCAGCTCTAAAGGTAGGACCAAAGGTGTAGATACCGCCTAGTGCTAGGGCGCCTAGCTCACCCTCTAGCTGTCCCGATACGGTCAGCGAGGTGTGCTTGCCAAAGAAGTCTTTGCTGTAGTCCACGCTCCCATCTTTAGCAAGGGGGAGCTTGTTCATATCTAGCGTGGTGACGGTAAACATTTGCCCAGCACCCTCGGCATCGCTCGAGGTGATGATTGGGGTGTGGAGGTAGTAGTAGCCACGCTCGTGAAAGAAGGTGTGGATCGCATAAGCCATGTGGTGGCGGATGCGGAGGACCGCTGCAAAGGTGTTGGTACGTGGACGCAGGTGAGCGATCTCACGAAGGAACTCTAGCGTGTGTCCCTTCTTTTGCAGTGGATAGCGTACGGGATCAGAGGTGCCGTAGATGGTTATCTCGTTAGCCTGTATCTCGTACTCTTGCCCTTGACCCTGTGAAGCGACGAGTGTGCCAACGACACCGATAGCGGCGCCTGTGGTGATCTGCTCAAGAAGCTTAGGGTCGGTCTGAGCCTTGTCAATGACGATCTGTATGCTGTGTATGGTCGAGCCATCGTTGAGCGCAACGAAGCAGACAGCCTTGTTGCCTCGCTTGGTGCGTACCCATCCCTTGACACAGACGGGCTGGGGGAGCTGACGCTGTGCAAGCTGAGGAAGCTCCTTGATAGTAGTGCGTGGTAGTGAGTTATTCATAGTATCTGCTGATATGGTTTATACCTATTTAGTCTTCTATCTCTTCGGATGAGAAGGGATGCTCTGGTGTCTCTTGGTGCTTGTGGTAGACTTTGGTGGTGGGTGCTACGCCACTGTCCTCTTGCTCCTTAATGCCCATGCGGAGGTAGCGTACCTCCTCGGGCGTTAGATAGCGCCAGCGACCGCGTGGTAGATCTTTTTTGGTGAGACCTGCGTAGTAGACACGGTCTAGGTGCACGACGCGATAGCCTAGATGCTCGAAGATGCGACGCACGATGCGGTTGCGACCCGAGTGGATCTCTATGCCTACCTTGTCGTGGGTCTGCCCAGTGATATAGCTGATGGCATCGGCATGGATCTCGCCATCCTCTAGCTCGAAGCCCTGAGCGATCATCTGCATATGCTCTACGGTGACCTCCTTGTCGAGGGCTACCTCGTAAATCTTCTTCTTGCGAAAGGCGGGGTGCATCAAGCGCACCGCTAGGTCGCCATCATTGGTAAGAAGGAGTATGCCAGTCGTGTTGCGGTCTAGACGACCGATGGGGTAGATGCGCTCGGTGCAAGCGTTGTGCACGAGATCCATGACCGTGCGTCGCCCCTCGGGATCGGTGAGTGTGGTGACGCAGTTCTTCGGCTTGTTGAGTAGTACGTAGACCTTAGCCTCTAGAGAGACTGGCTTGTCATCGACCATCACTTGGTCAGTCGGCAGCACCTGCGAGCCAAGCTCGGAGACAACGACACCGTTGACCTTGACACGTCCTGCAGCGATGTACTGGTCTGCTGTACGACGAGAGCATAGTCCAGAGTTGGAGAGGAACTTATTGAGTCGTATTGGTTCGCCAGCCTCAACTAGGGGAGAGGTGTAGCGCACTGGCTCGACAGGCGCCTTAGGTGTGCGGGGCTTCGCTTCGCCCTTGCGCTGCTTGTTAGGCCGCTGACCAGCGTTCTTGCGAGGAGCTGAGGAGCGCTTATCTTTACGGTTCGCTGTATTGGCTCCTCTCTTGCGTCGTGGTGATGAGGTGCGAGCTTCTTCGTTATGTGCTTTAGGGCGGGCAGCCTTTCCTCTCTGCTTGGCGTACGGATATATGACAGGGTCATCTTGATCGCCATTGCTAACTACAGACACAGGTGTCGACACTTTGTGAAAACTCCGCTCTCCAGTGTGCGGTTCGTCGAAGTTATGTCTTCGCTCCAATGCTTTTTCTGCACTGATGTCTCGGGGCTTGACCATCTCGGAGGCATCTATATTGCGATGCGTCACGGTGGCGCTCTCCTCGCCACTGACCTTGACACGGATCAAGGACTCGCTGTTAGCGGGTCGTGCTATGCGTTGACGTCTTCGCTTGCCAGTAGATGCGGACGCAGGCACCTCGGCAGATGAATCAGCAGAGGAACTTGTCTTGTGCTGTGCCTCTGATGTAGGATTGCTGTCTATAGACATGAAGCTGTTTGATGACTACACAACAAGCTTAGTGTGTTGTGTGGTAGTATTTGTATCAAGGGGTCTCTGTTGCTACTAAATCAGTGTCAACAGACTTTCCTTCGGATCTTACTAACTGTGGATATTACTAGTTGATCGAGCTACGACAAAGGTACTAATTTATTGGCAGACTAGACCCCCACGTAGTTGTTCGGGGTGATCTGACGAAGCTCCTCTTTGATCTCCTCAGCAACCTCCAAGGTGTCGATGAAGTTGGCGATCGTCTCTTGGCTTATCTCCTCTCCTGTGCGGGTCAGTGCCTTGAGCGTCTCATAAGGGTGTGGATAACCCTCACGGCGCAGGATCGTCTGGATAGCCTCGGCGACCACGGCCCAGTTGCAATCGAGATCATGAGCGATGCGCTCGGGGTGGATGACTAGCTTGCCAAGACCCTTAGAGAGACTACTGAAAGCTATTAGCGTGTAGCCCATCGGGACGAGCTGATTACGTATCACCGTCGAGTCTGTTAGGTCGCGCTGCAGACGAGATATGGGGAGCTTGGAGGCTAGATGCAGAGCCATCGCATTAGCTAGTCCGAGGTTGCCCTCAGCATTCTCAAAGTCAATGGGATTAACCTTGTGAGGCATCGCACTAGAGCCGACCTCACCCGCCTTGATCTTCTGCCCGAAGTAACCCATAGAGATGTAGCTCCAGAAGTCTCGAGCCAGGTCGATGAGGATCGTGTTGATGCGAGCCATCGCCTCAAAAAGGGCAGCGAGGTTGTCGTAATTGGAGATCTGCGTTGTGTACTGCTCACGCTCTAGCCCTAGTGATGTGAGAAAGCTATTGCCAAAAGCGACCCAGTCAATGGTAGGGTAGGCGACATGGTGCGCATTAAAGTTGCCCGTAGCACCGCCAAACTTGCCCGTGATAGGCACCTGCTCCAGAGCTTTGGCCTGCTGCTCCAAGCGGTAGACGAAGACCATAATCTCCTTGCCCAGACGCGTGGGGCTAGCGGGCTGACCATGCGTGCGAGCCAGCATAGCGACATCGTGCCACTCATTGGCGAGCTGACGTAGCTGCTCGATGAGCTTCTGGAGCGTCGGGAGGTAGACCTCGTGCAGCGCCTCACGAAGCATCAGCGGGAAGGCGGTATTGTTGACATCTTGCGATGTTAGTCCGAAGTGGACAAACTCCTCAATCTCCTCTAGTCCCAGCTGTGGCAGATGACGCTTGATGTAGTACTCGACAGCCTTGACATCATGATTGGTCGTAGCTTCGATATCCTTTACCTCTTGTGCGGCCTCTGTAGACCACTCCTTGTAAAGCTCTCTTAGAGCCTCTTGCTTAGGCTCTGTGAGGGATTGGCTCAGTGCGGGTATCGTTTGGGTTAGCGCTATGAGGTACTCCACCTCGATACGTACACGATAGCGGATGAGCGCTGACTCGGAGCTGTAAGCTGCTAGGGGAGCGGTCTTGCTCGCATAGCGACCATCTAGAGGTGATATTGCTTGAAGAGCTGACATACTATTATGGATTGAAGAGTGTTGTAAGATGACAGAAGGAGTGTGTCGCCACACTAAGTCTGCTACAGCTGATGCGGTGTGGTGACCATAGCCATAGCGACTCGATAGAAGATAGATTAATGACTAGACGCAAGACTCAAGATCGTGATGTCGTCAAGGCGACATCGTGCGTCCTGTGTCTTGCGCCTAGGCTTTGTATTAGAGAGCCCGTCGTTTTAGCCTCTAGCCTTTTCGCAGATAGACTTAAAGGCTTCGGGATTGTTCATAGCGAGGTCAGCGAGGACCTTACGGTTGATCTCAATTCCCTGCTTGTGTAGACCACCCATCAGTGTCGAGTAGGTCATACCCTCTAGGCGTGCAGCAGCGTTGATACGCTGTATCCATAGAGCGCGGAAAGAGCGCTTCTTGTTCTTACGATCACGGTAAGCATACTGTAGACCCTTCTCCCAGCCATTCTTGGCTACGGTCCATACGTTCTTGCGGGCACCGATGTATCCGCGTGTTTGCTTAAGTATTCTCTTGCGCTTAGCTCGTGAAGCGACGTGATTTACTGATCTAGGCATTTCTTGTGTCGATTAGTGTGTTTAATAGATACGTACTAAACTCTGTTGAGTCCTCGATTAAAGGTTGAGCATCTCCTTGACACTTTTCTCATTGTGCGGGTGCACGAGAGCTGTGTAGGTAAGATTGCGCTTACGCTTCTTGCTCTTTTTGGTGAGGATGTGACTCTTGTACGCATGCTTACGCTTGACGCGTCCGCTACCTGTCAGGAAAAAACGCTTCTTAGCGCCTGATACTGTCTTCTGTTTAGGCATTTTGTTTGGATTTTGAATTGTGTGAAACTATTGTTAGATGATCCTCCCGACCAACTACCTAGAGGCACGCCTATGCCTGTTTGGATAGTCTGCTACGCACAGAGCGTAGCTGGTAGAGTAGGGTTGATTTACTTGCTTACGTGTGTCTTGTGCTTGACTACTCGTTATCGTTCTTTTCAGATGCTTCTTGATCGGTCTGCTGCTCGCAGGTCTGCTTCGGCTCTTTCTTCTTACTCTTGGCAGAGGCTGGCTTAGGAGCTAGCATGATCGTCATGCGTTTGCCCTCCAGCACTGGCATGTTCTCGACACGAGCCAGATCCTCTAGGTCGTTGGCAAAGCGCAGGAGAAGTATCTCGCCCTGATCCTTAAAGAGGATACTGCGCCCACGGAAGAAGACGTATGCCTTCACCTTAAAGCCATCCTTGAGGAAGCCCTCAGCGTGACGAAGCTTGAAGTTGTAGTCGTGATCATCCGTCTGAGGCCCGAAGCGGATCTCCTTGACGACCACTTTAGCCTGCTTAGCCTTCTGCTCCTTCTGTCGCTTCTTCTGCTGATAGAGAAACTTCTGGTAGTCAGTCACACGGCATACGGGAGGCTCCGCATTGGGAGAGATCTCCACAAGGTCTAGTCCCTGTAGCTCGGCTATACGACGAGCTTGCTGGATAGGGTAGACCCCTTGGTCTACATTGTCACCGACGAGACGTACCTCACGATGAGGTATCTGCTCGTTGATCCGGTTCGGTTGCTCTTTGATGGGTGGACGTCTGAAATTTCTACTGTTTGCCATTCGTCTGCAATTAGCAGTTAGTGATTCGTTAGCAGTTTGCTAGGTTAGGTTAATTGATCAAGTCTTAGATTGATACGACTTTTCTTTCTCTTGAGATAAAAGGCGGACGACTACCCTCTGGCATTCATCTGACTCTCTATCTCTCGAAGGATACGCTCGGCAAAGGTACTAATTTTTTCTGTACCTGCATCACCCTTGCCCTGCTTACGTACCGATACAGTGCCGTCAGCCTGCTCTTGCTCACCGACGATCAGCATGTAGGGGATACGCTTGAGTTCATTGTCACGTATCTTGCGACCCACCTTCTCATTGCGGTCGTCAACGGATACGCTGATGTCATGCTCGCTCAGGGCTGCTGCCACCTCGTTGGCGTAGTCGTTGAAGCGCTCCGAGACAGGCAGTATGACCACTTGGTCAGGAGCCAACCATAGGGGGAACTTACCCGCCGTGTGCTCTATGAGTACCGCTACAAATCGCTCCATAGAGCCAAAGGGTGCGCGGTGTATCATCACAGGGCGGTGCTTCTGATTGTCCTCGCCTGTGTACTCTAGATCAAAACGCTCTGGCAGGTTGTAGTCTACCTGGATCGTACCCAGCTGCCAGCGTCTACCGAGAGCATCCTTGACCATAAAGTCAAGCTTCGGGCCGTAGAAAGCAGCCTCATCGTACTCGATATGTGCTGGTAGACCAGCCTCTTGGCAAGCCTCGATGATCGCTTGCTCAGCACGATCCCAGTTCTCCTCGCTACCGATGTACTTGCTACGATCAGTCTGGCTGCGTAGAGAGATTTGCGCCTCAAAGTTCTCAAAGTCTAGAGCTCTAAAGATGATGAAGATAATATCCATCACCTTAAGGAACTCCTCCTTGACCTGATCAGGACGGCAGAAGATATGTGCATCGTCTTGCGTGAAGCCACGTACACGCGTCAAGCCGTGTAGCTCACCGCTCTGCTCGTAGCGATAGACCGTACCAAACTCAGCTAGACGTACCGGCAGATCTCTGTAAGAGTGTGGTTTGAGCTTGTATATCTCGCAGTGGTGAGGGCAGTTCATCGGCTTCAGCATGAAAGCCTCCCCCTCCTGAGGAGTCGTGATTACTTGAAATGAGTCAGCACCATACTTAGCATAGTGACCGCTCGTCTTGTAGAGCTCCACATTGCCGATGTGAGGCGTCATCACCTGCTGATAGCCGTAGCGCTTTTGGATACGCTTGAGGAAGTCTTCGAGCTTAAGTCTCAGCTGCGTACCGCGTGGTAGCCACAGAGGCAGACCCTGCCCGACACGCTGTGAAAAAGCAAAGAGCTCCAGCTCTTTACCTATCTTGCGGTGGTCGCGCTTCTTCGCCTCTTCGAGCATAGCGAGATACTCATCGAGGAGCTTCTTCTTGGGGAAGGTGATACCATATATACGAGTCAATTGCTTGCGCGTCTCATCGCCACGCCAGTAAGCGCCAGCCACGCTCAGTAGTTTGACCGCCTTGATAGGCGCTGTGGAGGGAAGGTGTGGTCCACGACAGAGATCCGTGAAGGCACCCTGCGTATAGGTCGTGATGGTGCCATCCTCCAGATCGTTGATCAGCTCTAGCTTGTAGCCCTGACCCGTTTTCTTGAAGAAGTCCAAGGCATCGCTCTTAGAGATCGCCTTACGCTCGAGCGTCTCCTTGCGATGCGCCAGCTCCAGCATCTTAGCCTCGATCTTCGGCAGATCCTCCGACTTGATCACCTCATTACCAGCATCTATATCATAGTAAAAGCCTGCCTCGATAGCAGGCCCTATGCCAAACTGTACGCCAGGGTACAGCTCCTGAAGCGCCTCGGCCATAAGGTGAGCCGAGGTGTGCCAAAAAGCGTGCTTGCCGCCTTCGTCCTCCCACTTGAGGAGCTTGATGTGGGCATCTTGCATCAGCGGTGTACGTATATCTATAAGCTCGCCGTCGCACTCGGCCGCTAGGACCTCCTGTGCCAGTCGCTCGCTGATGCTATTAGCTATATCTAGCGGGGTCACCCCCTGCTTCATTTCCTTCACACTGCCATCGGGTAGCGTGATATGTATCTGATCAGACATAAGTGGTATGTTGTAGTCGACTAATATAATGAGGAGACTCTTGCTCTCTGCAACAATCTCAAAAATGTATATACGCCACAAAGGTACAAAAAAGCTCTCACTCTCCATCCCGCCAAAGACGATCCGTGTACCGTCTCAGTAACACCTTTCCAACTGTGTACTTTTTTTTAGGAAGAGGACAATATCCACGTGGAAAATCTCAAATCTCCACGTGGCTATTTTTTATTCTCCACGTAGGCGCAAAACGATTCCTCCGAAGTATCATTTGATTCCTCCGAAGTTTTATTTCGCCTCCACGTGGAGAATTTTTATTTTCCACGTGGAGATTTGAGAATCCCCACGTGGATATCGACTTTTTCAGCCAACTACGTGTAGCGACTAGTACGAGTAACCCTAGGGTTACACGTCTCACTTGATAGTTGAATCTACGGAGGTTTGTTTTTGAGTCGTCTAATACCAAATAAAATAGGTATCTTTGTAGACCGATCGTTACTACGGACTTTACTAACAACTTTATTACCTATATATAGTATGAAGAATTTGGACTGGTCATCATTGGGGTTTGGTTACCTCAAGACCGATTACAACGTACGCTGTTACTATCGTGATGGCAAGTGGGGTGAGCTAGAGGTCACTTCACAGGAGACGATCACGCTCCACATGGGCGCTACCTGTCTGCACTACGGCCAGGAGGCTTTTGAGGGTCTCAAGGCTTATCGTGGTAAGGATGGTAAGATCCGCCTCTTCCGTGTCGAGGAGAATGCTAAGCGTATGATCCGCTCAGCTGAGGGTGTCGTCATGGCTCCCGTACCCGAAGAGCTCTTTATCAAGGCTGTCAAGAAGGCTGTCGAGCTCAACAAGGACTACGTCCCTCCCTACGAGAGCGGTGCTTCACTCTACATCCGCCCACTCCTACTCGGACTAGGTGAGCAGGTAGGTGTCAAGCCAGCTCCTGAGTATCTCTTTATCGTCTTCGTATCTCCCGTAGGTCCTTACTTCAAGGAGGGCTTCAAGCCTACTCCTATGGCTATCATGCGTGGCTATGACCGTGCCGCTCCTCTGGGTACTGGTACGATCAAGGTGGGTGGTAACTATGCTGCTGGTATGGTACCTACCGTCCTAGCTCACGAGAAGGGCTACAGCGCTTGCCTCTTCCTCGATGCTAAGGAGAAGAAGTATATCGATGAGTGCGGTCCAGCTAACTTCTTCGGAATTAGAGACAACACTTACATCACACCTGAGTCTACCTCTATCCTACCCTCTATCACGAACAAGAGCTTGATGCAGCTCGCTGAGGATCTCGGTCTGAAGGTAGAGCGTCGTCATGTACCTGAGGAGGAGCTAGCTACCTTTGAGGAGGCTGGTGCTTGTGGTACAGCTGCTGTCATCAGCCCAATACTACGTGTCGATGACCTCGATGAGAACAAGACTTACGAGATCTCTAAGGATGGTAAGCCTGGTCCTATCAGCGAGAAGCTCTACAACAAGCTACGTGGTATCCAGTACGGCGACGAGCCTGATACACACGGCTGGGTCACCATACTAGACTAAAAAGGCTACTCGCCTCTAATCAACCACAAAAGGCGCATCAAGCAGTACTGCTTGATGCGCCTTTGTGGTTGACGTCTAGCCCGCTGCTTTCTAAGTTTATATGCAAGTAAAATGCGAAGTTTTTTCTCGTTTCGGAAACTCAGTCGACTTCTCTTCGGGTGAACCGCTCGGCGGGGTGGAAGCTTCCACCGTAGGGGCGGATCTGTGTGTCCGCCCGTCCTCACCTGAGTGCAGTCTATTCTGCGGGCGGACACGTAGGTCCGCCCCTACACAAGCTACGTCAGCACGACAATTCCATTCATCAAACGCTGTAACCTCGATCTGTAGGGACGCTCGTTTCGCTTGACACAACGGACGCTCAGACGTATTTGATTACACTTTGTCATTTGAAATAACTATCTTCGCAATACGTAACGGGAGCTTGGTTGATCCATCAAGGCTCTGCAACTAAGTCCCCATAGTTGTATCGAGAGCCTTTGTCTTCGTATCAATAGATCCATATCAGTATGAAAGCAAAGATTACCTATTGGCTGCTACTCTGCCTCCTACCGCTCCTACCACTCCAGGGGCTACTCGCTCAGAACGGTCTAGAGTACCCTATCGAGCTATGTGTGACTCCTGGGAGTAGCTCCGTGACCTTTAAGTACAACACACTACCTGGAGCCTCGGTCACCATCTACTGGGGAGACGGATCGAGCGAGACGCTTGCTGACCCCAAGAGTCGCTATGCTAAGGCTGTCACCCACACCTATGCTAAGCCTGTGGCGGAGGGGACGAAGATAACTATCGATGGCACCTCTGTGACGATGCTCGAAGAGCCGTGGGCTACGGAGGGAAAGCTCAACGTCTTAGGTTTTGGCGAGATAGCCTCACCCACGCTAGAGCGACTAGACTTTGCTTTCGCCTGTCCTATGTCGGGCTCTACGACTCCATACCACCTAGATGTCTCTCGCTGTCCGCAGCTTAAGGTGCTTAAGGTGCAAAACTTGCGGAGCATCATCCTACCGCAAGACGGCACACTCGAAGAGCTCTCACTCTCGACACGCCTCGGCACCCCGGAGATGCCTTCACTGCAAGGGACCCTCGACCTGACACAGCAGAAGCATCTGCAGAAGCTCAAGCTCAATACGCAGCTACAGTTACAAGCGATCGATCTCACGGGCTTGACGCAGCTCAGCTCTCTGGAGGTGTACAACAATCCGCAGCTACGTCGTCTGATAGGTGTCAAGGGGCTCTCCACACTTCGGAAGGCTAACCTTACGGGCAATGCCCTCACCTATGACCAGCTACCGCTCTTTACCGATCAGCTGCGAGAGTCTGATGTCAACTATGACCAGTGTCCCGAGATAACTCTTGACCCTGTCCACGTATCACCGCTGACGATAGATCTCTCCTTCCAGCAGACGGTACAGGATGCCAAGGGACAGAGCTACACCACGACCTACCCCAACGTGATGATCGCCTCTGAGGAGGGAGAGGCACCCAATATGCCGATCTTCTCGGATCAATACAGCGTAGAGAGGGGGGTCTTCAAGCTTTCTGAGTCACTCTTTACACGAGGAGGGCAGCAACTGGACACGCTGCTGGTAGGCATTCAGACACACAATGACTACTACCCACACTATGCAGCAGCTGCCGAGACGAATCAGATCGTGGCTCGTGTGCCTCGCACCGCTAGCGAGCAACCCACGGGACAGGCGCGGGTCACTTTCTCTATGAATGAGGGAGGTACTCTGAGTGTTGCCATCGTAAATCCCTGGAAAGAGCTTGCCTCGGGCGATCTTGTGGAGCGTGGTACCAAGGTGTACATACAGTCTGAGCTAGAGGATGGCTATCAGGTTGACTACTATGAGATCAATGGCGAGCGCTGTCACGTGGCTTACCAATATCTCATTGAGTACATTATCACAGACGATGTAGACATCGTTGCTCACTACAAGAAGCTCCCCGCAGAGGGCTACACGATCACTTACGATAGCGAGGGTGGTGGCGTCATCGAAAATGCTTACTATATGGATAATATGGGCACGGCGGTAAAGGTTAAGTCGGGCGACCGTATCCCTGCAGGCGCAGAGATCACCTTCGTGGCTAAAGCGGACAAGGGGCATGAGCTAGACTACTGGAGGACTGACGGCGAGCGATCACTAGACGAGGGGAGTCCTTTCTACTACGAGCTCTATCGTGATGGTCACGTGACCGCTGTCTTTAAGGAGCTTACGGTGCCACAGTATCCCTTTAACTTCACTTATGGCCCTGGAGGCTACCTCTCTGTACGACTCAGCAGTACACAAGAGATCATAAGCTCTGGGACACTGGTCAAGGAAGGCGAGACGGTCTACTGTGTCGCTACGCCAGACCCAACGCTACGGGTCGACAAGTGGATCGTCAATGGCGAGGAGATGACCGACTGGCGAGACGAACTAGAGGTCGGTGTCAAGGTGGATAAGGAGATCCATCTGGAGGTAACCTTCTGCCGGGGCAATGCGCTCACCACACCGACGGCAGAGACTCAGCGTGTCTATATCGCCAACGACCAGCTCATCGTCGAGGGCTATGCAGCAGATACTGAGATGTCTCTCTACACAGCTCAGGGAGTACTGATCAGCACCGCACGATGCGGTGAGCCGTACGACTGCTCAGCACTACCCTCAGGGCCCTACCTCGTTCGCATAGGCGACCAGCTATACCGAGTCCTAGTCAACTAGCTGTTGGCTGTTAGCTGTTGGCCATTGGCTAAGGGTACTAGTGCCACTAGCGCTACTAGAAGCACTAGCGCCCCTAGACACAACTCTCTAACTTCTAATATCTAACTTCTAACCTCTAATCTCTAACTTCTACCTACAGATAGGTATTGAGCGATCAGCCGATCGTTTGTATCTTTGTCTGCGGTATCTAGTTACAGTAACACACTTACCAAAACTAATAGTCTATGAATCCACCGACCCTCTTGAATCATCCCTTCGATGCTCACACCTCTCTGAGTAAGTTGATCTTGACGCACTATGACCTGCTTATGGTGATCACCCGCTTTGGCATCCCTCTAGGCTTCGGCGACAAGAGCGTCGATGAGGTATGTCAGGCTAATGGTGTAGATACGAATACACTCCTCGCTGTCGTCAATATGCTGACGACTCAGTCCGACACGATCCCTGAGGAGCTGCTAGGCGAGATCTCGGCTGAGTCGCTCATAGCTTATCTGCAGCGATCGCATCACTACTTCCTAGACTATAAGCTCCCAAATCTGCGGGGAGACCTTTTTACCGCTGTCGAGGGAGGTTCGCCAGAGGTGGCTGCCCTGATCCACCGCTTCTACGATGCATATGTCGAGGAGGTGCACAAGCATATGGGATACGAAGACGAGGTACTCTTCCCCTACGTCCATCGGCTGCTAAAAGGAGAGCGAGACAAGGGCTACTCGATCGATGAGTTTGAGAGTAGGCACGACCATATAGAGATGAAGATCACCGATCTCAAGAATATCCTAATCAAGTACTACCAGTCGATGGGAGACTATGCGCTGACGAATGTCCTGCACGAGCTTTTTACCACCGAGAGCGACCTGATGTGGCACAATCATATCGAGGACTGTCTTTTCGTACCACTCATCAAGCAGATCGAGGAGAGACTCCAAGCTAGCAATAGACACGCATAAACGCCCCAACGGATGCAACACACGATACTTATCATCGAGCCTCACAAGCTCCTCGCCTATGGCTTGCAGCTAGCGCTGCGTAGAGGCTTCCCCGACTCTTCCGTGCAGATATGCGTGGATCTGCTCGACCTAGATGCGCTAAGACAGCATATCACATTCATCGCGCCTGACATAATCATCGCTAACCCGCTCCTGACAGGCGTACAGTACAACCCTGATCTACTCCCCGCGGGTAAGGAGCCTACGCTCGTCGCGATCAATCACAATCTACTCCCAGAGGAGCTCTACAAAGGCTACAGCTTCGTCTGCTTACCAACGATCGAACCTCAGAGCTTGATACAACTAATACAAGAAGCGGAGCAGCCTGATGCGGACACCTTGGAGAGCGATGAGACACAGCAGACACCTCTCTCGCAGCGAGAGTGTGAAGTGGTCACGTGGGTAGCACGAGGACTGACCAATAAGGAGATAGCCGATGTCCTGCACCTCTCACCGCACACGGTCGTGACGCATCGGCGCAACATAGCCGCCAAGCTAGACATTCACTCGCCTAGCGGTCTGACGATCTACGCTCTGATGAACAATCTGATCTCTATGGAGGAGGCTAAGGGGATCTAGCCCCAAGCTTCACTAAAGCTGTCGTATAGTGGTTTGTAGGGCTATGTCCTTTGTGTTCTACAGATTGGAATCGCTTGTTGTGTCGCTCTGCTTAAGGATCTACTAGGGTATTTGCAGGCTACAGACAGCAGTTGCATACAGAAGAGTGCAGAAGCTCTGGCGCTTCATATTACCTTTGCGAAGCAATCATCGGAGAGTTATATCCGACGCTTTATTGTAAGTCACCCAGCGCTAAACTAGCGGGGCCACTCGACGACCTCTAGATCGTGCGGTCGCCCAGAGGTGATCTGCAGGCGTATGAGGGTGCGACTCTGATGCCACCCACTGCGCCCCACCGCTCCAGGATTGATATGGAGGAGTCCTGGACGGGACTTGTCGGGCATCACCTTGAGGATATGACTATGCCCTGAGATGGTAATCATCGGATGCTCACGCCATGGCGTAAGATAAGGTGCGAAGATACGCTCATAGTGTCCTGGATAACCGCCTATATGTGTCATAACCAGCTCCACGCCTGCTACCTCTGTGTGAACCACCTCTGGGAGCTGTGCGTGTAGCGCAGCGTCATCGATATTCCCATAGACAGCTAGCGTCGGGGCAATGGCTTGCAAGCGCTCTAGTACCTGCGGAGCGCCGATGTCTCCTGCGTGAAAGATCAGATCACACGTGGCAAGCGCCTTGCAGACCTGATCATCGATATATCCGTGCGTATCGCTTAGGATGCCGATACGCTGATGAGCGTTCATAGAGTCAATTACTGCGAGTCGGTTACTGCTTATTACCTTTGCGACCGCTGGGGCGGCCCTTGCGCTGTGAGGAGCGACCTTTACCTTGAGGCTTACCACGTCCTTTGCCTTTGCCTTG
The DNA here is from genome assembly GCA_900539765.1 of uncultured Porphyromonas sp. Lineage (GTDB taxonomy): Bacteria > Bacteroidota > Bacteroidia > Bacteroidales > Porphyromonadaceae > Porphyromonas. Next base: position 10,377 of record UQDF01000002.1, on the reverse strand, counting down.
CGATCTGCCACGTCCTTTGCCTTTACCTTTACCTCTAGAGGAGCCACGACTGCTAGAGCGCTCGTTGGGAGCATAGGTGGGCGCCTCACCTAGTGAGGGGTCGAGAGGAATGCGGTAGATCTCCTGCTCGAGGAATTGCTCCAAGCGTGCGAAGTCTTGCTGATCACTGGGCGAGACGAGCGTGATCGCCAAGCCCTTGCCATCGGCGCCACGTGCTGTACGGCCGATGCGGTGGACGTAGTCCTCAAAGTCACGAGGCACCTCATAATTGATCACTACTCCGATGTCGTCTATGTCGATACCGCGCGCCACGATGTCGGTCGCTACGAGTACTTTGGTGCGTCCCATACGGAAGTCTCTCAAGACCTCCTCACGACGCTCCTGCGACAAGTCCGAGTGCATCTCAGCAACTGGCAGTCCATCTCTAGTGAGTGTCTGAGCGAGTGCGTGGACGGTCGCCTTAGTTCCCGCAAAGATGATGGTGCGTGAGAGTTCTGCCTCAGGATTGGCAAAGAGGGATCGGATGATCGGGAGCTTTTGTGCATCATAGCAGATGTATGCGGTCTGCATGATCGACTTAGGGGGCTTTGCCACAGCTAGCTCGACGAGGACGGGATCAACGAGGATGCTCTCCGAGAGCTTGAGGATCTCCTTAGGCATCGTCGCGGAAAACATCACATGCTGGCAATCCTCAGGCAGCGCCTTGTAGATCTCCATAATGTCTTCGTAAAAGCCCATGTCGAGCATCCTATCCGCCTCGTCTAGTACGAAGTACTGTACATGCGATAGGTCACACGCGCCGAGACGTAGCATCGAGAGGAGTCGTCCTGGAGTGGCGATGACGATGTCTGCTCCGAGTGCCATGCCTCGTCTTTGCTGCTCCCAAGCTATGCCATCGGTGCCTCCGTAGATAGCGAGCGTGGAGACCGATACGTAATAGCCAAAGCCCTCGACCTCCTGGTCGATCTGCTTGGCGAGCTCTCGTGTGGGTGCCATGACGACGGCTCCGAGGTGATCCTTGGGTAGTTCTTGACGTGCTACCTTATTGAGGAAGGGGAGCAGATAAGCTGCCGTCTTGCCCGAGCCAGTCTGCGCACAGCCGATGACGTCTCGCCCCTCTAGGAGTGGGGGGATCGTCTCCGATTGAATGGGAGAGGTCTCCACAAAGTTCATCGCATCCAGTCCGTCGAGGACCTCATCCTCTAGATCTAGTTCGTAAAAGTCCATCAGCTTATCATCTTATATATGAGTAAAGGAAGTCTCCACCACCGCAACAGCCTCGCAGAGTCAGCCACGGCTCGTGATACGCTCCAAAAGGAAAAAGAGACGCAAGTCACAGAGGTAGAGGATGCACTCGATGCTCTTCCTACCGCCTGTGCCTTGCGTCTGATTGTTTTTAGAGTAAAAACTCTTTGCTAGTCTAAGCGTGATTACTTATTGACCTCAGCCATGTGAGCGATGAGGCAGAGTACCTTGTTAGAGTAACCCCACTCATTGTCATACCAAGCGACTACCTTGACGAAGGTATCCGTCAGAGCGATACCAGCCTTAGCGTCGAAGATAGAGGTATGTGGATCGCCTACGAAGTCCTGGCTCACGAGTAGCTCGTCGCAGTACTCCATAATCCCCTTGAGGTTGGTCTCAGAGGCCTTCTTCATAGCAGCGCAGATCTCGTCGTAGCTAGCACCACGCTTGAGCTGTACCGTTAGGTCCACGACAGACACATCCATCGTAGGTACGCGGAAGGACATACCCGTGAGCTTACCATTGAGCTCGGGGATTACCTTACCGACAGCCTTAGCAGCACCCGTTGAGGAGGGGATGATATTGCCGATAGCTGAGCGACCACCACGCCAGTCCTTGAGTGAGGGACCGTCGACCGTCTTCTGCGTAGCCGTAGCAGCGTGTACGGTAGTCATGAGACCCTGCTCTACGCCGAAGTTGTCGTTGAGTACCTTCACGAGCGGAGCGAGACAGTTGGTCGTACAAGAAGCGTTAGATACGAACTGCGTACCGCGCTCATACTTCTCTAGGTTGACACCTGTTACGAACATAGGTGTGTCATCCTTAGAGGGAGCAGACATGACGACATACTTAGCGCCAGCCTCGATGTGTCCCTGTGATAGCTCCTTGGTGAGGAAGCGTCCAGTACTCTCCACGACATACTCTACGCCAGCAGCGCCCCAGTTGATCAGGCGTGGCTCCTTCTCAGCTGTCACACGGATCTTGCGACCATTGACTACGAGCATGCCATCCTGTACGTCGACCGTGCCGTCGAAGCGTCCATGTACAGAGTCATACTTGAGCATATATGCCATATACTCGACATCGATGAGGTCGTTGATTGCTACTACCTCGAGATCATCACGCTTTAGCGAAGCGCGGAAGACTAGTCGGCCGATACGACCAAAACCATTGATACCTACTTTTGTCATGAGAGTTATATTGTATTTTTAATGTGTATGCAAGCGTTTGCACAAAGGAGGAGAGACTCCCCAAGCGGGAACACTCCTATTACTCGTACAAAGTTAAGCATTAAATGATTGCGGTGCAACCTTTCGCCATCGCTGAGCTTTCAACACACTCCATACAGAGAGCACGAAGGGAGCCGTCAGCGGGATCAGACCTGCATAGAGTGCGAGTAGCTCGAAGAGCACCGAGAGTACCACCGATAGGAGCGCATAGAGCCAGCTGCGCCCACTACTGCCTGACCAGTAGATGGCACAGAGCACAGCGTTGTAGCCTAGCAAGCCTTCGCGCCATACAGCCTCTGGCACAAACGGTATCGCAAGCATCGGAATGAGGAGTCCCAGCAAGGTGTAGAGCGCTTTGCGCCGTGACTCCCAGGCGATCGCAAGAAAGAAGAAGAGACCTGTCAAGACATTCGCTTGAAACATCACCTGCCCGACACTATCCCCAAGCGCCACACCAAGCATCCGCCACAAGGGGACTCCCTCCTCTAGCTGCGTTGCGGTGTCGAGTAGCCCCATACGCTCTGGAGCTAGCATACTCAGCAGGAGCAGCGCCCACACAGCGATGATAAAAGGTGCTGTCAACCCGGGCAGCTGAGCATGCCGACGCAAGGCACGCGCCAACCAAGTGGAGAGTGCTGCCCCAACCACTAGTAGAAGTATCGAGAGCCAACTGATCTCCCAGTAGACTCCTATGGCGATACCTACCAAGGTGCCGTTGAAGCCGTATAGTCCATCGGCTATCTCCTGCTCCGTATCTCGCCAGAGCGAAGCGACCGATCGTGAGACCAGACAGCCCAGGAGAGCTAAGAGGGCTAGCTGCCAAGAGTTGCAAAGGAGCCCCACGAGGATCAAGGCGCCTGACAATGTGCTTTGCAGGAGGAACACTTGACTGAACCCGAGTAAGAGGGTCTTCGTCTCCTGATAGATAGTCTGTGTGAGAGCTCCTCTTTGAGGACCTTGAGAGGCGGTAGAGCTTTTCGTCATAGTCAGTCGTAGTTACTCGAAGCGCAGTGCCGTCGTGGGCGAGATCCGCTGGATGATACGTGCCGGAAGGAGTAGGAGAATGAGGCAGAGCAGGAGCGTCGCCACATTGACCACGATCCACGCCCCTGGACGGATACGCATCGCAACGTGTGAGATATAGTAGACATTTGGGTCGAGCGTGAGCCACTGCCACTGATGCTGGCTCCATATGATGATGCCCGCCAGGAGGTTGCCCCAGAGCATACCCCAGGCGATGATGCGCAGAGCGATCGCTAGGCTCATCGTCGTGAGCGAGCGGTAGGTCATACCAAGCGCTTTAAGCAGGCCGATGGTCTGTGTCAAGTCTAGGATAATGATTAGGAGCGCATTGATCATCGTAAAGGCTGCCACGAGTGCCATCAGCACCAGCAATATCTGCACATTCGGTCTTAGCGAGTCGATCCACTGGTAGACTCCGCCATTGATCTGTGAGCCGGTATAGATCCCTAGCATCTCTTTGGTAACGCTTGGCTCCGAGAGCGACTGGATCAGTTGATCTGAGAGCGAGGTCTCCATATCTGAGAGCGAGCGCTCCCCGTTCTTTGCGAGGATCTCAATGCGTGTGTACTGATCTTGTTGCCAGTCCCCTACACGTCCTAGCAGGTCGTTGGTCACATAGGCAAGTGGCTGCGCCGTATTGGTCAGCTCCAGTATCGCTATCAGCGTGAAGGAGCGTACCGACACCTTGTCGCCTAGGAAGTAGAGCACCACCTTGTCCCCGATCGTTAGTCCTAGCTTCTGCGCAGAGGCTTTAGGCAGGACGATCGGATTAGCCCCCTCAGCAAGTGTTGTCTCGGACAAGTCGCCCATAGCGCAGAGTGGCTCGAGGAATGTGAAGTCGTCTACCCCCGTGACGGCTACTCCCTGGTAGGTACTGTCTGTCTTGATCATGCCGACAGCTGTACGGACGGGGCGCACGGAGACTATCTCTGGCATCTCGTTCATCCGTTGCGTCATCTGAGGTGTCAGGGTGATCACATTATCTAGGTCTATCGGCTGCTTGCCATACTCGCAGAGGATCACATCGCCTGTCACGAGCCGCACCGTATCACGGACACTGTACTGAAAGCCGTCCATGATCGCAATGCCTAGGAGCATGACCGCCAGGCTCAGTGCTATGGCTGGGATAGCAAAGCGCACCAAGGCGTACACCTTGCTGTGCCGACGATTCTCGCGACTGTAGAGCTGGCGAGCTAGCCAGATGGGTAGTCTTAGTCTCATGCCTCCTCTTCGATAGCGGCTAGTTCAAACCAGCGCTCAGACGCCTGCTCCATCTCTTGCTGCGTCTGTGCGATCTCCTCTCCCGCCTTGAGCAGCTCTTCGTTGGAGAGCGTCCCCGAAGACATCCGCTGCTCTAGTGCGGCTATGCGTCCCTCTAGTTGCGGGATTAGCTCCTCGAGCTGCTGAAACTCTTGCTCCTCGCGATAGCTGCGTCGCTTCTTTCGATTGCCTTGACGAGTCGCTTGACTGGCTGCGGGTGCTGTGCTTTTGGTCTCCCGAGGCGTAGCTTGCTCTGCAGCTTGCTGCGCTTCCATCTCCTGCTGCAGACGGTACTGAGTAAAGTTGCCTGGGAAGTCACGAATATGCCCTCCCCTCTCGAAGACGAAGAGATGCTCCACGAGCTTGTCGAGGAAGTAGCGATCGTGCGTTACAATAATAAGGACTCCCTCGAAGGAGCTCAGGTAGCTCTCCAGTACACCCAGCGTCGTAATGTCTAGATCATTCGTCGGCTCATCAAGTATGAGCAGATTAGGGCTAGCCATCAGCACGGTACAGAGGTAGAGTCGTCTGAGCTCACCACCACTGAGTAGCGACACAGGTGTGTAGATACGATCACTGGTGAAGAGAAACCTCTGCAGTAGTTGTGTGGCTGAGACCGACTGCCCCGTCACAGGGTCTGTAATGTGACTGGCGATGTCGGAGATTATGTCGATCACCCGCTTGTCGGGGGCGTAGCTCGGCAGCTTCTGTCCGAAGTAGCCAAACTGTACCGTCTCGCCGATAAGGACCGATCCGCTGTCTGGCTCTAGCTCGCCGATGATCATCTTGAGCAGAGTCGTCTTGCCACAACCATTGGGGCCGACGATACCGACACGATCTCTGCGTGAGAAGGTATAGTCAAAGTCTCGGACGAGTGGCTTTGACTCCTCAAAGCTCTTGGAGACGCCCTCCAGCTCGATCACCTGCTTACCTAGGCGAACGGACGAGTGGAGTGGCTCGATGGTCGTCTGCTCACGCAGTATCTGTCGCGCCTGGGAGAGTTCCTGAGATAGCTCTGCAAAGTGCTCCTTGCGAGCTCGCTGCTTGCCACCTCGTGCTTGCGGGGTAGCACGCATCCAGACCAACTCCTGACGGTAGATATTCGCCAGTCGGTCACTCGTTTGCGCCAACTGCTCTAGACGCTCCTGACGCTTGGTGAGGAAGGTCTCATAGTTGCCCTCATAGCTATAGAGTTGCTGCTGATCCATCTCCACGATACGGGTACAAATATGATCGAGGAAGTAACGATCGTGAGTCACCAGTAGGAGTGTGAGCCGTGATCGTGAGAGGTATCCCTCGAGCCACTCGATCACCTCTAGATCTAGGTGGTTCGTCGGCTCATCGAGGATCAAGAGATCAGGCTGCTGGAGCAAGACTCCGGCGAGTGCTACGCGCTTGACCTCACCGCCTGAGAGCAGCTCCATAGGACGCTCTACATCGGTGATATGGAGCGCATGCAGTATCGCTGTAGCCTCCTGCTCATATTGCCATGCGGAGAGACGATCCATATCGGGTAGGAGTCGCTCCTGCGCCTCAGCATCGCCTCGCTCTACAGCACTCTGCCAGGCTCCCACGAGATGCGCCGTGGGATCATGTGGCGAAAAGACCGCATCGATCACCCGTACCCCCTCAGCAAAGCGATGCTGCTGAGAGAGGTATCCGATGCGCAGCCCGTTGCGCCGAGAGATGGTCCCGCTGTCTGGCTCTAGCTCGCCCATGATGATACGTAGTAGCGAGGACTTGCCAGTCCCATTGACCCCAACGAGTCCCACCTTGTCACCCTCCAGGAGTGAGAGCGAGATGTCCGTAAAGAGGACTCTATTGCCGAAACTTAGTGAGACATTACTCAGCTGTAGCATATTGAACTTTCTTTTTGTAGGATTGTGCCCGATTGAAGACCTCCGCCACGTAGCGCACTGTGTGAGCGCCGTTGGCACGTCCATGCTGCACGAGTGGATCCTTGTAGTACTTTGGCTCGTTCAGACGGGCCATATAGATCTCCACAGAGTCGTCCCAGCGATCAGGATCTAGTTCCGCTCTCTCGGCTAGTCTGCGAGCATCTAGCACATGAGCATTGCCCGCATTGTAAGAGGCTAGGGTAAACTTCATCCGCTGCTCGGCATCGGTGATATGAGCGAAAGCGCGACCGAAGTCTCGCAGTGCCATACAGGCGACATGGACTGAGTTCTCAGCATTCTTGAGCTTAGCGCGACTATAGCCGTAGCGTCGCCCCGTAGCAGGCATGATCCCCATCAGCCCCGTAGCACCGCCCATACCGACTATCCCTGCACGAAACTTTGACTCCTGATAAGCTATCGAGGCTAAGACGCACCAGTCCCAACCATACCGCTCACCATACTGCTGGAAGAGGTGATCCCAATCAGAGATCACGCCTGGACGCTTCGGAGACTGTGCTTGTGACTGTTTTGATGACGCCTCGGATGCGGTAGTAGGCTTGGTAGATTTGGTACTCTTGGTAGGTTGCTCTTTTACTTTCACCACCACCTTCTCCTTTTCATCGTCGTCATCATCATCATCGTCCTCATCGTAGAGCCCGAAGAGCTTCAGCCGTCGTAGCTCATCGTGGGGCCATATCGAGTCATAGTCTAGTAGGTACTCTAGCACATAGAGCGTGCTGTACTGCTCTAGTTCTTCATACACCTCTCCAGCTCCCACCTCAGCAATCGGCACATCGTGCCACTCCGTCTGAGGTGCTGCCTGTGTACGAGCCGTCTCTGTCTGAGCTGCTTGATGCACCACCACAAAGTAGTAGACGATGCCCACGAGGACTGCTCCCCATAGCGACAGCGTTATGGAGCGTAAGAGCCGCCTCATACGGGTCGGATCACGACGTATCTCTTTCCTTCGAGAGTGATTCATATCGCTAAGGTACGAAATTAGAGATTAGAAGTTAGAGATTAGAGTGGGGCTAGTAGCGCTAGTCATACTGGTGATGCTAGTGACTCTAGTGGCGCTAGTATTCCTAGTGCTACTAGAAACACTAGCTCCCCTCTAATCTCTAACTTCTAATCTCTAAGGTCTAATCTCTAATCCGATCTCCACGTGAGGAATCTCAAATCTCCACGTGGAGATTTTTCTTTTTCCACGTGGGGAAGAAACGATTCCTCCGAAGTATCATTTGATTCCTCCGAAGTATCATTTCGTCCCCACGTGGAGATTTTTCGTTGTCCACGTAAAGATTTGAGATTTGGCACGTGGAGAGTGACTAGAAGAGTCTAGGGCTGTCACGGACGATCCACTAATGCTTTCTTTTTTGTATCTTCGCTTATGGGTAGTATACGTGTGTACCCCGATGCTTGAAGACATGATCTACACTAACACATTCCAATATGATCCAAACAATTACTCAATTACGCAAGGTCTGCATAGCTGGCTGTGCTATCGCACTCTGCTCGCTAGGCCTGCAGGCTCAGGATGCTGAGCTGGTCAAGCTATCACTCCATCAGCCAGAGCCACAAGAACTCAGAGCTGATGATGCCTCCATAACAGGTGAGTCTAGCATTCCCGCCGATGAGAAGCAAGCTCTCATCGACATCTACAACAACCTCGATGGGGCTAACTGGTCCCCCTCCTGGGATCGATGGGATCTGACGACCGACCCCGACACTTGGAAGGGTGTCACCATCAAAGATGGTCACGTCGTGGAGCTCAAGATAGACCGTCGCAAGGCTAAGGGCGAGCTACCTGCTTCTATCGCTGACCTGACAGAGCTAGAGGTCTTCTGGTGCCAGTCTAACCAGATCACAAAGCTCCCTGACGAACTCTTTACGATGCCTAAGCTGCGAGAGTTTGCCGCTAGTCTACAGAATATAGGTGGCGAGCGTACGCTGACACAGGAGTTCCCTAAGAAGGTTAATCTGCCCGCTCTGGAGACGCTCTTTATGGACAGCAACGCTCTAACGGGCTCCCTGCCGAGCGATATGAATCTACCTAAGATTAAGACACTCTGCATACAAGACAACAAACTGACGGGTGCTATCCCTGAGACACTGACCAAGTGTGCAGACCTAGAGTATCTCTATCTACATATGAATGACCTCTCAGGTGAGCTGCCTCAGGACTGGAGCGCTTGTAAGCAACTCAAGCACTTTGTCGTAGAGCAAAATCCTCAGCTCGGAGGTACCTTCCCCGCTTCACTGACTCAGCTCACGGAGCTACAGGTTATCACCGTGCAGATGACCTCTGTCGAGGGGGAGATACCATCTGATATTGGCAATCTAGTCAATCTGCAGAACCTCCTACTCACTAAGAGTAAGATGGGTGGTCTAGTCCCTGAGAGCATCGGTAAGCTGACTCAGATGACACTACTCGCTTTTGGCGAGTGTCAGTTTAAGGCTCCTCTACCTGAGAGCCTTACGAATCTAAAGAATCTGATCCTGATGCAGTTTACGGGCAATCCTCTAGGAGGCGAGATACCCACATGGCTCTCTAGCTTCCCCAAGCTAGAGGATCTCAGGATGGCTAAGTGCCAGCTCACAGGAGAGATCCCTGCTAGCCTCTTCCCCACCAGCAAGGAGAGTGAAGATGGTCTATCTAAGCTCAAGAACCTAGACTTCTCGTACAATGAGCTAACGGGTGAGCTACCCGAGGCTATCACCAACTGCCCAAATCTGGTGCGTCTCTGGCTCTGCTACAATAAGATGTCTGGCAATCCGACGGGATACTTTACTTACGAAAACTTTCCCCGCCTTGTGCAGATCGAACTTAATGACAACAACTTCTCAGGAGGCATAGGCACCCTATTTACCAATCCTGAGCGCGTACTAAGTCGTGTAGACATCTCAAACAACAACTTCTCAGGCCCCATCCTCCCAGAGCCTAGCACTTCCGATTATGGCGTGCTACTAGGCTTCAATGGTGAGAGTGCCATCGTCCATGGTAATAAGTTTGTCTTTGCAGACTTTAGCAACTTCCAGGGATCGCTACAGAGTGGCTCCGATGGCGAGAAGACTTTGGTCTATGCTCCACAGAAGCCAACCACTGAGGATGAGACTATGGAGCTTGCCGAGGGTAAGAGCGTGACACTCAACGCAATGCTCGAAGATCCTGACAACTGGAAGCAAGACGGAGATTCATTTATCCCCAACAAGTACCAGTGGTACAAGAATGGCAAGGCAATCACTGGTGCAAACCAAGCAACCTACACCATCGACAGCTATAGTGCCAGCGACAACGGTGTATACCACTGCCAGAGCACAAACATCATCGCTCCTAAGCTCAAGCTCACCACGGGCAAGACCACGCTCAAGCAGATCGTATCTATCGCAGAGGTGACCAAGCCCGATCTCCAGATCACAAGAGCTGCTACCACACTCCACATAGATGGTGCTCAGAAGGCAGCTCTCTACACTATGGAGGGTGCCTGCATCGCTAGCACCGAGGGCGACACGCTATCTATCGAGGGGGTAGCTCCTGGCTGCTATCTCATCGTCGTGACTATCGACAACGTACGCCACACGGTGAAGTACATCCTATAAAGGAACTTACACATAACACCTAAACACAAAAAAAGGAGGCTGTCACGCTGGTGACAGTCTCCTTTGCTTTGTATGACGGGCATGTCATACATCTGTGGTGAAAGTCCACACGGGGCGTAGTT
>UQDF01000001.1 GCA_900539765.1 uncultured Porphyromonas sp. | reverse complement strand
CGATAAGCTAGCCCATGCCTTGTGTGTTTGTAAAGATCGCCTCCAGCTTTCTTGTCTTGATGCAGGAACTTGTAAATGGAGGTCTTACCGACCATCGGCTTACCCTCCAGCTTTCGCCTTCCAGCAATTTGCTCTGGCGACCATTTACGCTCTACAATGCATTGGACAATATCAGCTTTCATAGCGTTCGTCAACTTAGCTCTTGCTTTGTTCTTCCAATCTTGTCTCTCTTTGGCAAACATATGAGCCTGAGTAGGGCTATAGTTGCCAGCAGATGTCAAGTTCCTCTTAATCTCTCTACAGATGGTGCTAGGGTGTACCCCTATGACCTCTGCGATCTTTTTTTGAGGCGTATTAGTCTTCAGAAGAGCAGCAATTTCGTATCTTTGCGCTTGGGTTAGATGCATACTTGTATATAGCTAAGTTTTTGTTTCCACAGCAAATATACTGCATTAACCTTAAAGGGACGGTGAGCGCATCGTCCCTTTTTTCGTCTCGGCAGCTCGCTACCTGCTCCTCCCGCCCTCCTAGGAGAGGAGGGGGCGTCCGGAGCAGGGCGAGCTCCACTCCAAATTGCATTTTGGAGTGGAAAATACGGGGCAATCGTATTAGAAGTTTGGAACTGTGTCAAATGTCGATTTCTAGAAGGCAATCGTTTTGTATGGGTGGATCTATGTGTCCGCAAGATAAATAAAGATTGACTATGTGCCGATTGTCAATTGTCAATATCGGACGAATACAGATTCACTCCTATACGAGCCACAATTCGCTTCGGTGTCAATAGAGTCCTAAACGTTTTGTAGGATAAAGAGAAAAGGGTAGGTTTGTAATTGGAAAGCAAGTACAGCTAGTGAGAGCTGTCACAAACCACCCTTCCCAATGGATAAATGAGCCGTTTTCACCGCCTCCAGACGAGCCCGAAATAGCATAGGGGGGATCCCCCCGTTTTTACCGCAAATGTCAAGGGGCGATTGACCCTCTTGACAGATATCTTATACCCTTTGCCCGCAAAAAAAAACGTTTAGGACACTATTGGGAATTAGCCGATATCTCATAAGTCTTGAGAGATTTGCGCAAAGAGTGCCCAGCAGAGTGCGATGCAGACCCCTATGCAGACTAGGATCAGGAGCGCGTTGATATACTTCGCCTGTGGCTTCGAGTCTTGATGTAGGTCTAGTGCGAAGTACTCTCGGAAGAAGATGTAGAGAGCCGGTATCGCCGTGAGTACTAGGATGAAGTCCTCGGGTATCCCGAAGAACCAAGTCTTTGTCACGCCCACCATAGCCCAGTTGAGGAGGAGTAGGACGATAAAGATATTGACCCGACTTGTGAAGAGTAGCAGTAGCCCGATCGTGTAGATAGCCACCGTGCAGGGCATCACAGGCGTTGTGATATAGGGGAAGGATAGTCCCCGCATGATCGAAGCGAGGGGGTACATCAGTGGCAGTAAGAGCACGAAGACCCCAAAGGGCTTGAACTTATCTCGTAGGGCAAACTGAGTGTCGTTCTGTATAAGATCCTTAACCCATGCCAGAGCCAGTATGCCCCAGTATATGCTGAGTAGTATAGAGTAGCTACGCTCTGCACAGTAGACAGCGTAGTATGCTACAGCGATCCATACATACAGGAGTATCAGATAGGACTTAGCAATGATTGTACTGCGACGTGATGGACGCTTTACTAGTAGGTACAGAACCACAACGGCAGAGATGACTAGGAGTATCTGTATCGGCCATGTTGCGATATTGTACTGGGCGATTGTATTCCAAAAGGTATTCATATAGAGATCAGAGCTTATGGGTGCTTACGAGTTAGAGAGAAGGTCCGCTTAGGGAAGAGTAGGATAGGAAGTGTAGCCCCTGCTGCAAGAACGAAGATGACTGTGATGGCTACGATGCTATTGAAGAAAAACATCTCCATATACTTCTGCTGTCCCTCAAGACTGTCTAGATTTTGCAAGAACATAATCTGTGCGAAGAACATATTGTACGCATACTTACCTGGGATCATCGGAAGGAGTGCCGGTATCGAGAGAACGGTGATCGGCGTCTGTATACGCTTTCCCAGCCATAGCGCCCCAAAGCCTATCGTTAGCGAGGCGCAGAGCGAGCCGATAGCGATATTGACCCCACACATCGTCATCAAGACGAAGCGTAGCGCATGCCCCACGGCAGCTAGTATAGCGATACTGCGGTAAGCCCTCAGCGGAGGGTCCGAGATAGCTCCAAAGCCCATCGCTGCCATCGCTGCAAAGAGCCCATCTAAGAGTATGTCGACCAGTAGCGTCATAGCAAGCTACTCTTAAAGATAAAGAGCGTAATCGAAAAGCCCCACCCGATACACCCTATCAGCAGGAAAGCCTCTACAAGCCTTGAGAAGCCCGTCTGTATGTACCCCTCCACGATGTCTATCACACCATTGATGAGCGGCACTCCAGGCACTAGGTAGAGTACGCTCGTCGTCAGAGCGATCTCACTATCTGTATTGAAGATCAGAGAGATGCTCGTGCAGAGCGATGCCACAAAGGCTGACACCATAAAGGCTATATAGTGGTTTACATGCTCCTGGATCAACTTCTGCTTGCAGATGAACCCCACGACCGTAGCCCAAAAAACGATACCCATAGCTGGCAAATCGCCTCCGAAAAGCCGACAAAATGAAGCGTTGGCCAGCCCTACTAAGATCAATACAAACAGCGGGTGGGTACGCGGCGCAGCCAGTATCTGCTCATACCGCTCACGAGCCTCGTCCAGCGTCAGATGCTCATCGACTACCTCCCAGCTCAAGGCACTCAAACGGGCGTTGTGTTCGAAGCTGATAGGTAGTGGTGGAATAGCCCCCTCAATAGCAAAAAGAGCATTGCTCTTAGGATCGTACAGCTTGATCAGTACCCCCTTCTGTACCATCATCGTCACAACGGTATATCCGTAGCTCTCGCCTATGCGCTGCGTACAGCGCACGACACGAGACGTGTGTACGCCACAGCCCATCATATGTGTCGCATAGGCTGAGAGAAAGGTCCCGACAGCCTTCAGACTATTACCATGAAGATCGTTTTCCATAGTCTTTCTTCTCTGAGAGTCAGTTTAAGCACCATCACCAGCAGTGCACCTGACTCCGCAATGAATGTATGTTTTCGTTCCCCCAGTGTCATAACCCATCCACGGAGTATGTGTGACCACCTGCTGATAAGCTTGTGCACTAGACTGCAAAGGTACGAATTTAGAGGTTAGAGATTAGAGACCAGAGCTGACGCATTATAATGGCTCTTGCAGGGGCTATACATGAGCGACAAGCGAGGCATAGATTATAATGTGTCAACCCTCTAATCTCTCCCCCTCCGATGCTCTCCGATTCCTAATCTCTAACCTCTAATTTCTAATCTCTAATTACATCTCTTTACGGGGAAATTCGTCCAATTCCCTCTTTTCTCGAATATCCACGTGGAGATTTCGAAATATCCACGTGGAGAATCCGTTTTCCCCGACACGGCTCTGTATCGATATGTAGTCGGGTCTGAATTATTGTTGTGAGTCAGCGTTGCATTTCTTCAGCCAGGGGTGACGCATTATAATCCTGTTGCAAAGATTGACTCTGCAGTCATCCGCGCGAGTTTTTCCCTCAGACGAAGCGTTGATGTGGCTTTGAGCTTGTTGGAGGAGCTCCACTAGAAGTGTCGTACAATCAAGAAAAAAAACGTAACTTGCGACTGGAATCAATCCATAAAAACTTAAAGCCAATCAAAACAGTACAACTATGAAACTCTCCAATGTAATCGCAGCTACACTAGTCGTCCACCTTACTAGCTTTGGGGGCGTATTAGCTCAGGAGTCACAGCCCACTCCGAAGACGCATCCGACCATCCCGACCATACAGGCAGGAGCCAAGTGGCATTTGTTGAGAAGGGATCTGTACATTGTAGATGAGCCCAATGCCACCTCGACCGCCTTGGAGCGGCACGTGACGTTTGACGCTTCAACAGAAACCTTCGAACTAGACAAAATCAAAGAGGTAGATGGGAAAAGCTACTTTGACATAGGGAAACACCAATTTCGTGAGGATCTATACGTCCGAGAAGATCTAGACAAAGGGAAGATATATCTACGTTGCAACTTCCGAGATGATAATAAGGTTGATGGTCAGCCTGCGGAGGTAGTCCTCTTTGACTATAATTATAAGGTCGGTGACACTGTGAGGGTCTACTCGGGATATGATAATGATGAACGACTCTCCTGGAACTATGAACAGGGAGCTTTGGGATGGATGCGCCCCATGCTCCTACGAGTGATCGATATTCGTACGAGAGAGATGCTGGGAGCTAACCGCATAGTGTACACGCTCGAGAGAGTACTTCTAGCGAGTGACAAGCCACGCTCCTCTCTAGAAGTTTACCAATGGATTGAGGGTATTGGGTACTCCTTTGGTTTTTTGTTTAACAAAGAGGAACTAGGTGTGGTGCCAGGCTTTACCTACCTTGACTACATCCCTCTATGCTACACCTCTCCAACTGGGGATGTATATAGGTTTCACCCATCAGAACTATGCGACATCAAGCAAACGAGAGGAACTACAGCGCCTTTGACTAGAGAATCGCTCGACGTGCAGATAGAGCGAGACCGATTAGGACTGACTATCCGTGTAAATGATGACAAGCATCACGACCTGACCGTTTACCGCTCTGATGGCACGGCTCTTGTGGGTACGACCTCCTTCTACGAGAGTTACGCTCTCGCTCTGCCCTGCAATGATGGAGAGAAGATATTCGTTGTAGTTGATGACGAGACTATACCCTACATCCTATAAGGACTGATAGTCATATCTTGTGTAAATGAGGAGAGGAGGTCTGAGAGCTTCTCTCCTCTTTTCCTCTAAGTAGATTTATTGCCGTCCGATTTCCTCCGAAGTTTTTCCAAAATAGCTCGGAGGAAAGCTCGATTTCTTCGGAGGAAAGAAAAACTCTCCACCGAAGAAATCAAATTCTTCGGTGGAGAGTTATATAAGAGTCTACTGACGAAGGCTTTTTAGCCTTGCAGCAGAGAGATTTATGCTCTATTTCTTGTAGGCACTCAGTGAGTGCTTAGTCTAGGAAGGTGAGCTGTCCGTCAGCCCCTACGTCTAGCGTGATAGGCTTCGTGCGCTCTACGGTGCCAGCCAGGAGCGCCTTCGAGAGCTCGTTGAGGACGAGACGCTGTATGACACGCTTGACAGGACGTGCACCAAACTCGGGGTCGTAGCCTCGCTCGGCTAGTAGGTCGATGGCGGCATCGCTGTAGTGGAGCGTTACGCCGTTCTCCTTGAGTGTATGAGCTACCTTGTCGAGCTGTAGACGTACGATCTGAGCGATCTGAGCCTTGGTCAGTGGCGTGAAGACAATGGTCTCGTCAATACGGTTGACAAACTCAGGGCGGATCGTCTGCTTGAGTAGCGTCTTGACCTCCTCCTCGGTGCGCTCGATGACCTCTTCGCGGTTTTGCTCATCGATGTGCTCGAAGTTGTGACGGATCAGGTCGGAGCCTAGGTTGCTGGTCATGATGATGATCGTGTTCTTGAAGTTGACCACGTGCCCCTTGTTGTCCGTAAGCCTACCATCGTCCAGCACCTGGAGGAGTAGGTTGAAGACATCGGGGTGTGCCTTCTCAATCTCATCAAAGAGTACGACCGAGTAGGGCTTACGCCTAATCGCCTCGGTGAGCTGACCGCCCTCATCGTAACCAACGTAGCCAGGAGGCGCTCCGATGAGACGTGTGGCGCTAAACTTCTCCTGATACTCGCTCATATCGATACGGGTCATCATATGCTCATCGTCAAAGAGACACTCCGCCAAGGCTCTAGCCACCTCCGTCTTACCGACACCTGTCGTGCCGAGGAAGATAAAGGAGCCGATCGGCCTATTGGGATCCTGCAAGCCTGCACGACTGCGACGCACGGCATCAGCAATAGCGGTGATCGCCTCTTCCTGACCGACGACACGCTTGTGCAGCTCCGCCTCTAGGTTGAGTAGCTTGTCCCGCTCGCTCATGAGCATACGGCTTACGGGGATACCAGTCCAGCGAGCTACGATGTCAGCGATATCTTCGGCTGTCACCTCTTCGGTGATCAGTGCGGTGCCAGAGGCACGCTGCTCGGCAAGTTTCTGATTGAGTTGAGCTATCTGATCATCGATCTCCTTGAGTCGTCCGTAACGAAGCTCTGCTACACGACCATAGTCGCCCATACGCTCCGCTTTGTCCGCCTCGATAGAGGTCTGTTCACGCTCTACCTTCAGCTGCTGCGCCTCATTGACTAGGTCTTTCTCGCCATGCCACTGAGCAGCCAGCGCATTGCGCTCTTCCTCTAGATCTGCTATCTGCTTGGAGAGCGCTGCTAGCTTAGGCTCGTCGTGCTCACGCTTGATCGCCTCACGCTCTATCTCTAGCTGCTTGATACGACGCTCCAGCTCGTCTAGCTCTTCGGGCATCGAGTCTATCTGGATACGTAGTCGTGCAGCAGCCTCGTCCACAAGGTCAATAGCCTTGTCGGGTAGGAAGCGATCTGTGATGTAGCGCGAACTAAGCTGCACGGCAGCCAGTATGGCGTCATCTTGGATACGTACCTTGTGGTGGTTCTCGTAGCGCTCCTTGAGTCCTCTCAGGATAGAAATGCTGCTCATCTCGTCTGGCTCATCGACCATCACCATCTGGAAGCGGCGCTCGAGCGCTTTGTCCTTCTCAAAGTACTTGCGGTACTCATCGAGGGTGGTGGCACCGATGGCCCTTAGCTCACCACGTGCGAGGGCAGGCTTGAGGATGTTTGCCGCATCCATAGCTCCTTGCGAAGCTCCCGCACCAACGAGTGTATGGATCTCATCGATGAAAAGGATTACCTGCCCATCGGAGGCGGTCACCTCATTGACGACCGACTTGAGACGCTCCTCGAACTCTCCCTGATACTTTGCTCCTGCGATGAGAGCTCCCATATCGAGTGAGTAGATGAGCTTGTCCTTGAGGTTTTCTGGCACGTCGCCACGTATGACACGATGCGCCAAGCCCTCAGCGATAGCGGTCTTACCGACACCTGGCTCACCGACGAGGATAGGATTATTTTTCGTGCGTCGAGAGAGTATCTGTAGGACACGACGTATCTCCTCGTCACGACCTATGACTGGGTCTAGCTTGCCCTCACGAGCTCGCTCGCAAAGGTCGATAGCGTATTTGCCGAGGGCATTGTACTGCTGATCACTCGTTGCGGAGTCTACCTTGCGTCCCTTGCGCAGCTCACGGATAGCCGCC
Organism: uncultured Porphyromonas sp.; assembly: GCA_900539765.1. Lineage (GTDB taxonomy): Bacteria > Bacteroidota > Bacteroidia > Bacteroidales > Porphyromonadaceae > Porphyromonas. The sequence continues at coordinate 103,118 of UQDF01000001.1, read as the reverse complement.
TCAGCGTCAGCGTAGGTCAAGCCTGCGTCGAGGAGTAGCTGACGAGCTTCGCTGGTCACCTTGAGGAGTGCTAGGAAGATGTGTTCCACGGCTATGTATTGATCACCCATCTCGCTAGCTATCTGCTCCGACTGGGTGAGCACTTGGTTTGTCTGGTTAGAGAGGTAAGGCTCTCCACCAGATACGTGAGGCAGACGCTCCAGTTGCTGTGCTACCGACTGCTCTATCTGGTGCATGTAGGCACCCGCCTTGGTAGCGACATACTCGACGACGTCACGTCCCTCACGTAGTAGCGCATCTAGGAGACATATCGGCTCTAGAGCCTGATGTCCCTGCTGTCGCGCTTGGGCGATCATCGTTTGGATCACCCGCTGTGATTTGATAGTGTACTTATCTATGTTCATGTTTTTAAGGTTTGATTCTGACTACTTCAAGCAACAGATGTGCCAAAGGATAGGAATGTGTGACAAATTGTCTTAGTTGGCTGTTAGCTGTTAGCTGTTTGCGGGTAAGCGTGAAGATAAGGTAGAAAAAAGAGGAGGGGAACTCGCTGAGCTCTCCTCCTCTCTGTATTAAATGTATAAGATTGCTTGAGCTACCCCTTGACGGAGTAGTGTCTGCAGTCTATTAGTAGATCACGTCCATGTCTACGCGACGAGCATCGGTACGCTTGGCTGGAGTCGTGTCGACTCCATTATCGTAACGCTTGATAGCAGCTGCTGGAACGCCTGCCTCTTGGAGTGCCTTGATGACACTAGCAGCACGCTTAGCAGCGAGCTTGTTGTTGAAGTCTACGGGACCATCGATACTAGCATAGCCGTATACGAGTACGAGCGCGCGTGGATCGTTGATGACAAAGTCAGCAACGTTGCGCACAGCCTCGAGACCCTCTGCGTTGATTACGTCCGAATTGACCTTAAAGAAAACGCTACGACTGAGCTGTACGTTGTTGCGTGAGCGGTCTTGGTGGATCACCCGACGGTTGTCGTAGTTGTAGACAGGAGCTTGCTCAGAAGCTTTCTCGAGCTCGTTGAGCTGATCGCGTAGAGCAGACAGTTGCTGAGCTATCTGATCCTCGTCACGCTGAGGGTCCTGCTGAGCTGCCTTGAGGCGAGCTAGCTCCTCTTCGAGCGCTTTGATCTTGTCGGCATCATTCATGCCTTGAGCGCCTTGAGCTACGACGAGATTACTACCAGCTGGGTAGTATAGCTGTCCTCCGACGTTGATAGGCTGTCCAGGCTGTGTATAAATTGGCGCTGACGCCTTCATAGCGTTGAGGTTGTGATACTGTAGGAGTAGATAGAGTAGGTCTCTGTCCTTATTGCTTGTGATTGTTATGTCACGTTGCTGGGGACAACCGTCCATCTCATCCTCTTCGGCTGCGGTGACTATAGCATTGACGAGCATGGCAAGCTCTTGCTTTGTCATTACCACCTCTTTCTCACGTTGATCACGCTCGCTCCTCTCAAAGCGCTCCGTGCGGTCGCGCTTCTGGCGAGGTGCTTGACGCCTATCTCGCTGAGCCTCCACAGGTGTGGAGACTGCAGCTGATAGAAGGATCACGCACAGCCCGACTATAAATGATTTCTTAGTCATACTGTTGTAGTGATAATTGATTAGAAGTAGAAGCGGTATCCTAGAGCTATGCTATGGTTGCGTCCTGTGGTGCGTATACCATAGTCTAGGAATATAGCACTATTGAGCTCAGGTAGCTTGTATGAAGTACCCAAGAGGAAGTTGGCCCCAAACTTTGTGTCTGTATAAACACCGACACCTGCACCTAGGTAAGGTACAAAGTTGCCAAGCTCCTTAAACTGGAAGTTGTACACGACATTACCTGTAAGACCGAAGGTGGTCTTCTTGCCGAAGCCTACAAAGAACTCAGGGATGAAGTCAAGCTTCGTATTGCTGATAGGCATAAAAGCACGTACACCTACTGCAAAAGCTCCAAAAGCATTCTCCTCCTCAGGCTTAACAATGTTTGCACCGACGAGGAGTCCTACAGAGTTTAGTCTGATGAGGCTCTTATGATTGTTGTCTACGGGTGTAGCGTTGCCATCCATAGTTACAGCAGAGGATGTAGCAGGAGCCTGATAAGCTGGATGCGTAGGAGGAGTCGTTACGACAGTCGTTGCAGGCTGTGTAGGCTGATACTGCTGCATACGAGCCTCGTTGTTCTCGATCTTTCTGTCGATCTCGTCAAGACGATCGAGGATCTTCTCATTTTGATCATTTAGGTCAGAAGTAGTAGTCCCATTCTGAGCCTTGACCTGACCATTAGCGAGCATCTGCTGCTGAGCGATGTACTGAGGAGAGTTACCGATCAGGGCATGTACTAGCTCACGCTCTAGTGGAGTGAGTGCGTCATCGTTGGGCTGGCGGTAGTAGTTGCCACCCTTGCAGGACTGACCCTTCTTGCTACGGTTGCGGTCGATGATGCGCTGTGCCATATCCTCGATCTCAGATGGAGTCATACGTACATACTCATCGTCACGATCCTGACCATAGTAGTGGTACTCACGATACTCGTTGATACGCTCTTGAGTAGCCTTGTCTTCGTCAAATATGTAGTGACCAGCGGGCTTGCCTATGTTAAAGCGTACACCGACCTGATAAGCCATGTTCTTAGCAACGATCTCAGAGCTCTTTGTGATATTAGCTGTCTTGACGCCAGGAGCTGGGTGTGCGATGAAGTTAGCACTACCGAATAGACTAGCATAGCGGAAGAGAGGTACCTCTAGACCGACACCAGCCATACCGAAGACGACGTCATGTAGGTTAGCCTTGTCTTGCTCAGTAGCCTCCTCAGAGAGCTTAGCATCGAGGTAACCAGCACCGAGGTTGACGTAAGGTGTCACACCACGAGGTAGGTTGAGACGACCCGTGAAGTAACCACCATATATAGCGCGCTCCTTGTCGAAGTCGAAGTCAAGCTTCTTGCCAGGCTCGCCTGCTTGGTAGTAGAATCCACGTACACCGAAGGTGTTGTTGAAGTCTAGACCGATCTGACCTCCGTAGAACCATGAGTCGCGGCTATTCCAATAAGAGTCTTCATTGAAGTCCATATATAGGATGGAAGGCTCGATCGTGAAGACCATACCACGGAATCCATTGGAGAAGAAGTCTCTGTAAGCACGGCTTACCTCGTTACTACCTCTGGAGTCGTAGCCACCGAGGTAGACAGAGAGACCAGCACGAGCTGAGAAGTTGTTCATCAGAGCTAGACCGTTGTCGTCCACCTTGTCACCAACCTTTGCTAGGCTGACATATGGGTTAAGTAGATCCGTGCGGAAACCTAGATAGTTCCCTGATAGGTTGAGGGCGATACGAGGTGCTAGATTGATCTTAAAGCCTAGAGCTCCAGAGAAGTATAGGTGATCAGTCTTCATCATCTCGATCTTCTCATCAGCGATAGGTAGCTCATACTTCATATTCTGGATACCACCACCGACGAGTAGGTAAGGTGCTAGGATGTAGCCATCGAGGAGGTTGAACTTAAGCTCAGCACCATAGCGCTCAATGTCGATCTTGCGATCACTCATCTGGTCTTTGAAGACTGGGTCTACATTCCACTCTCCGTTAGGATCGCTAAGTTTGGACTTGATGCCGAAAGAGCGATCATAGACACCACGTAGCTCTACAATCGGGCCGAAGCCAAAACCAGCGCGTACGCCCCAAAGCATAGCGTTGTCGATGTTGAGAGCATCGTCAAGGAATTCATACTGAAAGCCACCACCAACGGTGATGCTGGCATCCTTGACCTGTGCCTTGGCCCCGTTGAAGCTCAGAAGAGCTACAAGAGCCGTACATAGAAGTAGGATTTTTTTATTCATAGTTGAACTATTAAAGTGGTTAATAATGCTTAGTGATTGGGAGGCAAATGGAAAGTAGTCTCACGGCTCTTCGACTTAGAGATACTCCGAATAGAGCCTCTCTCGAGTGTGAGCTGAGTGTACTACTTCACCATATTTGCTGTCAAAGGTATGAAAAAGTATTGATACAAAGCAACCCTAACTCGCTCTCAAATTCAGAAAGTCGAGTAGCCCGATGAAACGTGTAGCCTGGTGTATCGAGGAGCGGCTCGTGCATTTGTTATAGGATATCGATATGAGTGCCTGTGTCAAAGTGTTGACTTCGTGATGTTTGATGCAGTGAGCGCAGGAGCTGTACAGTTCTACAGATCGATGCATATCAGTAGCCGAACATGCGTGTAAGAAGATTTGTAAAATCTGGGTTAATCGCGAGATTTGCGGAGTTGAATCTGCTGGTGTAAGGGGTAAATGGAGGCTTTGAGGTGAAATGAGTACATTTGCAGAGCAAGAGAAGTAGACAGATGATTGACGAGCAGACCAAACAACAGATCATAGATACGGCACGCATCGATGAGGTGGTGCTGGACACTGGAGTGTGCGAAGCTGTTTTGGCTTGTATAATTTTTTAATTGTCTTTGCCTACAAGAATGTTAACGACTGAAAATCCGCAACGAAATGAAACAATCTAAATTCTTAAACCTCAAGACTTTAGAAAAGCTGTTTTGTATAGTGGCTTTCCTCTCCGCAACCTCATGTGCTCGTACTGCTGATGATATCGACCTCTCGAAAGAGATCCCTCAAGAGAGAAAGATGGTGCCAGATACTTCTATAGAGGAGCGTACAGTGCAACTCTTTTCCTCTCTCTATGAGAGCACTCTTCGCAATGGGGAGAAGCCAATACTCTCTTCGCTGGACTCTACAGATACAGATTCCCCTAACACAAAACTCTATTTAGCTAACTTCACCAATGGTGGTTTTATGCTCTTTCGAGACGGAGGGGAAGAGGAGATGGATGTGATTGGACATTCGGACAAATCGTCACTACACTTTTCAGATGCAGAGGAGAATCCTATCTTGGCTCAAATATTTCGCACAAGCTCTTCCAGTCAAGGGTTTGTTGGAGATCGTGGGGTCTCAGACCCAGATTTGCCTCCAAAAGACCCAATTCTACGAGAATTTCCCAAGACTATTATAGAGTCGGAATCTGAGCCATATTTCAAAAAGTGGTTTGAACCTAATACCTATCAATACTTTGGACAGGATGCTCCTTTCAATGCCTTAATGATAAAGCCTTTTAGTGGAGTTTACTCTGCAGGATGTGGACCTATAGCAATTGTAACACTCCTTTCTCACTACGAGATGCAAGCTGGAGGAAGTGGTGTAGATTGGAAAAGACTGAAGGCAAGATATAACAATGGAACACCTTCGGATACGAAGCTTTATAACGATATAAGCTTGCTAACTCAGCTTAGAGTATTAGTCAAGGATGCGTGGAAATATGCACACCTTTGGGCTACAAGTGATTATACGATAAGTTCCCCAAGCAATGTGTCTAAATATTTGAGACGTGCGGGGTTCAACGTAGCCTATGTAAATGACTATAAACCAAGAGAGATGTGCCGAATATTACGAGACAAGCATCAACCTTTCATTTTGCTCGGTTGGTGTGATGAGAGTGATGGCAAAAAAGGACACTACTGGGTGGTCGATGGTCTTGCCCAACAGATGAAGAAACAATATGGATACACTTTGCAATCTCCATTTTCTGAACGAGTCCCCTATGAGACTGAAATCGCAATCAGGAACTTTGTGCATTGTACTTGGGGATGGTATGGTTATAAAAATGGTTGGTTTGCTCCCCATGTGATCAATGATAACAATGAGGTTGCTGAGCTAAGAAGTTCTCATCCCAATGGAGAGTATTATAACATTTCCACATTCCATATTTGGAAGTGATTGTTTTGTAGCTAAATATATTAAGTCGAAACTGTTATGAAAACTGTTTGCAAAAGACATATCGCTATACTGACAGCTGTTTCCTTTGTAATACTTGGTATCTCTAGTTGTTTGAAGCCTAAGGTTGACGTTAGCTGTAAGAACTTTGTTTTTGAGACTTTATCCCCATGCTATTTGTCTGTAAACGAATACCAATCTAGGAGTCGTATGGACACGCTGACAGAGGCGGAGGCATTGAGACCACGCTCCTTCAAGTGTCGGGTAGTGGATGGTCAAATTCGCAATGTCGACTATCTTACCATCACGGGAATGAATACGGACAACGGCTGGTTTTTTGGTAAAGAGATAGGGGATACAGCTTATTATCGTCGTATCCCTGTCGTTCATCGTGAAGATCTATATTTTAAGGAGAAGTACACCAAGTATTATATCCCTGATCGGGCTCTCTACTGGGAGTTTCAAGAGATCTCTATCGTGAGTGACAATACCAGCTTTGGTGCAGAGTACCCTGTAGGAAGTGACCTAACCCCAATTGTTCTCTTTGGCTTCCCCTCGCTTATGGAGTTCATAGAGAACGGCTATAAGGGCAACTATACCACGGAGCATCTCATACGAGCTAATGATAAGGAAGCATGGGCTAACCTTAAAGTGTTTGAAACGGGCAAGCCTACGCTCATTATAGACCGACTACCGACGGTGGTGACAGATGGTGGTAAGCCTACGATTACCATCCGTATGAAGTTTATCGATAAGGGAGCTATCCTTAAGAACAAGAATGTTTCTTGGAATCAGTATATGGAGATTCGGGATGATGTTAAACCGTACAAAGAGATCTTTGACCTGCCAGTCACACTACAACTAGACATTCAGTAGTAGACGCACGGCTCGCACTCGAACAAAAAACGCTCGAAAAGTAGTTCTAAAGAGGGCTGACTTCTCTTTTGGGAGAGTCAGCCCTTGTTCTATTTCTTAATCCAAGTTTCACCGTAGATCTGCTACTAAGGTAGCTAGTGAAGGACGGAGCCTATTGACGTGAAATGAGTACATTTGCAGAGCAAGAGAAGTAGACAGATGATTGACGAGCAGACCAAACAACAGATCATAGATACGGCACGCATCGATGAGGTGGTGTCCGACTTCGTGCATCTACGGCGCAAGGGATCGGGCTTTGTGGGTTTGTGTCCATTTCACAAGGATCGTCACCCCTCCTTTATCGTCACTCCGTCCAAGAATATCTGCAAGTGCTTCGCCTGTGGCGCGGGCGGGACGCCAGTCTCCTTCATTATGAAGATACAGAACTGCTCCTTCGTAGAGGCGCTCCGCTACCTCGCTCAGAAGTATAATATCCCCGTGCCAGAGCGGGAGATGACCGAGGAGGAGCAGGAGCGACAGAGTGAGCGTGAGGCGCTTTACCTCGCCAATGAGGTGGCAGCAAAGTTCTTTACCGAGCAGCTCCTCAGTAGCGAGGAGGGACTGGATATAGCCCTGCCTTACTTCACGCAGCGTGGTGTCCGGTCGGAGGCGATACAGACCTTTGGGCTGGGCTACTCGCCCAGTGATAGACGTGCTCTGGCGAAGTATGTCGAGGAGCATGGCTACGATATGGAGAGCTTTGTGGCGACGGGTCTGCTCTATGCTCCGAGCGAGGGTCGTCCGAGTGCTGACCGCTATCACGAGCGGGTTATCTTCCCTATATATAATGTAGGGGGGCGGGTCGTCGGCTTCGGTGGGCGCACGATGCGCAAGGCGGACAAGATCGCTAAGTATATCAATTCGCCCGAGAGCATCATCTACGACAAGAGCCGTGAGCTATATGGTCTCTATCAGGCGAAGCGTGCCATAGCACGTCTGGATCAGAGTATCATCGTCGAGGGCTATCTCGATGTGATCGCTATGCACCAAGTGGGGATAGAGAATGTGGTGGCGACCTCTGGTACGGCACTTACGGAGAGTCAGATACAGCTGTTGCGACGCTTCTCGCGCAATGTGCTGGTACTCTTCGATGGTGATGAGGCGGGTGTCAAAGCGGCGCTGCGCTCGATCGATATGCTCCTCGGAGAGGGGATGCAGATTAAGCTTCTAGTGCTACCCGATGGAGAGGATCCCGATGAGTTTGTCTCTAAGCGTAGTCGCACAGAGGTGGAGGAGTACTTTGCTGCGCATGCGCAGGACTTCCTCACCTTCAAGTCTCAGCTCTACGCTCAGCAGATGGCGAGTGATCCGCAGCTCAAGACGCAGCTGATGCGAGACATCTTGCAGAGCATTGCTGCGATCCCCGACAGCCTCGAGCGGGTCGTCTACATACAGCAGATGTCTCAGATGTATGGCGTGGCGGAGGATCTACTCTTGCAGCAAATCAAGCAGGAGCGCTTTAGCCGTGGACGGGTCTATCAGTATGCACCACCGACGGCAGCGACGACCGAAGAGCCTACTACCGAAGAAACCCCGCAAGAGATCTCGCCTCTAGATGCTCCGATGAGCAATGAAGCACTGGATCTGATCCGCCTAGTGGTACGCTATGGGGAGCGGCTGCTAAAGATCTCTGTGCAAGATGAGGAGGCGGGTGAGGGAGCAGAGCCTATGGTGATACAGGTTGCTGTGGCTAACTTTGTCTATCAGGAGCTCAAGCAAGATGATATAGTCATCGAGCACCCGCTCGTCAAGCGCATTCTCAACGATAGCAACAAGATGATGCTGGAGGAGCTGAGCGTCTCAGAAGATGGCAAGTCGAAGCATTCCTGTGGCTCCTTCCTTTGCAATTCGGAGATCCCGCAGGTGGCAGCACTGGCGGTGGACCTCTACGCTACCCCATACCGACTCTCTCGTAAGGCGCGCGAGGAGCTACAGATGCCAGATGACGAGGATGAGAAAATCCCCGATGAGTGGGTGCGGAATATGACCTTTAAGGTGCTATACACCTACAAGCTAGCGTACGCTGAGGAGCGCTGTCAGCAGATCTCGCAGCAGATACAGACGCTACAGCAGGAGCACCCCGAGGCGGACTACACGAGCTACCAGCCACTCCTTCAGGAGCTATCCACATGGCAGGAGATACGCCGGATGCTGGGGCAGTTTAGCGGTCAGCGTGTGGTCATTTCGTGAGCTTAGGAGTGTGCGTCGAGAAGTCTCCGTTAACCCTTTTACCAATCTAGAGAAGAAAGCGCAGTCATGCAGTTTGCCGATATATATGGATACCGAGCCCTCAAGCAGCAGTTCGTCCACCTAACCCGATCGGGCCAGATGCCCCACGCAGTGCTACTGGAGATACAGGAGGGTTACCCAGGGCTTCACCTAGCGTGGGCGTGGGCGCAGTACATACAGTGTCAGTCTCCTACGGACGAGGACTCCTGTGGCGCGTGCGCCTCCTGCAAGAAGGTCGCAGCCAGTGCGCACCCCGATGTCATCTTCGTCTATCCCGTGATCAAAGCAGCACAAGACGAGACCCCCACGGAGCGCTACTTCGACGAGTGGCGCACGCTCCTCGAGCGGTCGCCCTATATCACCGATCAGGACTGGCTCGAGGTGCTAGAGGCGGGCAATAGTCAGCCAGTCATCTACGTAAATGAGATCAATAGTCTCCTGTCTCGTCTCTCCGTCACAACCACTGAAGGTGGCTGGCGCACGATCATCATCTACCAACCTGAGCGCATGAACGATGCTGCTGCCAATAAGCTCCTCAAGTCGCTCGAAGAGCCTCCCGCAGAGACGCTCTTTATCCTAGTGTCGGCACATACGGATCGTCTCCTCGATACGATCCTGAGCCGTGTGCAGCGCTTCGAGCTGCCCCCGATGACGGAGGAGGAGATGAGAGAGGCCTTGACAACTCTACACCCTGAGCTGGCGACTGACGCCCTTGAGGCGATGATCCCCCTAGTGGACGGCAATCTGAGCGATGCCCTACGCCTACTTGACAGCTCTGCCTCGCAAGACAAACTACAAGAACTGGCGCAGCAGTGGTACGATGCGACCTTACGAGCCGACATCTTGCGCCTGAAGCTGCTCAGCGAGGAGGTAGACAAGATGGGACGCGAGGGGGCGGTAGCCTTTCTCAAACTACTGATGCAGCTGATGGGGCAACAGTGGCACCGTGCGCTCCGTGGAGAGGTGCGTGTAGGGGAGCTACGGGTCAACAATAAGGCGATGGGTGCTTGCTACCGGCTCCTCGAGGAGGCGATGCGAGAGATCCGTGGCAACGTGCTGACGAAGATGGTGCTCTTTGACACGTTTCTGCGTATGCTGCTCGCCTTGCGCAGTTAGTCTCTGGGTGAAAATGTCGGAGCAGACGCTACGCCACCAAGGACTGGACCTCTTACGGATCCTCTCGGTCGTGATGGTGATCGGCATCCACACGGCTGGGGGCTACTTTGTGGGAGAGTCTTCGCTGTCAGAGCGTTGGCAGGCAGCCCCGTGGTATGCGCTCTCGGTGGGGGCCGTGCCACTCTTTGTGATGCTGAGCGGAGCCTTTATGCTGTCGCCTGAGCGGCAGATCGGGAGCTTGGCACACTTCTACAAGCGTAGCGTAGGGCGCAAGATCCTCTTGCCGCTACTCGTCTGGTCGGTGGGTTATTACTTCTGGCACTGTGCTAAGGAGCAGGCATGGATCGCCTTCCAGTGGTATCACTTGTGGTACCTTGTGATGCTGGCAGGACTCTACGTGGTGACTCCTATGCTACGCTGGCTCTGTGAGCGGATCGAGCGTAGCGATAGCCCTACCTATGGGGGCAATCGAGGACTACTGATCCTGACGCTCGGGAGCTATCTCGTGGCACTCGCTGTAGACATCTACTACCGCTCGTATGGCATTCAGCAGATCTGCCTACTCTGGTGGGTGCAGTACCTCCCTTACTACCTAGCGGGCTATCTGATCTCTCGCACCATTAGTCGGTTGCCTAGCAAAGGGTGGCTCCTGACGCTATTCATCGGAAGTATGCTACTGCACGGAGCGCTACTCATTTATGTGCCTTACCAACTGTTAGGGCGGGTGGGCGTCAACTTCCAGCCTTTGGTTGTCCTCAAGGTGGTCTCGCTCTTCGCCCTCTGCTACCGATGGCGCCCCACGGCACGACTCCTTGTCTCGGCAAGTAGGCTCTATCCCTATGTGATGGGGGTCTACCTGGTACACTTTGCGGTGCTACAGGTAGTCTTCAAGCTCTTCGAGCTATTCCTCCCCACACTGACCGCTTGCCCTGCCGTAAGCGTCCCGCTGCGCCTCCTCCTCATAGCGCTCATCTCACTAGGGGTCACCGCTTTGATCCGCAAGGTGCCACTACTACGATCACTGGTCTAGAGGAAAAGCCTTTACAAGACAGCAATGATTTCGTATCTTTGCGAAGTAACCAATCAATAGAGCAAACCGAATAGATATATGTTTAGTGGAATAGTAGAAGGTATGGCGCAGGTGCGCCGCCTAACCCGCGAAGGAAGCAACCTGCACATCACACTCGCCTGCGACTTTGCCGCAGAGCTACAGATAGATCAGAGCATCGCACATAATGGCGTCTGCCTCACCGTCGTCTCGCTCGAGGAGGGGGGCTACACGGTCACCGCCATTCAGGAGACACTCGACCGCAGCAACCTAGGCCTCCTACAGGTGGGTGACTATGTCAACGTGGAGCGCAGCATGATGCTCGGTGGCCGTCTGGACGGTCATATCGTGCAGGGGCATGTGGATCAGACGGCTCGCTGTACGGCCATTCGTGAGATGGAGGGCAGTCACTACTTTACCTTTGTTTATGAGGTGGATCGTGAGATGATGCTCCAGGGCTATATGACGGTCGAGAAGGGCTCCGTGACGGTCAACGGCGTGAGCCTCACCGTCTGCAATTCGCAGGAAAACTCCTTCGAGGTGGCGATTATCCCCTACACGCTGGAGCATACGAACTTCGGTCACTTTAAGGTGGGGAGCGTGGTCAACCTTGAGTTTGACATCTTAGGCAAGTATATCGCACGCCTACGTTCGTTTGACTAAATCCTTGTAGTTATGAAACCTGAAGATCTATACACTCTCTATCGGGAGCGTCAGAGCGATCGCAGATTTGCCGACCGCACTGTACCGCAGGAGGTGCTGGAGCGCATCCTGCACAACGCCTTGCTGGCACCCTCAGCAACCAATCAGCAGCCCTGGAGTATCGTAGCGGTCTCTGAGCCAGAAGTTGCGCAGCGTGTGGGGCAGGCGGTCATCAAGGGGGTGACAAATATGAATAAGTTTGCCCTCGAGGCGCCCGTACACCTCCTGATCGTAGCGGAGCGTGGGCGCTGGGTAGCCCGTATGGGTAGCCGCGTGATGAAGGTGGACTACCGACCCATAGACCTAGGCATCCTCGTGGCACACATCGTCCTCGCAGCTCAGGCGGAGGGTGTCGGGAGCTGCATACTCGGCTGGATCAACGATACTGCCGTGCGCAAGGAGCTGGGCATACCAGACAAGCGTCAGGTGGTTCTAGACATTCTCATTGGCTACTCGAAGCAGCCGACCCGTGAGAAGAAGCGCAAGAGTCCCGAGGAGGTGATCCACTGGAACAAGTGGTGAAGCCTCTCAACGCTGCAAATCTTACGAGCAACGATCTGTGTCCCCCGAGACCAGCTCGTCTCTAACATCTAATCTCTAATTCAATAGCCACGTAGAGAATAACAAATCTCCACGTGGCTATTTTTTGTTTTCCACGTAGGTGAGAATCATTTCTTCGGACATATTATTTGATTCCTCCGAAGTTTCATTTCTCGCCTACGTGGAGAATTTTCATTTTCCACGTGGAGATTTGGGAATTGCCACGTGGGGATCAGCTTTTTATGAAGCAAAAGCGTCTCGAGACCATAGGAGAGTCCCTTTATGACACATCAGTCTAGAGTCTCTCAGCACCTCCAGTAAGAGGTACTGTCGAGATATAGGGCAAAAAAAGAGAGCCTCTATCGCCGTAGCGGTAGAGACTCTCTTTGATTAAGTGACTATTTGTCAGGAGGACAGGTTACTTTGCCAGCTCCTTCTTACGTACTTCGTACTCCTTGAGGCCGCCCTTGAGGAAGTCGATGTAGTTGCTGATATTGGTATCATGTGCATATGATGCACTCAGCGGGTTGCCGGCAGGATCGATGGCGATGTAGTAAGGCTGCGCATTGGCTGCGAACTTACTACGCTGCAGGTAGCTCCACTTGTCACCGATGGTGCGGAGCTTCTTGACAGAGCCGTTTTCCTCTACCTCGATGATTTCAGGCAGGGCGGTCTTGTCGTCGACCATGAGGGTGATAAGGATATAGTCATCCTCGAGGAGCCCCTTGACGGTTGGGTCGATCCAGACGGAGTTCTCCATCTCACGGCAGTTGACACAGCCGAAGCCTGAGAAGTCTAGTAGGACTGGCTTGCCCGTCTCCTGAGCATAGCGCATACCAGCGTCGAAGTCGTCAAACTTAGCATGTACCTCACCATCGTATAGGTTGAAGTCCTGCGTATAGAGTGGCGGTGCGAAGGCGGTGACAGCCTTGAGCGGAGCGCCCCACAGACCTGGGATCATATAGACGGAGAAGGCTAGGGAGATGATCGCCATAAAGAGGCGAGAGACACCGATCTTCTCTAGTGGCGTGTCGTGCGGTAGACGGATCTTGCCGAGCAGGTAGAAGCCTAGCAGTGCGAAGATGATGATCCAGAGTGCGAGGAAGGTCTCACGATCTAGGATACCCCATCCGTAAGCGAGGTCAGCGACGGAGAGGAACTTGAGCGAGAGTGCCAGCTCGAGGAATCCAAGGACTACCTTGACAGAGTTGAGCCAGCCACCACTCTTTGGCATGTTTTGCAACATGTTGGGGAAGATGGCGAAGAGCGAGAAGGGCAGCGCTAGTGCTAGTGCAAAGCCGATCATACCGATGGCCGGAGCGACGATCTCGCCTGAGGTACCAGCCTGTACAAGGAGGGTACCGATGATAGGACCTGTACAAGAGAAGGAGACGAGTACGAGGGTAAACGCCATAAAGAAGATGGAGAGTAGACCCGTGGTGCTGTCTGCTTTAGAGTCCATCTTGTTGGTCCACTTGGCTGGTAGAACTAGGTCGAAGGCTCCAAAGAAGGAGACTGCAAAGAGAACCAGTATGAGGAAGAAGATGATGTTAAAGACCGCATTGGTGGCTAGGTTGTTTAGAGCACTAGCGCCAAAGATAGCGGTGATGATGAGTCCCAGAGCTACATAGATGACTATGATAGAGAGCCCGTAGATCATGGCATCACGTATGGCATCCTTGCGCGACTTGGTGCGCTTGAGGAAGAAGCTTACGGTCATCGGGATCATAGGCCATACGCATGGAGTAATCAGAGCGATGAGGCCTCCTAGGAAGCCGTAGATAAAGATTTGCAGGAGACCAGCGGTAGACTGCTTCTGGTTGCGGTCGCCATACGCCTTGAGCTGATCTACGACAGGTGCCCAGTAGTTTGACTCAGAGAAGCTTGCTGAGGTAGCACTGGCAGAGAGTGAATCCGTTGCTGCGAGCTGTGCCGTCTCAGTGCTGTCGGTCTCAGCTCCCGTAGTGGCCTCCTCGTCAGTTGCCCCCGAGGGCTCGCTGGCAGCTAAGGCTAGCATCTCCTTGGAGAGCTGCTTGGAGCTGAAGTTGAAGTCGTAGTCTACGAGTACGCAGTTATCTTGGCAGGCTTGACCCTTGAGCTGGCCTTCATAGACAAAAGCCTTCGGGTCGGTGATCTCTAGCTGCTGGGAGAAGGTGACTGTTCCCGCAAACTCTCGCACCTCAGTGCCGAAGATTTCGTCGGTATAGCTATGAGGAGCTTTGTTTGCCTTGAAGCCCCCTAGAGCCTTGGCTCCATTGAGCTTGTCGGTGTGGAACTCGAGTGAGACGGGGCCTCCTGCTGGTAGGTTCTGGTCGTAGAGGTGCCAGCCGTCGATGACGCGAGCTGTGATGGATACGGTGACTGTCTTCTTGCCGTCGTCGGTTATCTGCTGAGAAAACTTGACGGGATTGATCATCCCACCAGCCTGTGCAGCAAGTTTGGGGACTCCGATGAATAAGAGTGTAATGAGAAGTAGTAAGTACTTCGAGCGTTCCTTCATAATCATCAAGTTAAGCTTATAGTTTATTTAGGTTACTAATTTCGTTTCTTGCGTTGATCGGACGGTGTCGCCTCGATGAGCAGTGCTTCCTTTTGGGCTGCGGTGAGGCGTGTCTGTGAGATCTTGTCTAGGTTGACAAGCGGTGTGTCTAGTGTGAACTGCATCTTCTGTCGCCTTATGGGGTGGAAGATGGTTAGCTCGGTGGTGCGCAGCGCTAGGTACTTGCTGAGCTCTGGCGCAATGGACTCACTGGCGCGATGATCCCCAAGGAGTGGGTGCCCTATGCTAGCGAGCGTGGAGCGGATACTATTATTGCGTGTAAGTAGTGAGAGCTTGACTCTCGTGATATAAGGGCCTGTGGAGAGTACCTCGTAGCTAGCTCTAAAGGTAGCTGGCTTCTTGTCTCTGGTGGAGACCCCTGGGTTGCGTCGCTTGTCGGAGCCTCTCTTCTTGTCTCTAGTCGGGCGGGTCGTTAGCTCACCACTGCTGGCATCTAAAGTGCCTAAGATGACTGCCTCGAAGCTATTGGAGAGGACGAAGCTTCGCCACTCGGCTAGCAGGTCTTGCTGTAACTGCCGATCACGAGCTACGATGATGATCCCCTCGGTGTCTCGGTCGAGACGGTTCAGGAGGAAGATCTTTTCGTTGGGGTCGACCTTCTTGAGATGATGCGTCATGACCTGAAAGAGACTACTCTTGCTGGCGCCTCCGACGGAGATGGTAGGGATGCCAGGACGCTTGTGTAGGACGATGAACTGATCATCGCGGTAGAGCTCCTCTATGAGCGGATGCTGTAGCTCCTCGGCAGATCCTACGTTGTAGATCTCTATGGTGTCTCCAGCGGTGGCGGGTGCATCGAACTGAGTAGTGGTCACTCCTGCCAGCGAGACACATCGATTGCGCAGATACTGCTTGACAGTGGTGCGACTTAACTCTGGGAGTAGCGCAAAGAGTAGCTCGAGGAGTGCTCCCGACTCCTTCGCCGTGAAGCTGTAGATGCGCTCCCGCTGAGGAGCTTTTCGGATATTCTGAGCAGATTTTGGAGGCATGGAGAGAATTTAGTCCGCTTGATGATCCTCTTGGTCCTGAGGATTGTGATATAGGAGTACTGTATTCGAGTAGAGCAGTAAGACAGACGCAATCATAAGTACGAGTCTCCAATATGACTGCTCTACGATGAAGAGATAAGAGCCTGCGACAAAGAGGACTCCCGCTAGGAGAGCGATACCTCGTAGACGCTTCGTGCGCAGGTCTACACCATTCTTGTCAACAAGTGCTTGACTCATCGTGTAGAGTAGCGATCCGACCATAAGTAAATAGCCAAAGAGCACACCTGGATAGAAGAGATGTAGTAGTAGGCTTACAAACATAAGAATGAGCCCAAGCTTATAGCAGACGTTGATCGCCCGTTGACGAGAGGAGGCTTGCTGAGTCATGGAGTACTAGTTGGGAAGGGTGTGAGGCTAGATGGTTAAGTTAGTTTAGTGGTCCTATTCATCCTCCGATGTGGGGCGCTCTTTGATGAGAAAGACGACCTCATCAGGGCGCTGCATACGATACTCCTCACGAGCGATACGCTCTAGCGAAGCTTTGTCCTGCTTATAGCTGTCTATCTTCAAGCTATCACTGCGGTATGCCTCTTCGAGTCGCTTGCACTCATCGGTGAGAGCTTGTATGCGATGCGAGTAGCGGAGCTGCTTGCCGAGGTTGGAGTCGCTTATGGCAAAGGTATAGATACCCATCCCCAAGACTATCAAACCACAGAGGAAGGCTTGCGCCCGCTTGGGGTGCTCAGCACTCATGCGCTTGATATGACCTTTTAGGCGACCCATAAGCTTTTTGATAGAGGTCATAGCTTCTAGATTGTGTTGGTAAGAGGTAAACTATATGATGTGAGGAGAGGAGTCGGCTAGCCTATCTTAATTGATGAAGAGCGATCGCTCTGCGAGTCGAGGACTCTAGGAGAGCCGTAGATGGTGAGCTGAGAGGCTCCAGCTAACTTATAGCGCAGACTGCCATTATTGACGATATCTGCGGAAGAGGCACCAGCGAGTGAGACGTCTAGGTCTGAAACGGTTAGCTCTTCGCCATCAATCTCAGAAGCACCAGAGAGTGTAGCTTGCAGGTTGGTGATAGTCCCTCTTAGCTCAGCATCTGAGCTGCCTGAGAGCTGCATAGTCATCTGACTTAGCTGATTAACTATCAGATCGACATCAGAGGCTCCCGATAGCTTGGCCATAGCTCGCTTGGCCTGTATAGTACCAGATACTTCGCTTGCTCCCGAAGCTTCGATGCTTATCTCGTTTGCCTTGATGTTAAGATCATCTATCTCTGAGGAGCCTGACAGATGAGCTGTGAACTGTGGCGCTTCAAAGCTCCCTATGAAACAAGCTTCCGTAGCACCAGCTAGATCGATCTTGGTAACGTATGGTACAGAGATCTGTATGGTGATGTCATCAGAGTCAATGTGCCGTTTGGCTCCCTGCTTTAAGCTTATGTAGAGGGTCTCGCCCTTCTGCTCGATCATGACATCGTCCATATACTTATCAGGAGCTGAGACTGACACCGAGTACTCCGCACCTTGTGTGATCTCAAGGTTGAGACCTCGATTGGCATTGATCGCAGTGAAGTCCTTGAAGCTTACCTCTTGCTGTGACATCGTCTTAGATCCTTTCTTGTAGACGCAGCTAGATGTGCAGCATCCACAGAGGATCACGAGGAGGAGTGAGGTGGTTAGTATAGATTTGTAAGACATGACTGAACTTGTCAGTAGGTTGGTATGAGGTTCTTTAATTAGTTGTACCTTTGTTAGGTACTTCCTATTGGTCGTCAAAGGTAACAAATTCTCTCATAAGACACACCATTTGTAACTATGAAATATTTGCCTAAGCTCTTTATTTGCTCTTTGCTACCCTTCCTATTGCTCTCTGCTAAAGGGCTAAAGGGTGCTGACGTGTGGCCGATTTATAGTGACGTTGATGATACTTTTTTACAAGCTCCTGACACACTTGCCGAGGAAGACATCATCAGCATACTCCTGCCAGAGGTGAGAGTCACTGGGACTCCTCATAGGCCACTATCTAAGACAGAGCGCTACGCTTACTGGCGACGTGTGCGAGACGTCAAGAAGGTGCTACCTATCGCTGAGGAGCTGAGTCGTATGATCATTGAGACGTACGAATATGTGGAGACCTTCCCCACGGAGCGTGAGCGTCGTGACCACTTGGCTCGTGTCAAGAAGGAACTGGTCAAGGAGTATACGCCACGGATGAAGGATCTGACTCTCGGACAGGGGCTACTCCTCATCAAGCTGGTAAATAGAGAGACGGGCTCTACGGGATACGAGATCGTTAAGTCGATCTATGGCGGATTTACTGCTTCGTGGTACAATAGCTTTGCAAAGCTATACGGGGGCAACCTAGATAAGAAATTCGATCCAGAGCATGTAGAGGACGATGCGGTCACGGAGCGCATCATCTACCTTTGGAAAAACGGCTTGCTCTAGCACGCTCCCTACCTTACGAACCCTTAACCAATCGTAGCACTCGGTCTCGCTGCGAGGTGACTGGCTGATGTCCATCGATCCAATGTATGGGGAGCCCGCGACGGGCCATACCTCGGAACCAAGTCATCTGTCTCTTAGCAAACTGATGGATAGCGGTCGCTAGCTGCTCCTCCATCTCTGAGTAGCTGAGCTTACCTTGTAAATATAAGGTGATGAAGCGGTACTCTAGACCATACGCAATGAGCGTCTTCGCGGGAACTTGCTCGTCGAGTAGGCGCTCTACCTCAGCGACCATCCCCTCCTCGAGTCTGCTCTGCAGGCGCTGGTCTATGCGTCGGATGATCTCTTGACGAGCTAAGCGTAGACCGATGATGAGTGGTGGCCTTTGCTGCTTAGACTCACGGAGAGCCTCTTGGTAAGCTTGATACTGCTCCGGATACTGCGCATAGTGCCGTGCTACCTCGATGGCTCGGATACACTTACGTGCTGAGCTTGGATCTACATACTCGATGCGTGGATAGCGACTGAGTATAGCTCGCAGGTCGGCTAGGCTGAGCTGCTCTAGCTCTTGTCGCAATGCGGCATCTGGTGGCACTTGGTGCATAGGTTTCGTCTGTAGCACCTGCTCGACATAGAGTCCAGACCCTCCGACGAAGATCGGCTTGAGCTGCTGCGAGACCACCTCGTGATACGCCTCATCAAAGAGCTGCACATACTCAAAGAGGTTGAACGGCTGCCCAGCCTGGACAATATCGATGAGGTAATGCGGTATGGAGCCACGCTCCGTGGTATAGGCATCCAGATCCTTGCCAGTGCCTATATCCATACCGACAAAGACCTGCCTGCTGTCGCCACTGAGTATGGCTCCATGCAGCTCCTCAGCTAGAGCTACACCCAAGGCTGTCTTACCGCAAGCGGTAGGGCCTACGACTGTGAGTAACTCGGGGTAGTACACTAAATACGATACTTCAGCAAGGAGGGGCTATCTATGGATCGAATAGCATCCGCATTAGGTGCGATCCTTGCGAATGACATCGTGTGCGCCTCCCTCAATGATAGAGGTAGAGGAGACAAGTGTCAGCTTAGCATTCTCACGGAGAGACTTCAGATCGACCGTGCCACAGCTACTCATCGTTGCTTTGATCTTGCTGAGCGTCTGATCGAGTGTATCCTTCATCGGACCAGCGTAGGGGACATAACTGTCGACGCCCTCCTCAAACTTCATCGCTGTGGAGGTGCCTCCGCCGTCATATCGCTGCCAGTTGTGAGCACGGTTTGATCCCTCACCCCAGTACTCCTTGACAATGTTGTTACCGATACGGAGCTTCTCCGTGGGAGACTCGTCGAAGCGAGCGAAGTAGCGTCCCATCATAAGGAAGTCGGCACCCATAGCCAGTGCGAGCGTCATGTGGTAGTCGTGTACGATACCTCCATCGCTACAGATGGGCACATAGATACCTGTCTCACGGTAGTAGTCGTCACGCGCCTGAGCTACGTCGATGATTGCCGTAGCTTGTCCACGTCCGATGCCCTTTTGCTCGCGGGTGATACAGATAGAGCCACCACCGATGCCGACCTTGACGAAGTCTGCGCCAGCCTCTACGAGGTAGCGGAAGCCGTCCTGATCGACCACGTTTCCAGCGCCTACGATGACACTATCGCCATACTGCTCACGTATCCAAGCGATGGTATCCTTCTGCCATACTGAGAAGCCGTCAGACGAGTCTATACAGAGTACATCTGCTCCCGCCTCTACCAGTGCTGGCACGCGCTCCTTGTAGTCACGGGTATTGATGCCAGCACCGACCATGAGCGTCTTGTTGTGCGGGTTCTGTAGCTCGAGCGGGTTCTCCTTGTGACTATCATAGTCCTTGCGGAATACGAAGTAGCAGAGTCGCTGCTCCTCATCAATGATCGGGAGCGCATTGAGTTTGTGAGCCCAGATGATGTCGTTAGCCTCGCTTAGCGAGATCCCTTTGCGTCCTGTAGTTAGGCGCTCGAAGGGAGTCATAAAGTCAGCGACCTTGCGATCCAGTGGATCTGTCGAGAGTCGGTAGTCTCTACTGGTGACGATGCCGCACAGTACACCATCGGGTGTGCCGTCATCAGTCACTCCTATGGTAGAGTGTCCCGTACGCTGGGTGATAGCTAGCACGTCAGCAAGTGTATCTTTAGGGCTGACATTGGAGTCGCTCCGTACGAAGCCCGCCTTAAACTTCTTGACGCGAGCCACCATTTCGGCCTCCTCCTCGATGGGTTGTGACCCAAAGATGAAGGATAGTCCTCCGTTTCGTGCTAGTGCTATAGCCATCGTGTCGTTGCTGACGCTCTGCATGATAGCTGATACGAAGGGGATATTGAGATTGATGCGAGACTCTTCCTTTGCGGGGCTATACTTAGCTAGTGGTGTGCGTAGGGAGATCTTGTCTACAGTACACTCGGGGGTCGTCAGCCCTGGTATGAGTAGATACTCACCAAAGGTGTGTGACGTGTCAGGGAAGATGATTGCCATAGGAAAGTAGGTGAATGGTGGTGGGTGAATGGTGTAAGCTCCTGCAAGAGCTATCTAGGGCGAAGTATGTACTAGCGTAGTCTGTTAGAGGCACGCACGAGGATGTCGTCCTTGATGATGTTACGCATAGCCAGATACTGGCATAGTAGATTGATGATCGGCAGTATGATCCAAAAGCGTATATGGGTCGTTGCTTGCATAAGATCAGCCTGTCGCCAGAGCATATAGGCAAAAGCAACGATAGCAGCCACCATTAGGAGGAGTCCGACGATCGTCAGACGTATCTGCAACTTGCGCCGCTTGTAGAGGAAGATCGTCACAAAGGAGAGGATCGTCACTAGTGCGGTCAGTACGAAGGAGACTAGATTAAAGTACTTAATGCTAGTCCACCCATTGACGATGAGTCCTGTGAAGTTTGCTACATAGATAGTCTCTTGCCCAGCTGGCGTGACAGTGAAGAGCGTCAAGAGCAGTAGTAGGGTCGCTGTCACCCCGCTGAGGAGTAGATATAAAGTCTGAATGCGTTGCCACATAGTGAAGGTATGATCTAGAGGTTTGCCTTACTTAGTCTTGTGACTCTTCATTGGGAAGACGAAAGTACACATCGCCGTTGAGAAACTCAGTAGTAGCCACGAGCGTTGATTTGGGTTGCTGCTCGTAGTACTTGGAGATCTCTATCTGCTCACTGTTTTCCGTCGGGGTCTCGTCGAGAGTCTCTTGGTAGTTGGCAAACTCTTGTATCTTCTCTCGTATCTCGTCACGCATCTCTACAGATAGCTGGTTGGCGCGCTTGGAGATGATACGTACAGTCTCATAGATGTTTCCCGTCTGCTCCCAAAGCTCTGGGAGAGAGCGGGTGATCGTAGTCTGAGGTACGGATTGCTTCTTATTTTTTGTTGTCATAATGCGATAATGGAGTCTTAGTATGTGAGTGTGGTGTGGGAAGAGGATTTACCTCGTCTCGCAGCCGTTGTCTAGCTAACGATCATGCGCTGTGCACGATCACGTAGTGTCTTAGCACGCTTGAGGTGCTTCCCATCGGGGAAGGCATTCTCATAGTTATAGTATGCATCTATGACCTCGCGTAGTCGTCCCTGCTTCTTGCTCTCTACACTATTGATCGCCTGCTGGTAGGAAGCCTCTACAATGATAAAGAGTAGATCCTCACGATGCTTGGTGTAGGGATAAGATTTGAGGGCATTGCGAGCCGTGATGATGGCCGATATATAGTTATTGCCTAGGTAAGTGCCTAGGTTATAGTATAGGTCAGCGGTGATCAGCTCCTTCTTGGCTAGGTTGTCTTGCAGGTCGAAAAGCATCTGCTCGACCTCCTTACGATGCTCGCTCTGAGGGTGAGCCTCTAAGAAGCTTTGTAGCTCCTTGAGCGCACTATAGGTTACAGACTGATCTAGGCGTGGATCGGGAGCTATACGATAAAGTGCTAGTCCCGTCTTGTAGTGAGCCTCTGCGGCTCGGGGGTCTTGTGGGTACTTGCTGTACAGCCTACGAAAGTACTCGGCAGCACTCGACTCCTGCTTGTCCTGTAGGAGTGCATCGGCCATAATATAGAGAGCCTGTGCACCCTCTTGCGTACCTTCATAGTGCGGTAAGACGTCGACCATGAGCTCTGCCACACGACTGTACTTACCCTCGTTGTAGTACTTCTTGGCGTAGGAGTAGCGGAGCGTGGGGTCTTTAGACTTTTGTATGCGCATATACTCAGCGCAGCTACTAGTGAGCAGGAGCCAGCTGAGAGCTAAGAGGCTGAGGAGCGTTTGTCTTGTCATACTTAATATCTACAGGATACTATTGCACGCAAAGGTACGAAAAAAGAGATTAGAACGAGATCACGTGTAGTCCCTTTTATAGAAAAGGGAAGATACCCTAACTGGCTCATCGGGGAGTCAGCTAGGGTATCCTTGTATCGGAGGTCAGTGTCTAGAAAGTGTAGAGCGAGCTGATAGACTCGTGGCTACAGACACGACGGATAGACTCGGCAAAGAGCTCGGCAACGCTGATGATGCGTACCTTCTCGCTTTTCTTAGAGTAAGGTATCGAGTCGGTAAAGATCATCTCCGTCAGACCAGACTGGTCGATACGCTTCGTGGCAGGATCACTCATGACAGCGTGAGTCGCAAAGGCTCTGACAGACTTAGCTCCATGCTCAAGCATGAGGTCTGCAGCTTTGGTCATAGTGCCAGCCGTATCGACGATGTCGTCCACGAGGATTACATCTTTGCCAGAGACGTCACCGATGATGGTCATCTCGGCCACCTCATTTGCCTTAGCGCGACGCTTGTGGCAGATGACCATAGGTACGCCAAAGTGGCGTGCGTAGCTGTTGGCACGCTTGGTACCTCCTACGTCTGGTGTAGCGATGCAGAGGTTGTCTATGGGGAGGTTTTGCTCGATGTACTCTGTGAAGACGGTAGAGCCGTATAGGTGATCCACTGGTACGTTGAAGAACCCTTGTATCTGGTCTGCGTGTAGATCCATCGTGATGAGACGGGTGATGCCAGCCACAGAGAGTAGGTCAGCCATCAGCTTAGCGCCGATGGAGACACGGGGCTTATCTTTGCGATCTTGTCTAGCCCATCCGAAGTAGGGTATGACCGCTGTGATGTAGTGTGCGGAGGCGCGCTTTGCCGCATCGATCATGAGTAGGAGCTCCATGATGTTGTCGGCATTAGGATAGGTCGACTGGACGAGAAAGAGATCTTTGCCACGGATGCTCTCTTCGTAAGATACGGCAAACTCGCCATCGGCAAAGTGTTCGGTTCGCATTTTGCCCAGGGGGCAGCCCAATGCATCACAGATCTTCTCGGCGAGGTTCTGAGAGGCTGAGCCAGCAAATACTAGGTAGGGTAGTTCGTTCATTATATTATCAGTATAGAGACAATCAGTGCCACAAAGGTACGACTTTAATAATAAACGGTGGTTGCGACGTCTCGGCTTTCAAGTTTACAAATCGGGTAAATGAGATCATTAACGACATGTAGGAAAGCACGAGCCGAGTCTCCCTACATGTCGCTGATCGTGAGATTTGCGGAGTTGAGAACTAGTAAGACTCCTCCTCGTTGGGGAAGTCTTGGCTCTTGACGTCGGCTATGTAGTGCTGCACCGCCTCGGTCATCATAGATCCTAGGTCAGCGTAGCGACGCAAGAAGCGAGGACTAAAGCCTTGCGTGATGCCGAGCATATCGTGCATGACGAGGACTTGTCCATCTACCCCACCGCCAGCTCCGATGCCGATGACGGGGATCGTTAGCTCAGAGGCGACCTGGGTAGCCAGCGGTGCTGGGATCTTCTCTAGTACGAGCGCAAAGCAACCTAGCTCCTCTAGTAGATGTGCGTCAGCCAGTAGCTTGTCGGCCTCCTCCTGCTCCTTAGCACGGACAGCATAAGAGCCAAACTTATTGATCGACTGAGGAGTCAGTCCGAGGTGCCCCATGATCGGGATGCCAGCCGATAGGATACGCTCTACCGACTCACGGATCTCGCTACCCCCCTCGATCTTGATCGCATCAGCATGGGTGATTTTCATCACTTTGATTGCACTCTCTAGAGCGATCTTCGAGTTGCCCTGATAAGAGCCGAAGGGGAGGTCTACGACGACCAGTGCGCGCTGCACCGCTTTCATCACGCTCTTGCCGTGGTATATCATCTGGTCGAGCGTGATAGGCAGCGTAGTCACATTACCCGCCATCACATTACTGGCGGAGTCACCTACGAGGATCACATCCATACCCGCAGCATCGATGATCTGTGCTGCAGAGTAGTCGTAGGCCGTGAGCATAGAGATCTTCTCTCCACGCTCCTTCATCTCGAGTAGTCGTCGGGTGGTCACCTTGCGACTATCGGTAGCTTTATAGGTAGACATATTGAATAGATATTAAGTAGTAGACTGAGCGAAAGGTTACTCCCACTCAATCGTTGCGGGTGGCTTTGACGATACATCGTAGCAGACACGATTGACGCCACGCACCTTATTTATGATTTCGTTAGAGACCTCTGCGAGGAAGTCATACGGCAGCCGAGCCCAGTCAGCACTCATCGCATCGACGCTCGTCACGGCACGCAGTGCCACCGTGTACTCATAGGTACGCTCGTCACCCATGACGCCGACACTCTGCACCGGTAGCAGGATAGCTCCCGCCTGCCACACCTCATCGTAGAGGTTGTACTTGCGGAGCATGTCAGTGTATATCTTGTCCGCCTGCTGGAGGATAGCCACCTTCTCAGGAGTCACCTCGCCCAGCACGCGAATGCCTAGACCTGGTCCTGGGAAGGGGTGGCGAAAGATCATATGTCGTGGCATAGACAGAGCCAAACCGACACGACGCACCTCATCCTTAAAGAGATGCTTCAGTGGCTCCACCAGCTTCAGGTGCATACGCTCAGGCAGTCCACCCACGTTGTGATGGCTCTTGATCACCTTGCCCGTAATGTTGATAGACTCGATGATGTCGGGATAAATAGTTCCCTGCCCCAGCCAACGAGCCTGCGGAAGCTTCTTCGCCTCAGCCTCAAAGACCTCAATGAAGTCCCGGCCGATCACCTTACGCTTAGCCTCGGGATCACGAACGCCAGCTAGGTCGCCGAGGAACTTAGCGCTCGCATCGACCTTGATACATCCTAGTCCAAGTGCCTTGTAGTCTGCCAAGATCTGCTCCGCCTCGCCTAGTCGCATCAGCCCATGATCCACAAAGATACAGGTGAGCTGATCGCCGATAGCACGATGTAGGAGGACCGCTGCAACCGAACTGTCCACGCCTCCACTGAGCGCCATAATGACCTGCTCGTCACCTACCTGCGCCCGAATCGAGGCGATGCTACTCTCGATGAAAGACTCGGACGACCACTCGCCCTTGATGCCACAGAGCGTGACAAAGTTGTCGAGGAGCTTCGTACCCTCCTCACTATGATGTATCTCTGGGTGAAACTGTACACCCCACGTCTCCTCGCCCGCTATCCTATAAGCGGCATACTGCACCGAGGGAGTCGAGGCGATCACCTTAAAGCCCTCAGGAAGACGGGTGATCGTGTCTCCGTGCGACATCCAGACCGTGTGCTGTGGCGAGAGCCCTGCGAGCAGCGGGTCGCCCTTGTCCACCAGTTGTAGCGTAGAGGCTCCGTACTCACGGGTGTTGGAGTTCTCCACGGCACCTCCGCTCTGATGCACCATCAACTGCGCTCCGTAGCAGATACCCAGTATCGGTAACCGTCCACGGATGGCTGCTATGTCTGCGGTAAAAGCCTCCTCAGCATAGACCGAGTAAGGGCTGCCCGAGAGGATAATGCCACGGACGCCCGTCAGGTCTGTGGGGATCTTGTTGTAGGGGACTATCTCGCAGTAAGTGTTGAGGTCTCTCAGACGACGACCTATGAGCTGTGTGGTCTGCGACCCAAAGTCTGCGATAATTATTTTGTCCGGCATAGGTTGATTCTGTTTCGGTGTTAATACTTTGTACTAGAGAGGCTATACGTTGAAGCGGAAGTGCATAATGTCTCCGTCCTGCACGATGTAGTCCTTACCCTCGACCGCCATACGTCCAGCCTCCTTGACAGCCGTCTCGGAGCCGTAGTGCACGTAGTCCTCATACTTGATCACCTCAGCACGTATGAAGCCACGCTCGAAGTCAGTATGTATGATGCCTGCACATTGAGGAGCCTTGCTCCCCTTGACAAAAGTCCAAGCACGGCACTCATCAGCACCCGCCGTAAAGAAGGTCTCGAGGTTGAGCAACTTGTAGGCGGCACGGATCAAGCGGTTGACGCCCGTCTCCTCCAGCCCCAGCTCCTGTAGGAAGAGCTGACGCTCCTCATACTCCTCCAGCTCTGCTATCTCGCTCTCGATATGCGCCGATACGACCAGTAGCTCCGCATCCTCGTTAGCGATAGCCTTGCGAACGGCCTCCACATAAGCATTGCCCGTGGCAGCACTCGCCTCGTCGACATTGCAGACGTAGAGGACTGGCTTAGCCGTCAGGAGGAAAAGGTCTCGCAACGCCTGCTCCTCGTCTTTGTTTTCTGGCGTCACCGAGCGAGCGTTAAGCCCCTGCAGCAGTGCCTCCTCGATACGCTTGAGGAGCGCTACACGGATCTTTGCCTGCTTGTCGCCACCCGTCTGAGCCTGTCGCTCGGACTTCTTGAGCTGCGTCTGCACCGTCTCTAGATCCTTAAGCTGTAGCTCAGTGTCGATGATCTCTTTGTCCCGCACAGGATCTACGGAGCCATCGACATGCGTGATGTTGTCATCGTCGAAGCAGCGCAGCAAGTGTATGATCGCATCGGTCTCACGGATGTTAGAGAGGAACTTATTACCTAGTCCCTCCCCCTGGCTAGCACCCTTGACCAGTCCCGCTATGTCGACAATCTCTACCGTGGCAGGCACCGTACGCTTAGGGTGCTCCATCTCGACCAACTTATTGAGACGCTCATCTGGCACGGTGATGACCCCGACGTTGGGCTCGATCGTGCAGAAGGGGAAGTTGGCCGACTGCGCCTTAGCATTCGACAAGCAGTTAAACAAAGTGGACTTACCAACGTTGGGTAGTCCTACGATACCGCACTGTAGCGACATATATTATAAGGATAAGTATACAACGTAACGACGCCTCGCTGTCGTGTCAGCTCGGCTCTCCTGCAAAGGTACTAATTATCTTGCTGTCTGAGGGGGAATGCTCAAAGCGCAACTAGTCGTCAGCCTCCGACCACGACCAATATCTATTTTGAGGTGCCAAGAAGAGAGTTCGATCCCCACGTGGAAGTTTTCAAATCTTCACGTGGCAAATCAAAAATGCCTACGTAGAGACGAAATAAAACTTCGGAGGAATCAAATGAAACTTCGGAGGAAATGATATGCGCCTACGTGGAGAATAAAAAATAGCCACGTGAGGATTTCTGATTTCCTACGTGGCTATTTCTGAATTTCCTCGATGGGTACTATGTAATGGTCTGCTAGATCACTCGGGGAGCGCGTCTATCTGCGCAAGGATCGTCTCGCCGAGGAGCTTCTTGCGACGTATATGGTCGTGTACCTCTGCAACGAAGGCATTGTCCTCATAGTTGCCTCGCACCTGCTCGAAGTCGATGCGACGGTTGTGATCGCCATCGAGGTCTATGCCGAAGCCTACCTGCGTGAGCATCTCAAACTCCTTGTGAGCATCCTTGAGCAGACACTCGTCTAGCGTGATGACAGTCTCTTGCCACTCTTTGATCATCTGGACGACCCGCTCCACGGAGAGATCCTTAGCCGATATGTCGTACCACCGCAGGAGCAGATCGTACGCCCAGTGCCACTCGATCTCATAGTAGCGACTATGTATGGAGCGGATGGCGACGTTGACCTCTTGGAGCGTCTTGATCTGCCCCTCTTTAATCTGTGTGATCAGGCTGCGTACGAGCCGACGTGGAGCGATCATACCAGCTAGGTCGAGCCAATCTGAGAGACCCTCATTGCTGGTAGGTCGCAGACGGGCGATCAGCTCGCTCTTACTCTTGGGTGCTTGCTCCTGAATACGCTGAATGAGTGAGTTCCCGAGGAACTTGACGATACCCATCTCGTAGTAGCGACACCCCTTGACGAGGGAGCTATGACGAATGTGCATGTCGTGATAGATATAGGTCGCATTAGAGCTACCAAGGTGAGACTCGAGAGCTTTGAGCTTATGCCACCCCTTGTACATCTTCCCGACCGTATAGGGTGAGAGGAGGTTGTAGTTGATGCAGTCGAGCTTTTCCTCGGGGTGACGCTTGTCACGCTTAGGCCACTTCTTGGTATCACGGATAGTCCCGACGCTACGTAGGTTGGTACCTGGCACCAAGTAGGTCTGGTTGTCATTCTCTATAAGATAGGAGAAGGGGAAGTCTGACGAGTCAATATGATCCACATGACGCCCCATAATCAAGCTGAAAGCCCCGATACGCGAAGGCCACAAAATATAGGAGTCGGAGGTGGTCTTGCTACCACGCTCTACGATGCCTTGGTGAATGGGACCGAGCTTGTACAAGTGGTTGCTTTGGTTAGAGCCACTGCCCGCATTGAGGAAAGAGTAGTAACCAGCGATCAGCAGACTACTCTTGTGCATCGTGACTGTAAAGGGACCCGCAAAGACGGCACAAGCCTCACCGTTTTCGCACTGACAGTTGGCAAAGAAGAGCGAGTCGTGCGCACTGAATAGATGGGTCACCGAGCAACCCTGACCAACGAAACAGCGGGAGACGTTGGAGCCGTCAGCGACCACACAACCAGCCGAAAAGACAAAGTCCCGACAGATCACCCCGTAGCCAACCTTCGTAGGGCTCAGTGGCGTACTATTGACCGAACCATTCTCTAGCACCGAGGCACCGATGATAGAGCTGTGAGGGCCCACCTTGATATTGGTCATAAGACCGCAATGTCTGATCTGAGAACTCTCACCGATGGTACCACGATCCGACCGCACGGAAGCGGTATACTCCTCGACGAGCTTAGAGAGTGCCGCCTGCAGATCCTTGTCATGGCGATACATCGCCAGCATGTAAGCGGTCTGAGCGGTCAGGATATCGCAGATAGGCACCTCACGACCACCTGTCTCGTTGAGCACCTCCACGTGGGTGCCATTGCCGAAAGCGGTCTCGCCCGTTACCTTGAGAGTTGCTATGTCGTGGATCACCACATCGTCACCGATGTCGTAATGCGAGATACAGTCCCGCACGCCGTCGATGATGACTCGGTCGCCGATGGTACAGTTGACCAGCTTAGCGTGCGCCAGGCGGTAGTGCTCGTCGTAGCTCGGCTCCTCCTCGGAGGGACGACCACCACGATTGTCGCCTATCTCACACTTACCGATGAAGTGAACCTGCTGACAGCGACTAGCATCAAAGTATCTATGAACGCGAATCAAGGACCAGTCTTGCGCTTGACATCCTTGCTCCGTGAGTTGTTTGATCTCTTTTGTATTAAGCTTTCGCATAGATGATATGTAGGGGGGGATTGTTGTTAGAAGTTTGGGAGAAAAGTGAAGCGATGCGCTTACAGCCGATGAGTCTCTGAGATCATCTGACGAAGCTGTCGTATCCAGTCGTCAGGGAGCTGCTCGACACGGATAGGCATACGATAGCTCCAGACATGATGAGGATTGCTCGGATCATTGATCTGCTCGCTATGCGGATCCACGATGGCGCAATGCTCAGGACTCAAGGCTAGCCAGTCTTGCAGCGGCAGTATGCAGAGTCGAGAGCTACTCTCTAAGTGACGGCGCACGATAATCTCCGCCAGCTCGGGCGTGAGCGTGGTGTCGTAGGGGACGCCGTAGTCGGCGAGGAAGTAGTCGTAGTAGCGACGAGACCGCGCAGCGTCTTCCGCCCACCAGAGACGTAGTGGGGCACAGTCGTGCGTCGAGGTGGTGGCGACACTATCCTCGGAAAAGTATGGTGCCGCCTCAAATTCGATGCCAGCACTCTTAGGCATGCGCTCTACGTACAGCTTGAGGATGCCGAGCTCCTCTAGAACGGGGTAGACGCACTGAGGCACCATGCCCAGATCCTCAGCGCAGAGATGGATGCTCGTGAGCTCCTGCATAAAGGATAGACGCTCTAGTCCACGCTTTCGCCACAGCTCCTCATTGGCACTATAATAGTACTCCTCGCATACGGCTCGCATACGCTCCTGCTGGTCGGGCGATAGTGTAGCAAAGCGCTCAGTACTCGCCACATCGTAGCGAGGCACGTAGCCACCATCAATGCAGGCGACCCAGAGCACCTCTTGCGTCGTCGCAGGCTTATCGATCGGTGCTATCCACTCAGGTCGTAGCGTCTCGGAGAGTCCTAGCTTTGCGATCCGCTCCTCCGAGTAGCGCAGAGAGGGGACGAAGTAACCCAGCATCCCAGAGCGTCCGTCACGAGGTATGGACCACATACGGAAGAAGCCCAGCACGTGATCCACACGCAGGTAGTCATAGAAGCGCTCTAGATAGGCAAAGCGCTCTTGCCACAGCATTTCCGAGTTTCCACGACAAGTCACGATGCCCCAGTTCTGCCCATCGGGAGAGAAGTAGTCAGGAGGAGCTCCGCATGAGAGCCGCTTGTTAAAGTCGCCCGGGTAAGCAATCGTGTCTGCTGCATGCGGATCTATCCCCACAGTCAAGTCTCCCATGAGTGCTAGCCCATGCTGACGAATCGTTGCCACGGCACGGCGCATCTGTCGCTGCGCTACCATATAGCAGTAAGCGTAGAAGTTGCCCGTACGGACAACTAAGGCTTTGTTTTCCGCCTCCAGCTCCTTGACCCGCTCCATCGCATCCCAGAAGTCCCACTCCTCGCGATCTAAATCGGGAAATAGATCTAGAATCATTCGCTCGCAAACCCAGTAGTGCCAGATCGGGGTGCTTTTTAAAGGGACATTCCTGAGCGTCAGCCGTGCATAGCGATTGATCATATCGGAGAAGTACCGCGAAGCGTCCACCTGCTCCGTAAAGGAGGCCCACAGCCAGCGTCGCTTGAGCTGCCACACCTCGGTATAGTCAAAGGTCTTTTGCGCACTCAGTCGCTCAGCTTCTGCACGTAGCTCCTGCTCCAGTTGCTGATCTTTGAGTGGAGGAAGCTGATCTACCGCTATGTAGATCGGGTTGAGTACCGTAGAGGCTAGTGGTCGATAAGGATAGGAGTCACGACTATCGCCATAGAGGGTGGTGTCTTCCAGCGGGAGCAACTGTATAATACGCATACCCATTCGCTCAGCCACTGGCGCAAACGCCTCCAGAGCGGCAAAGTCACCACAGCCCGCATCGCCTTGGCGACGCAGGCTAAAGAGGGGGATAGCCACCCCAGCCAAACGAGAGAATGGTTTCATAGAGATTAAAACGGCTCACCGAGGGAGAGAGAGCCTATTGACTTTTGCCACAATCATCGAGAGCCTCAAGCTTAGTCAGTAGTCTCATTAGGAAAAGCCGTGTAGCTCCATCAAGTTGAGGGGAGAGCTACACGGCTTTTACTGCATCGCACTTAGATGCTTATTAAGAGCTTCGGAGAAGGGAGGGTTATTCCTTGACACGCCCCACGTAGGAGCCATCACGTGTATCTACCGTAACGACATCGTCCTGATTGATAAAGAGTGGTACACGGATCTCAGCACCCGTCTCGACGGTAGCTGGCTTGAGACTATTGGTAGCTGTATCACCCTTGATACCTGGCTCGGTATGGCTGATGCGCAGGTCGACATGTGCAGGTAGCTCGCAGGTTAAGATTGTCTCGCTCTCAGCATGTACCATCGCCTCAACCATATCGCCCTCCTTGAGGAAGCGGACACCCTCGATCAGCTCACCATTGATAGCGATCTGGTCAAATGTCTCTGGATGCATAAAGTGGTAGCCCATATCATCATTGTAGAGATACTGATAGGGACGACGCTCGATGCGCACCTCCTCTACCTTGACACCACTATTCCACGTCTTGTCGATGATACGACCCGTAGCAACATTGCGCAGCTTCGTGCGAACGAATGCTGGTCCTTTGCCGGGCTTTACATGGAGAAACTCTACGATGAAGTAGTACTGCCCATCAATGTCTAGGCACATACCATTGCGAAAGTCTGCTGTTGTAGCCATATACTATTTATCTATTCTGTGAAGTTACTTAGTTACTTACCTAATGCAAAAGTAATAAAACATCAGCTACTACACAAATGACAAGCAGGGCACTGACCACCGAAAGAGTTTAGTACGCTACTTGGAGAGAGGGTGCACACAAATGTAGAAGGCGTAGCTTTGCTACTGATCGTAAGCGAATTCTTATCTGCTCAAACTACGGATCACAGCTACAACTCGCTGCAGATCCTCCTCAGTCACTAGCGTGCCACTAGGCAGACAGAGTCCCCTGTCGAAGAGCCACTCGCTCGTACCATCTACGTAGCGTGGTGCATCGGCAAAAACAGGCTGCAGGTGCATCGGCTTCCATAGCGGACGACTCTCGATAGACTCAGCTTCCAGCTTGAGTCTTAGATCTTCACGAGTGAAGCCAGCTTCCTCTGGATCAACTAAGACGCAGGTGAGCCAGTAGTTGCTATCATACTCCTCTGAGGGAGCGCACTTTACCTCGACTCCAGGGCAGTCAGCGAGCAGAGCGCAGTAGCGGGCATGGTTGTGTCTACGCTTAGCCACATGCTCATCGAGGACGAGCATCTGTCCACGACCTATACCTGCCGATATATTGCTCAGACGGTAGTTGTAGCCGATATGCGTGTGCTGATAGTGCGGTGCATTGTCACGAGCCTGCGTTGCGTAAAAGAGGACACGTCGAGCCGTCTCCTCACTAGGACAGATTAGAGCTCCCCCGCCCGATGTGGTGATCATCTTATTGCCATTGAAAGAGAGCGCTCCGTAGCGACCTAGCGTACCGCACTTGCGCCCCTTATACTCAGATCCGAGAGCCTCTGCAGCATCCTCTAGTACAGGTATGTCGTACTCCTCAGCGATTGCTAGTATCTCGTCCATCTTGGCGGGCATACCATACAGATGAACTGGTATGATCGCCTTAGGCTTGCGTCCTGTCTGAGCGATGCGATCCTCGATGGCTTGACGTAGCAGGTCGGGAGACATATTCCACGTGTTAGGCTCGCTATCGACGAATATGGGCTAGCCCCCTGATAAGTAATTGGGTTGGCCGAGGCTGAGAAGGTAAAGCTCTGACAGATCACCTCATCATCTCGCCCCACGCCCAGCATGACCAGCCCTAAGTGCAGTGCAGCAGTGCCAGCGCTGAGTGCTATGACATACTTGCCTGGCTCTCCGAGGTAACGAGTCAAGTCCTCCTCGAAGCCATTGACATTGGGACCCAGAGGCACCACCCAGTTGGTGTCAAACGCCTCTTGTATAAACTCCTGCTCTCGTCCCCCCATCTCAGCGAGAGAGAGCCAAATCTTCTTCTGTTCCATACTATATCTTAAAAAATGGGTCATACCTATGAGATAGAAAGGGAAAACTTGCGATTAGCACCTTCTTAGGGCTCTTTAAGCTCTTAGCTTGCACCTCCGCTAGTAGCAACTCGTAAGCCTCCAGCATCTCCTTTTTCGTGTTCGATATGCTGATCTGCACTCTCTCCACACTCATACTGTACGTGTCTTGATGGTTTGTTTTGACTTAGTTGCCCACAAATGTAATGAAAAAGGAGTTCATCATAAGCTTTATGCTCAGGCTCAATTTTGCAAATCTCACGAGTAGCCCTTGTAGGGATACTCGTTTATGCTCACTCTACAACCGTTTGTTTTGGCAGTGGGGACAGACCCCCTTGATGACGAAGGATATGGCGTGGGCGCTGTACCCCTTGGGCAGACGAAGCGGAGGCACCTCGAGCATCTCCATACAGTAAGACTGCTGGCATCGCTCGCAGTAGAAGTGTATGTGCTCATCCTCACCGAGGCAGACGCCATCGCTGGCGCAGAGCTCATAGTTGCACACACCTCGCCCGTCCTCAAAGGCATGGACGATGTCATGAGCTAGAAAGAGTGTCAGCACCCGTGAGATGCTGGACTTGTCCATCGGGTAGAGCGCCGTCTCTAGTTCGTTGAGACTCATCGGGTGCGTTGCTGTCATCAAGGAGCGCAACACCAGGATGCGGTTTGCCGTGGCACGTACACCCTTTTGCTTGAAGTACTCTGCTAAGTCATTAGGTCTCGTCATCGCTTAGTGGCTTTTTTGCTGTGAAGATCTATCGCCCCCAAAGGTACGAAATTAGAAGTTAGAGATTAGAGACGTGTGACGATATGTGAGGACGCACGGCTCGCTACTGGTGAGATTTGAAAAATTCTAGGAAATGGCTCTTTCTTCGTCGAAATGATCGAAATAGCGCAGACTGATAGTTGGTGGGGTCAAAAATTTGTTGTAACTTTGCGTCACCAAACGAAGACAGACTGTTTTCATTCGGTAATTACCGAGTCTTTAGCTCAGCTGGTTTAGAGCATCACCTTGACAGGGTGGGGGTCGGCGGTTCGAATCCGCCAAGACTCACGGAACTAAGTTTGTTGTTTTAGTTATAACGAATAAACGGAGACTACCGCGGTAGTCTCCGTTTATTCGTTGTTTAGAGGAGGTGACATAAGTGTAAACTAACAGATAATATGTCGTCGATAGGCTGTTTGGTCAGAAGAATATGTTTATCTTTGCATTGCGAGGGGTAGGGTACGAGTTATCCGCCCATCATAGCACATGTCGAATACAATAGAGATAGCAAATGCGACGAACATTACAAATTATATGCTTGATGCTTGTAGCTCTCTGTGGAGCTCAGGCACAGCAGCAGATAGATGAAGCACGAGGGGCAGTCTACGAGGAGCAGACGGGGACTCCTATACCCGCTGTTGACGTCACGTGGACCGCTGAGGGAATCACCTCGCAGGTGAGGACCGATGCCTCGGGAGCTTATACGATATCCTATAGTGGCACGGGGCGGCTCACGGTCATCTTCAATAAGTCGGGCTACCGTGCTGAGGTTCTCGAGCTGGAGTGGCCTAGTGAGGCTAATCGTCTGGAGCATATCACGCTCACACCGATGCTGACAGCTAGTGATATGGCGGACCTTACGACGACGGACTTCGTGATGAGCGATGACGGCATGACGGCTGGAGATATATCGCCACTTCTGACCGCTTCGAGAGATCCTTATACGAATAAGGCGGGCTTTCAGTTTAGCCCGATGCGCTTTAGGGTGCGTGGCTACGACTCATATTACCAGTCGCAGTACCTCAATGGTATGCAGATGAACAATATGAACAACGGTTACTCCTCTTACTCCCTATGGAATGGACTGAACAATGTGGTTCGTGTGCAAAACAATGAAGACGGCTTGCAGCCGATCGACTACTCTTTCGGTAACATCGGCGGAACGATGAATATCTTGACACGAGCCTCGGGCTATCGCCCTGGTACGACGCTCACCTTCTCTGGAAGCAATCGTACCTACAACTACCGCACGATGATAACGCATGCCACGGGTATGATGCTTGAGGGGTGGGCGATCACGGCGAGTGCCTCACGTCGATGGGGTAATCAGTCCTATGTGCAGGGACAGTTTTACGATGCGTGGGGCTACTTTCTATCTCTGGAGAAGCAGTTTACCCCGCAGCACGCATTGGGCTTGGTCGTCCTAGCAGCTCCCACGGAGCGTGGCGTCGCCTCTGGTACGACGCAGGAGGTGTATGACCTGGTCGGGTCAAACTACTACAATCCGAACGTGGGCTTCCAAGGTGGTTACCTGCGCAATGCTCGTGTCCGCTCTAATCATGAGCCGATCATACAGCTGCATCACTATTGGCAGATTAATGAAAAGAACAAGCTGACCACGGGTGTCGGCTACCGCTTCGGCTGGAATGCTTACTCTGCACTCAACTGGGGCAATGGACCAGATCCACGTCCTGACTACTACCGCAACTTGCCTAGCTACTACGGCTATATGAGCGAGACGCAAGATCCCGATATGGCGGCTTACTACGAGGAGCTGTGGCACTCGGACTGCAATATGCGCTACATTGACTGGGATCGACTATACAACATTAACAGGAATAACTATCAGGTGCTCTTCGATGAGCAGGGACGTCAGATCGCTGAGGGCAATCGAAGTATCTACGTTGTCGAGGATAGGCGGTCGGATCAGCGTCAGTTTAACTTCGCCACCACTTGGAATGCACTCATCAACAAGCATCTCCGCTTTGACCTAGGGGCGAACTACCGTCTGAACCGCACGGCAAACTTTAATGTCATCGCAGACCTCCTCGGTGGAGACTACTGGCTAGACATCGACAAGTACTCCGAGCGAGACTTCGCTCAGGATCCCTCTAAGTCTCAGGTAGACCTCGATAATCCCAACAGAGTGGTCGGGGTAGGGGACAAGTATGGTCACAACTACCTAGCGCACATACAGGAAGCTGAGCTATGGGGCAACCTCTGGGGGCAGTCTCGTCATGTGGACGGCTACTTAGCTTTTACCGCTGGCTGGACGGGTATGCACCGCGAGGGGTTGCAGCGTAGAGGACTTTTCCCCGATGATTCCTTCGGTGACTCGAAGCATTTAAATTTCCTCAACTATGGTGTCAAGGGAGGTGTCACCTACAAGATCACGGGTCGTCACTACCTCGTAGCAAACGCAGCGTGGATGCAGCGTGCGCCTTATTTCGCAGACATCTTCGTGTCGCCTCGTACACGTAATCAGTATGTGACCGATCCTCGTCCTGAGCGCATTTTGTCGGGTGATGTGAGCTACGTATTGCGCTCGCCTTTTGTCAAGGGGCGTATCACTGGCTTCTACACGCACTTCTACGACAAGACGGACAATATGAGCTTCTACGATGACGGGTACAGAGCTTTCTCTAACTACGTCTTGACAAATATCGAGTCAACGCACATGGGGGTCGAGGCTGGTATGGAGTTCAAGATCACGCCTGCTCTAACCGCTATCGCAGTCGTGAGCTACGGACAGTATCGCTATGCCAATAATCCTGACTACGTACAGACGGTCGACAACAGTCAGAAGCTTCTCGAGCAGGACCGTGTCTACTGGAAGGGCTTCCACGTCTCTGGCACACCACAGACGGCAGCAAACCTAAGCGTGTCGTATCAGTTCCCCTTCTATATGTGGGCGGGACTTGATCTCAACTACTTCGGGCGAAGCTTCATCAGCTTGAACCCGATCCGTCGCACAGACAAGGCTCGTGCCAGCCTCCCCTACGACTACGTTCGTCAGGAGGTCTTCCCAGGAGGCTTCACGCTTGATGCTAACGTGGGCTACTCGTGGCGTATCAAGTCGGGCGTTTATCTGCGTCTCAACCTCTCGGCCTCTAACCTGCTCAACACGAAGACCCTCCGTAGCGGTGGTTACGAGCAGCTACGTGTCCGCTACACCAAGGATGGCAAGATGATGAGACCTTTCGATAGTCGCTACTTCTATATGTACGGCACGACCTTCTTCTTCAACGCTGCACTACAGTTCTAACCCTCTTAAAACGGATGAATAGTATGACACATATATATAATAGACTTATCGTAGTGGTCGGCATACTAGCCTTGCTGACGAGCTGTCAGTACAACAAGATCGATCCGCCACAGGAGCCAAAGCCCCACCCCCTCTGGGAGCGAACGATGACGATCCAAGAGCTCAAAGCGCTCTACCAGTCGAAGCCCGTACGGGTCGTGCCTGATGCCGTAATCGTCGGTCAAGTCATCTCGGACGATAGTGAGGGCAACATCTACAAGTCTATCTACCTACAGGACGAGACAGGCGGTATCGAGTTCAAGGCGGGACTCGTCAATTCCAACCTCCTCTACAAGCGCGGCTCCAAGATAGCGATCCGCTGTCACGGGCTAACGCTCGGCAAGTATGGCGGTGTCGTCACGCTGGGCAAGAGCTCCACAGAGGAGAAGTACGAGAATGCCTATCTCCCCGAGCAGATGACACCACGCTTGGTGCGCTGTGACAACAATCGTCAGCCACTCGTCTACCGTACGCTCACCATTCCGACTCTTTCGCCTGAGTATGCCAATACGCTGATACGTCTTGAGGACGTACAGTTTGTCGATAGCGAGCTAGGGCAGACTTATGCCGATGCAGACAATAAGACGAATGTACCCGCTGTGGAGCGTCAGATCGAAGATCAGCAGGGCAACCGTGTCGTGCTGCGCTCTAGTAGTTATGCACTCTTTGCTGGCAGACAGATCCCCGAGGGCTCTGGCAATATCACCGCCATCCTCGGCTACTTCAATGGAAAGCCTCAGCTCCTCATCAGCCTAGAGAGTGACATTAATTTTACCAACCCACGATTTCAGACGACTAAGTAACGGAGGCTCCTCGGAGCTTCGCTCAAGAATTAAGAAATAGAGTTAGATCCAGATATGAAGACACTCAATAAACTTGCGACGAGACGACTACTCCTCGCTATCCTCACCATCACGACGCTGCTCGGTGTGACCAGCTGTAAGGATGAGATGGACTACTATGAGCAGCCCTATGTGACGCTTTCACCGACCTTCACTGACAACACGATCCCCTTCAAGCAGGATGGTGGTACGCAGCAGCTAACCATCGAGACCAATAGACGCTTTTCGATCACCTTCGGCGAGGGTGCCGAGTGGGTCTCGGCTACGCCTATGGAGGCGACCGAGGGAACGCACCAGATCACCATCACGGCACTCCCCAACAGAGGCGAAGATGCTCGTGAGGCTCAGATGATCATCAAGACCTCTACGACACAGCACGTCTACCTGATCATGCAGCTCGGCAGTACAGGCAAGGGGATCACCTACACCTCACTCGCTGAGATCGCTAAGCTGGGTCAGGACGCAGACCAAAACGGCAAGACCATCGATCAAGACCTGCGCATTCGCGCTACGGTCACGACCCATGCCGAGACAAGGCAGTTCCCCTTCTTAGGCTTCCACTACATACAGGACGCTGAGGGCAATGCGCTCGTCCTGACGGTACCCAAGGGCGAAGACGCCTTGCAGTTTGGCGACGAGGTAACCGCTAAGCTCAAGGGAGCTAAGATCTCTAACTACAACGGGACCATACAGCTACAGGTCTCGCACGCACAGATGGCTATCGTACCCAACAAACCGATTGAGCCGATTGAGACCACGCTCGCAGAGGTCGTCGCAGGCAAGCACCCGAACCAGTATGTACGTGTCAAGGAGGTGCAGTTTGTCCAGACAGACGTACCCTTCTTTGACCCAGCTAGCACCTACTCCTCTACACGTCGTGAGATCACCGACAAGAGTGGTAAGAAGACCAACGTAGAGATCTGGAAGACAGCCACCTTCCGTGACGAGAAGATCCCATCTGGTAGCGGTAGCATCACGGCAGTCGTGACGGTCAATAAGACCTTCTTCAACCTCCGCCCCACGCTGCGTAGCGACATCAAGCTGGACCAGCCACGCTTTGACGTAGGTGGTGGCAATCAGCCCAACCCTAATCCTGATCCTAATCCGCAGGGAAACATCTATGATGTCGATCTCTCGCAGACGGCTCGTACGATACCCTTTGCAGACGACTTCTCTAAGGGTGGTGAGGATAAGAAAGACTTTACGCTGCCAGGCTGGCTCAATAAAGCCCTAGTGGGTGGACGTAAGTTCCAAAAGAGATCCTTCAGCGATGTGCACTATGCGCAGGCAAATGCATTTGGCTCTACTGACCCTGAGAATAAGTGTGTCCTCGTCACGCCACGCCTACAGATGAAGGCCAGGAGTAGCTACACAGTTGAGTTAACTTATAGCACAGGCCACACCAATGGTGCTACCCTCACGATACAGCAGCTAGACAAGGACGGCAAGCTGGTGAAGACACTCGAGGAGATCAATGACCAGAGTAGTCCTGGCGGTTACGGCAACCAGCACTACAAGAAGAGCTACACGATCTCAGGCTCTGCCGATGCTGGCTACATAGCACTCCTCTATGCAGCTAAAGCCCCTGACCACACCACCACCTACCAGGTGGAGGCTCTCACGGTCAAGTAGCTTCTCCTATAGCTATCTCAAGTAGCTATCTCAAGCAAGCGGAGCCTCTGAGCTTAACCTTGAGAGCCAGTCCACAGCGGGCGAGTCTCTCCGAAAGGTAGTCTCAGAGGCTCCGCCTTTTGTTATCCTCCTTACTCCAAAGACTCTTTTTGACCTCAAAGACCTATGTCCTCATTCCCATATAAACGCTCATACCTCCAGATGCTCCTACTCGTAGGTTGGATGGCACTCCTGCTCGTCGGCTGTAAACCGCAAGGCACATCACAGCCCGAGCTACCCACAGAGCTAGCCCTCTACGATCGTACAGGTGCTTCGATGCGGGTCGTGAGTGCTGAGCCGTTAGACTTCTTCGTGACCGTCGAGGCTCCGAGTCGCTGGACGCTCACTGCATCGCCCGAGACGTGGCTCTCCGTATCCCCCAGTGAGGGCAGTGCGGGCAAGCGAGAGGTGATCGTCTCGATCTCTGCCAACGAAGGTGGAGAGCGCAAAGCTCAGCTGACACTCTCAGCCGATGGCAAAAGCGTCACCTACGCCATCACCCAGCAGCAAGCGGGCGGGCATACGGGTGGCAGTGGCGAGTATGGTAGTGAGACGATCCTAGGCGACGTCTCTCTCCTAGAGGCTCCCAAGCTCTCGGGGCGTAGCTCCGCTTACTATATCACCCACCGAGTAGAGCAGGGACAGCGTGTCAACTTCTCCGTGGAGTATGACGTCATCTACCACCATCCTATCTGGGTCTGCTATAGCGCCGATGAGTACACCAGTCAGCGACACACTGGGCGCAGTGACGCTTGGAGCTGGGATCCCTTTGTGCCGAGTCAGTACGAAGTGACGCAGAGAGACTTCAAGGGGTATGACCGCGGACATATTGTCGCATCGGCAGATCGCCTTTACTCCGAGGAGGCAAACGAGCAGACCTTTTACTATACCAATATGAGTCCGCAGCGACGCAACCTCAATACAGGCGTCTGGCTACAGCTCGAGCAACTGGTGCAGGGCTGGGTGCGCAATAGTCGTCTGCGTGACAAGCTCTATGTGGTCAAGGGGGGGACCCTGCGAGAGGGCGAGACCATCGGTGTCACCGTGGGGGGCATCACTGTGCCACGCTACTACTGGATGGCTATCCTAGCGCAGCGGGGCGACCACTATCAGGCGATCGCCTTCTGGGTGGATCACACCAACCCGGCTCAGGTTGACCGTCCTCGCACCGTCGCTATCTCTATTGACCAACTGGAGGAGCGCACTGGTCTAGACCTCTTTCACAACCTGCCCGACAATATCGAGACACGTGTTGAGGCTGCACACCCCACGGACGACCTCTCCCTCTGGCCTGGTATCTAGACAAAGAACAAATCAGTGCTTGCAGGACGCTTGTTATACGAGTGACATAAATAGTCCATAATCAACTTTGGTACGATAGCCACGTGGAGGATCTCAAATTCCCACGTGGCTATTTTTTATTTTCTACGTGGAGGCGAATCATTTCCTCGGACTTATCGATTGATTCCTCCGAAGTTTTATTTCGTCTCCACGTGGAGAATGTTTTTTCCCCACGTGAGGATTTCGAAATCCCTACGTGGGGATTGGGGGATTTAGAGATTAGAGGTTAGAGGGAAGGAGTAATCGGAGTAATCGGAATCATCGGAGACGTGTAACCCGCTGCTTTCTAATTTCATATGCAAGTAAAAAGCGAAGTTTTTTCTCGTTTCGGAAGCTCGGTCGACTTCTCTT
Source organism: uncultured Porphyromonas sp. (assembly GCA_900539765.1). Taxonomy (GTDB): domain Bacteria; phylum Bacteroidota; class Bacteroidia; order Bacteroidales; family Porphyromonadaceae; genus Porphyromonas. The sequence goes on along the minus strand of UQDF01000001.1, from coordinate 61,080 downwards.
CGGGTGAACCGCTCAGCGGGGTGGGGGATCCCACCGTAGGGGCGGACCTATGTGTCCGCCTGTCCTCACCTGAGCGTAGTCTATTCTGCGGGCGGACACGCAGGTCCGCCCCTACACAAGCTACGTCAGCACGACAATTCCACTCATCAAACGCTGTAATACCAGCAGCATAATAGACAGACGCACACAGAAGGACCTCGCAAGAGGTCCGACGAATCATAGCCGTGGGTCGGAGGGGCAAAGCTCCGAACGACCCACGGACGCTAGACGTCACCTGATTTATCGACCCCTTGTGGGTCGGACTAGACGAATCTACAGCTCCAGTCCGACCTCCCGCCAGGGGAGGTCGTCCCCCCTTTATACGCCCCTGTGTCCCCCAGTCGTTCGGAGCTTTGCTCCTTCGACTGGGGGCTATGATTCGTCCGACCGCAAGCGGTCGCTTCCTCCGTCACCTGCACTCGTCTTATTGCACAACAACGAGACGAGTAACCCTTTGTAGGGACGCTCGGCTAGTGTCTAGCGAGAGGGCGTCCGTCCCCGTTAAAGTCACGATGCAGTAATCTTTGACACAACGGACGCCCTTCCCACTAGACACTCGCAGGGCATCCCCCCTACCAGTCATTACTCATAAGATTTGCGAAGTTTAGGGATGCCCTCTCTTGCTTGTTTGTATCTTTTCGAGTAACTTCGGGGTATCAAAGAAACAAGATTGTATTATGAGACTTCGCACCACACTATGTATATTGTTTGCCACTTTACTATCTGTCACTATGACTATGGCACAGCAACCCGCCACATCTAGCCAAGCTCTTTACAAGGAGCTACAGGATTTACAGAAGAAGCGTCTGCCGACGCAGGCGCTCTCCTGCGCTGAACGACTCGCCACTCAGGCTCTCCGTGAGGGCAATCTTTACTACACGATCGAGGCTCTGGAGGCGCACAAGACGGCTCTTCGCAGATTAGACTACAATCGTCTGCTGGAGCAGTTCCCCCTACTCCACACCACGTGGCAAGGACGGGATAAATTGTCAGAGCGGGATCAGCGCTTCCTCGCTCTATACATAGCACGGGAGTATATCGTCAAGAGCTCTGATTGGAGCTTTAGGTCAGAGGGACTAAGCATCACGACCCAAGAGCAAGACAACTTCACGCCTCGCTACTGGAGTGAGGCGGACTATTTGAAAGCTATTGATCCATTGCTGGAGATAGCTTTCGCTCCCAGTGCTGAGCTCTACAAGGTGATACCACGGCAAGAGGCGAAGCAACTATCCGCTGAGCTCTACGCTGATCGCCTTCCCAAAGAGGGTAGCTATACGCTCATAAGCCACCTGCTGAAGGTTCTTCCTATCTCTCTGTTGCATCAGCTAGAGCAAAAGCTCGGACGCATACCCACTTGGTCGGATCGGATCGGTGCGCTCCTGACGGAGGATCAATTCCAGCAAGCAGACGAGGGGGCTAGGCTCTACGCCCTTTACCAAGCGGTAACCCTCGAGGAGACAACCCGTGGCACAGCTTCCAGTACCGTAGCGAAGCGGCTAGAGGGCTTACTCCAGCAGAGCCAGCAGATGCACCTTGAGACGATGGAAATATACAAGCGACTCTTCCACTACTACTATGCCAACGGCTCTGACCCTTTGCGTGCCTACCACTTCATCACGCCTTACCTGGAGTGGCTAGACAAGCAGGGCAAGTACCCTGAGTTCTGTAAGGGGATCCGCCGACAACTCTTTACCCCACATCTAAATATCTTCTTCCCTAACTTTATTTTAGCTGACCATCTAGGGTTTGTAGAGCTTCAAATGAGCAATGTGGAGCGACTAGAGCTAAAGCTCTTTGCGCTTACGCCACAAGACGCTATCAAGGCGGAAGGACAAACTATTCCCGAGCAAGCTAAGCTCGTCTGGAGTCACACATATCAGGGGAAGCAAGGTTTGGAGGCGATGGTGCTACAGTGTGACTCGATAGAGCTCCCCACCCTACCAACGGGACACTATCGCCTGCAAGCGGTCGCTCATCACACGACAGAGGCAAAACAAGTAGAGTATATAAAAAAGACCAATACAACTATCCACGACTGCACCATAAGCGACCTATGGACGCTGAACCTCGGCAACGGAAAGACTCAACTGCTGAATGCCCTCACGGGGCAAGCTCAGACTGAGTCCATACAGCTGTGGAGCTATGGGGACAAGCGCTCAGGGTGGCACTCGAACTATAAGCCTACACTGGACAAGATTAGCAAGCGAACACCCGACAAGCTCGGTATCTTTGCAACGCCTCAGCCGGCGAAGCGAGATCGTTCTGAAATTTTTCTGGTGGAGAGTGCAGACAATCGGTTGCTCTTACCCACTTGTGGCTACCAGTACAACTACCGTGGCAAGCGTGGCACTTTTCAGCTATCCAAGACGTTAAGCACGGCGCTCCTACAGACCGATAGAAGTATCTACGAGCTGGGTGATGCGATAGAGCTTTACGCTGTCGCTTACCGAAGGGGCTACGACCCGAAGCAAGCGACGGTGCTGCCCAAGCTTGACCTGACCATCAAACTATACACGCCTCAGGGCGACACGATCGACTCTATCATAGTCCAGACTGATCAGTGGGGACGTCTTCATACGACCCTCCAGCTGCCCAAAGAGGCGATGACGGGCGGCTACACCATTGAGGTCTCTTGTGATAGCGATCTAGATGATTTCGACGAATATGAGACAACCATTCATGTAGCGGAGTATAAGCGTCCGAGCTTTAAGGGTGCCTTGACCCTGCCCGAGGTGGCGATGAAGCTGGAAGACACGATCTCCGTCCGTGGCTCTGCGATGACTTACAGCGGCTATCCGCTCGCAGAGGCTTCTATAACCTACAGCGTGACGGGAAGCTATAGAAACTGGTGGTTCGGTGAGGATGTTCCCGATCAATTACTCACCTCTGGCACGCTCCAGATCAATGAGCAGGATGGGAGCTTTGAGTTTCCGATTACCCTCTCAGACTTACGCACCGAGGCTATACGTCAGAACCCGCAGCCTTGGAGCCTACACACCTACCATATAGAGGTAACCATCACGGCGCCTAGTGGCGAGACGCAGCGACTAGAGCGATCTATTTGGATCGGCTCGACACCTGTATCTATGGAGTACGAGGGGGCGGAGACCTTCTTCAAGGAGGGGGCAGAGACTTTTACCATTCGTGTGACCAACGATGACGAAGCTCCCATAGCCACGATGCTAGAGCTACGACTCACCTCGCTCGCTGATACGACAAGCTCTTGGTCGGTGGAGGTCCCTGCCAACGAGAAGCAACACCTGCCCGCTGAGTGGCTTCGACTACCCTCGGGTTCCTACCGCTTGACTTACATTTACCACGATAAGACGGGCGAAACGCTAAAGGAAGAGCAAGAGATTGTCCTCTTTGCAGAGCGTGACAAGCGTCTACCGATACAAAGCACGCTCTGGGCAGCTTCGCCCTCGGAGGAATATCCACGAGGTGGCGCACCTACGATATACTACGCCAGCAACGAGAGCGAGCAGTCGATCTACTACGTCATCAATACGGTAGACCAGCCCGCTATCTACGGACAGCTCCCCGCGCTCCCCGCTCAACAGGTAGGACGCTGGCAGCCGACGCTCCCCAAGAGTGTCGACCCCAAGGGGCAGATCCGCATAGAACTCTACTGCGTACGCAACGGACGCTACAGCTCTCAGAGCTTCGAGTATCGCTATACGGCTGACCAGCCGACCCTGCAACTCTCGTGGATCGAGATACCCGACAAGCTCCTCGCTGGCGAGACCCACACATGGCAAGCTCGCCTCACCTACAGCGATGGCACGCCGGCGCGTCGCATCCCCGTCATGGCGTGGATGTATGACGCTGCCTTGGAGAGCCTACGTTCGCACAGCATCGATCGCTTGGCTCAATACATACCGCTCTACCTTCATTATGTCAGTCCGAACCCTTGCTTTGGCTTCGATATGAAGGATTACTACCCGATGGCTTATGGCTATGGAGGAGGCGCTTATCCGGAGATGGCTCTTGCTAAGAGCGCCTCCATAGAGGGTGAAGTGATGGGGCTAGCTAATGATGAAGTCTTAGTGGAAGATATGAGCGAAAACAGACTAGCCGAGGAGAAAGTCACAGACGTTACGCCTAATCTGCGAAAGGACTTCTCTCAGACCGCCTTCTTCTTAGCTAACCTCTACACCGATGACGAGGGCGTTGTCACCTTTACGGGCAAGATGCCCGAGGCGCTCTCCAGCTATCGCCTAGCGCTCTTTGGCTACGACAGCCGACTGACGGACTGCGCTGCGACGGCCGACATCAAGAGCTATCGCCAGCTGATGGTCAAGACGCTGCAGCCACGCTTCCTCATGCAGGGAGACCAAGCTTACCTGACGGGGTCGATTCGCAACCTCACCGAAGAGGCTCTCAGTGGCAACCTCCGACTAGTCCTTTACGATGCTTTGGCGGCGGACAGCACGGCGACACCACTTGCCGACGGCACACGGGAGCTGGCTCTCACCGTTCCCGCCAGTGGCGTGACACCTTATGCCATCGCTCTACCCGCTCTGCCTGACCTCTCAGCACTGCGGGTGCAGGTTTACTTCGTCAGCGGAGCACTCAGCGATGGCGAGGAGTACGTCATCCCCGTACAGCCAGCGACGGTACGCACCGTCGAGAGTATCCCCTTCGCGTGGGACAAGCAGGAGAGCTACTCCTACCCGCTCAGCGCATTGCTAGGCAAAGCAAGCGATCCGTCAGCTTCGCTACACCTACAGCTCTGGAGCAATCCACGCTACTTCGCTCTGCAGCAACTGCCGATCCTCTTTAACAATGAGGAGCGAGACGCTATCAATACGGTTCTCCGCATCTACACCTTGACCCGTACGCAGCAACTGCTACGCCAGCCGGAGATAGCTCAGTGGGTTCAGGCACAGGCTCAAGCGAAAGCATCCGAGGGCGCCAACAAGTTGACCAGCAACCGTGAGACCACACTCCTACCGCTAGACGAAACTCCTTGGCGTGCTACCGAGCGATGGCTCGACGGCGCACAGGAGCAGCTTTGGACACTCTTCAAGGCACCCAATGAGCGCACCACAACTAAGGACATAGCGCAGCTGCGCAACCTACAGACCAGTTCGGGAGACTGGTCGTGGTACCCCGACATGCCTAGCTCCTCTTACCTCACTCCGCTCATCCTCGACTACCTCGCAGCGGTCAGTGAGCTAGAGCCAAACCTTGAGATAACCTCTATGCTTTCCCGTGGATGGCAGGCTTACGACCGCACCACGACCAAGCAGATGCAAGAGATGAAGAAAGAGCTAGCCAAGAGCAAGCGACAGCCTACCCTCCCCGCGTGGGGTGCCGAGTGGCTCTACCTCTCCTACCGCTGGCGTGACGCTAGGGATCTGCAAAAAGAGCCGACCACGAAGGCTCTCATCGACTACCTCACGCCACTCCTCGTCAAAGAGGCGCAGCAACTTCCCCTCTACGCCCTGCCACAAGCAGCCTACACGCTCTACAAGCAGGGCAACGTAGCGCAAGCACGACAGCTCGCCGAGATACTGCACGACCACCTATCCTACGAAGTGGCTCAGGGAGCTTTCTTTGCCAACACCCTCGTAGGCGGTTACTTCTGGCGAGACCGCTCTATGTCGCTACAGCGAGAGACTATCGAACTCTTCGAGCTGCTAGGTCTCTACCCCGACACAGTACAGCAGATGCGTCGCTGGGCGATGGAGTACCTACGCACCAATCTGCGCGCTTCCAACCTCACGCAGCTAGAGCTACTGCTCACGCTCCTAGAGGACAACGCTGGGGAAACGGCTACGCACGACCAGGTGACCATCTCCATACCTCTTGCCGATGGCACGACCGAGCGCGTCGAGACCAACTCCTACTGCGGACTACAATACAAGCCTAGCCAACTAGACCGCACGGGCAGCATCGTCATCACCCACAGCGACCCGCAAGCGATCCTCTGGGGTGGCATCCTAAGCGTTGGCGAGAAGCCACTTAGCGAAGTGTCCGAGCGACAAGGCGAACTGATGATCGAGAGCAAGACTTACGTTCGTGAGGAGATCAATGGACAACTGCAAGAGCGACCCATTCAGTCTGGCGAAAAGCTCACCGTCGGGACTGTACTCATCACGAAGCTTCGCATCACCACACGTCGTGATTTGGACTTCGTCACCATACGAGACATGCGCTCCGCATGCTGTGAGCCACTAGAGCAGCTCAGTCACTACGAGTGGCAGAGCGGTCTAGGATACTATGTTGAGGCACGTCACTATGCGCAGATATACCATATCAATAGTCTACTCCGTGGCTCCTACGAGATCAGCTACGAGCAGAGCGTGGTACGTCCAGGCATCTACCAGCGCGGAATCACGCAGGCTCAGTGCGCTTACGCTACCGAGTACTCCGCTCAGACCGCTATGCCAACCCCTTACACCGTAATAGCAAATGATTGACCCCATACAGATTATCGAGCGTTACTACCCTACCGACACGCTCGGCTACCGCATCCTGCTGACCCACAGCCAGCAGGTTGCCGAGTTGGCGCTTGAGGTTGTACGTCAGCACCCCGAGCTAGCGTGCGATGAGCGATTTGTCTACGAGGGAGCCATGCTCCACGACATAGGCATCTACCTCACCAACACCCCCACGATCGGGTGCTACGGCACCGAGCCCTACTTACGGCATGGCTACCTTGGCGGCGAGCTACTACGCCAGCTAGGACTGGAGCGTCATGCTCAGGTTGCCGAGCGACACACTGGCACAGGACTAGACAGCGAGACCATCCGCGCTCGTGGGCTAGACCTCCCGACCGACCGCCTCTATATGCCCCAGAGCATCGAGGAGCGAGTCATCTGCTATGCCGATAAGTTTTACTCCAAGAGCCAGATAGAGCATCAGAAGCCCCTGGAGAAGGTGCGCACCTCGCTTGCCAAGTATGGTGCCGAATCCTTAGCCCGCTTCGACGAGATGCACGAGCAGTTTCAGGTGCCCAGCACATTAGTCTAAAGCACCTATCTATTCACTTACCCAGACCAAAACCACAATGTTAATACACTCCGCCACCTTCGTACAGAGCAGCCCTTCAGTGAAGTCTTGCCCTCAGAGTATCCTCCCCGAGTACGCCTTCATCGGGCGCTCCAACGTGGGCAAGTCCTCGCTCATCAACATGCTCACAGGGTACAAAGGGCTAGCGATGACCTCACAAAAGCCAGGTAAGACGCAACTCATCAACCACTTTCTGATCAATGAGTCGTGGCATCTCGTGGACCTGCCTGGCTACGGCTATGCACGTCGGAGCCTCGAGCAGCGGGAGCAGTTTCGCAAGCTGATCAATCAGTACGTATCGAAGCGCGAAGCTTTGGTCAACCTCTTCGTCCTCGTGGATATCCGCCATGAGCCGCAGCGCATCGACCTAGAGTTTATCAACGAGATGGGCGAAAAAGGCATCCCCTTCAGTATCGTCTTTACTAAAGCCGACAAGATCGGCAAGCAGGTACAGCGCGAGGCTGTAGAGGCTTACCGATCTCGTCTACTGGAAGATTGGGAGGAGCTGCCGCCCCTCTTCGTGACCAGTGCGTCGACTGGTATGGGGCGTGACGAACTCCTAGATTATATTGATCAGCTCAATCGTATGATAGCTGAGCTAGAGGGCTAGAACTCTAGCTCCAATCCGATCATCAAGTGCTCAGGGGTGAAGGATAGCCCGAAGCCATTCGAAGGCACACCAGGCTCCTCACCGTGATAGCTCTTGCGGTAGCCCAAGAAGCCCATACGCATACAGAGGCACAACCCCTCTGCAAGGTCTAGGCAGGCGCCTGGGCGCAGGCCTACCTCAAAGCCGTGGTGGCTATCACCCTTAGAGGTCTCGTAACTGTAACCCACATTGCCGTCTACATAGAGATTGAACGGTCCTCTATGTAGGTAGTAGTAACGAACGAAAGGTGAGATCGACACCTCGTGCTGTAGCACCTTCTCACCAGCGACCTCGTGCGACTCCAGTCCATAGCCAGCGATGAGACCTACGGCCCACGTATCGTTTAGGAAGTAACCGAGTTCAGGATGAAACTCTAGCGATGTCTTATCGGCATCACTATCGATCCAAAAGCTAGCGACACCACCTACAAACCACGATGCGTGGTGGTCGTGCTCGTCAGTTGTGGTCTGTGCCTGTAGAGAGACACAGCTCCAGAAGAGGGCGAGTAGTAGCCCTGCAGAAAGTGTAAAAAGTTTCTTCATGTTTAGTTGTATGTATTATTAACCGAGGGCAAAGGTCGGAATCTTTTAGAAGATATGCAATACCGACATCCTAGTAACGGGGAGCAGGCAAGGGAAAAACGATCTCCACGCGGATATTTCGTTTCTCCCCAGTGACTATTGTATTGTAGGAGCAACCTTCATCGATAAATCAACGCAACTATCAGTGCCACCTAGGTGAAACTGTAGTGCCATGCGGAGGAAACCGTTGGCGTCTCTACTCTTTTTTGTATCTTCGTAGCTACAAATAAGGTGATTCGTATCTTGATATGGAGTCATCCTCATAGCAATACTGACAATCCGACACCTACAAACCTATCAAATCTCTATGAAAAAACGCAATATATCTCACGCACGCTTTACCCCTAAGTTTACTGACATACCAATCCCCGAGGGTCTCCGCAGATGGCGACAAGGAGCTATAACAGGAGGCACCATCGCCTCAGGCATGGCTGTGACCGCCTTGGCTATCCTCTACTGGCAACGTCACAAGCGTAGTAAGAGTTACAGCTACGCTACCAGGACCTTTGACACGCTAGAGGTGGGTGCGGGAGTTCAACTGCATATCAAGTTTGACACCACATCACACGCCTCACTCAGAGTCTCCTATCCCAATGCTCTAAGACGTCGTGTGAAGGTTCGCGTAGCCGATAACACGCTATCCATCAGACGTCTACCCTATCGCAGCCATTGGGTACAGGGAGAGGTCTTTGCCGAGCTTACACTACCCTCCCTCAGCCAGCTGCGCGTGGTCGGTGATGCCAAGGTGGTGGCGACGGGATGCAACAAGCTCGAGACACCCTTTGACCTACTACAGATTGGTGGGCAGGTAGAGGGCTTGACCATCGATGCACACTATGCTGAGGTGCAGTTGCGAGGCAATGCAAAAGCGAATCTCTACCTCTCATGTGACCAGTCCTTCGTAAGTTATAGTGGCTCTCCTATAATACGTACGGTACTACAATCTGAGGGTCATGCTCATATCACCGCGACTGGGTCAGGACGTGCTACACTCCTCGGACAGACCAAGGAACTATCGCTGACAGCCTCCGATCGCTCTGTGATGCAAGCTGACACACTGACTGTCGAAGAGGCTGATGTGCTACTCTCTGACAGCGCTGAGTGCTACCTACATGTGACGGATCGGCTCTCCTACACACTCTGCAACGAGTCGAAGCTAGGACTGACCCAGCAACCGAAACACATAGTGAAAGATGAGGTTCTGGACTCGGCAACACTAGAAACACTAGATGGGAAGCGTTAAACTTCTCTCTCACTCCCCTATCTGATACTGACAAGACTATGTAACACTTTGATATCACAATCTTATGACAACACCCCCTCCCTACAATCCCTCTGACTATACGACACCACAAGGGCAAACCTATATGGTCACTCCTATGGTTAGCAAGGTGATGCGCAAAACCTTCGGCTGGATGACTATGTGCCTGCTGATCACGGCGCTGACCGCTATGGGAGTCGTAAACTCTGGACTCTTCTACCAGATAGCTTCATCAGGAGCTATGTGGCTATTGATCATCGCTGAGCTAGTACTGGTCTTCGTCCTCTCAGCTCGCATCAACAAGATGAGTGTGACGACTGCGACAGTGATGCTGATCGTCTACTCGGTGCTCAACGGTGCGACACTCTCTTTCATCTTCCTAGCGTATAGTCTCGGGTCTATTGCGAAGACCTTCTTCATAACCACTGGCATGTTTGGCGTGATGGCGCTCGTGGGCGCTACAACCAAGCGGGATCTATCTAAGATGGGTTCTATCCTAATGATGGCGCTGATAGGCCTTATCATTGCTTCGCTGGTCAATATCTTCCTTCGCTCGAGTGGTTTCGACTGGATCATTAGCATCATCGGAGTAGTACTCTTTACCGCTCTGACCGCTTATGATGTGCAGCGTGTGAAGCGTCTAGCTACTGCGAGTGACCTCTATGACGATACGCAGGTAGGACGACTAGCGATCATCAGTGCCTTGTCGCTCTATCTAGACTTTATCAACCTATTCCTATACCTCTTGAGGTTTTTCGGACGTAACGACGGGTAGTCCCTCTACAGCACATCTATGCCTCGAGCATCTCTCTGGAGTTCAGTACTCCTACTACTTTTCGGTCTTCTCCCCTATACGACTGTACGGGGGCAGGAGGCTCATACGTTTGGCTTCCTGCTACAGCCCCCCTCAGCACAGTCGCTCGCTATGGGTGGCAAAGTCATCTCCTATATAGATGCAAACCCTGGGTTAGCTCTGGACAACCCCGCACTCTATGGTCATGAAGTGGCAGGACGAATGTTTCTCTCCTACTTCAACTATATGCGAGGCACGCACAGTGCCAATGCACTCTACGGACTACCTGTCGGTGAGCGTGGCGCCTGGGCGGTCGCTCTGCGCAGTACATACTATGGCAAAATGCAGGGATACAATACGCAGGGGGTGGCTACGGCTCCTTTTCAGGCGATGGAGATGGCGCTCTCGGGACTGTACAGCTACGACTTGACCGACCGACTGCGTGGTGGATTAGCACTTAAGATGCTCTACGGGCAGATCGAGCATTACTCGGCCTTTGCGCTTGTAGCTGATGCGGGTCTGAGTTACTACCGCTCCGACTGGGGCACCTCGATAGGTATGACCATCTCTAATGTGGGCGGTATGCTCAAGAGCTACGGCCTCTCCCGTCGTATGCCGCAGTGGGACGTGCGTCTCGGTATGTCTCAGAGACTGGCGCATGCTCCGATACGCTTTCACCTCACACTACAAGGCCTGACTCCTTATAATATACAGACCTGGGGTGCGGGGCGGTCGACTGGCATACGCATAGCGAGCCACTTCGCTGGTGGTGTAGAGTTTGTACCGTCTGAGCAGTTTTGGGTCGGCATCGGGTACAATGCGAAACAAGCGGTGGACCTCTCGGAGCGAGAAGCTAAAAGCTTGAGTGGTCTGTCGGCTGGTGTGGGCTTTAACCAGAGACACTACCGCCTAGCGCTTGGCGCAACCTATTATACTCCACAGATGTTGGGGTTGATGTTTTCATTCTCCACAACCTTTGGCAATGACAAGTATGTCTACTAAGAAGATACAGATAGCGATCGATGGTTACAGTGCCTGCGGCAAGAGTACGCTAGCACGTGCGCTTGCTAAGGACCTAGGCTACACCTACGTGGATAGTGGCGCGATGTACCGTGCCGTGGCTCTCTTTGCGATGCGCCGTAAGCTATGGGATGGTGAGCAGTCTGACCTAGATAAGCTACGTCAGGAGCTGGAGGGGGTGCAGGTGACCTTTGACCCTCAGACGGGACACACGCTCCTCAATGGTGAGGATGTGGAGTCTGAGATTCGCACGCTAGAGGTATCTCGCCCAGCTAGTGTCGTGGCGAGCTATGACTTCGTACGTACGCTACTTGTGGCTCAGCAGCAGCGTCTGGGCGAGGCGGGCGGTATCGTGATGGATGGTCGAGATATAGGGACGGTTGTCTTCCCAGAGGCTGAGCTCAAAATCTTTCTCACAGCAACCCCAGAGGTGCGAGCAAAGCGACGCTACGATGAGCTACGTGGTAAAGGCGACCAGACCACAACGATGAAGATGGTATCGGCTGATCTGGAGGATCGCGACTACCGAGACTCACACAGAGCGATCAACCCGCTCCGCCAAGCTGAGGACGCTGTCGTCATAGATAATAGTGTACTCTCTATAGATGAGCAAGCTGCGATGGCTCTAGCTCTAGCACGACAGAGGGAGCAGAAGTAGATAAGAGTGAAAGCAAGCAATCAAATAGGACGTGTCGAGATAGACCCCGAGTCGGGCTTCTGCTTTGGCGTCATCAAGGCGGTCTCTCGTGCGGAGGAGATTTTGCTCCAGGAGCAGGGCGAGCCTCTCTACTGTCTCGGAGACATCGTCCACAATCGCGCTCAGGTGGACCGGCTAGAGTCTCTCGGTATGCGGACGATAGACCACGAGCAGTTTAGCCGTCTGAGCAATGCACGGGTACTATACCGAGCTCATGGTGAGCCTCCCTCCTCTTATACTTACGCTGCAGAGCATGGCATAGAGGTGGTTGATGCGACTTGCCCAGTCGTGCTGAGACTACAGCAGAAGGTGAGACAAGCGTACCTTCAGCACTTGGAGGATGATACGCAGATCGTCATCTTCGGTAAGCCTGGACATGCAGAGGTCAATGGGCTGGTCGGACAGACCGATGGGAAGGCGATTGTAGTGCGAGAGCCTAAGGACTTAGACTTGATCGACTTCTCACATTCGATCGAACTCTTTTCTCAGACTACTATGCAGGAGGATCAGCTCGAGAAGATGCTTTCGCTCATCAAGAGCCGTCTGAGTGGCACGGCAACGCTTATTTATCACAACACCATCTGCCAGCAGGTGGCACGTCGCATTCCCAATATCAGAGCCTTTGCCAAGAGCCACGATCGCATCTTCTTTGTCTCCGATCAGAAGAGTTCTAACGGGCGTGTCCTCTATCAGAACTGCCTCGAGGTCAATCCCAATACGACTTTTATCACCTACCCCTCCGAACTAACCTACGACTTAGTCCCCTCACACGAGGAGTCTATCGGCGTGTGCGGAGCTACCAGCACCTCGCGAGAGCAACTGCAAGAGATCGCCGAGATCATCGAGCGCTGGATGCGACAAAGACATAGCTCTGCAACTGCAGAGTCTTAACTAACGACTTACACTATTACAATATGACTAATCAACCCAATACTTCCCTAGACTCTCTATACACGCTACTCAATAAGCGACGTAGTCAATACCAAATATCTGCCGAGTGGGTCGCCCCACAGGAGCAGGTCGAGGAGCTTATAGAGCATATACTGCAGAAGGCTCCCTCCGCCTTCAATTCACAGCCTGTACGCGTTGTGCTGCTGACGGGTGAGCAGCATCTAGCGCATTGGCAGCTCATCGAAGATGCGCTCATCGACATCATCGGTAAGGAGCGCTACGAGGAGGAGACAGCGCCCAAGCTCAACTCAGCCTTTCGCAGTGGCATTGCGACCTTGCTCTTCTTTGACGACACCACTGTCACCAAAGGGCTACAAGAGCAGATGCCCCTCTATGCAGACAACTTCGCCCGCTGGGCTCATGAGGTGCAAGGCAGCCACCAGCTGCTCGCTTGGCTAGGACTCTCTCAGCTAGGCTTCGGCTGTAATCTACAGCACTACACCGGTATGGTGGATGACAAGATCAAGGAGCTCGCTGGGGTTTCAGCCGAGTGGAACCTAGTCGCTCAGATGCCCTTTGGAAAGCTGCCAGCAGACAACACACTCGAGCCTAAGGAGAAGCGTCCTATTGACGAACTCTTTAAGGTGCTATAACGCTTTCACTACCAACTAGCTAGAGGACTATTGAGATATGACAAGACCCTTTTCTAAAGCATGGTGTAGTCTCCCGTACTCACGACTATCGAGACCCTGGAGGCATCTCTTTAGTCCTCTTGTTCTCCTATTGGTCTACGCGCTCCACCTTGTATCCTGTCAGAGTGGTCAGGTGCAGATTGAGATCGACAGCGACAAGGCGGACAACACGGGCTACACGGCACTCCTCTATACGCTACAGAGTGGCGGAGTACAGATTGACACGCTTACCTTTACCAAGGTCGGCGAAGCTTTTTCCTACTCCTTCGATAGAGACTCTATCTACGAGGCGTACCTCGTTGTGGGCTCCTTCGAGCAATATTACCCGCTAGACCTGCAGAATCAGAGCAAGATACGCTTTCATCTAGAGGTTGCCTCACCGCACAACTGCTACGACCTAGACGAAGCTAAGAGGACGGGATACAAAGCTTTCCTAAAGGAAGCCGCACCGCTCCTACGTGCTTATGACAAGGCGGTCGCTGACAACGACTTTGACAATGCCAATAAGAATGCGAAGCTGGTAATGCAGCAGTTCATCGCCTTTGCCTCAAACCTCAAGGAGAAGGAGCAGACACGCTATGCTGCACAGATGGACTGGGCGCTGGAAATTATGTCTCTCTACGAGGACGGCTTGTCGCAGTTTCGTCAGGCACTCACGGATGGCTCCATAGACTCAGCTCTCTTCACGCCTGAGATTTATCAATTTGTCGTCCCCCCCTCGTCCGCAGCACAAAAGGAGTACCCCACTCTACGGGCTATCAATAAGAAGGACACGATCATATGGCAAGCCTCCAGCTATCCACAGGGGCGCATCCTCTACGGCACAGATATTGAGTGGCAAAAGGTGCGCATACCGCAAGGCTCCCAGCAGTCGATCACACTTCTGCTACCTCTCGGGAGCGTAGACTCGTTAGCTCAGATAGCCAATCGTCTAGGCGCTTACAACTACATCATTGATGCACCTGAGCCACTTCGTGTGCAGCTCTACAGATCTTTAGCTCCAGACAGACAGGCTGGCGTGATGCACTACCATACCGACAGTAACCACACACTCGTCGTGGACTCCACCTCTTATTTCCGATACAATGAGTAAGCTCGTCAAGACCTATTCCTCAGCCCTCGTCAGCCTCGATGCGCTCCTCGTCACCGTAGAGCTCAGTGTCTCCAAGGGCTTTAACATTAGTATGGTGGGACTGCCCGATGCGGCCGTGCGTGAGTCGCTCTCGCGTGTCTACACCGCTTGCGACTCCAGTGGCGCACATCCCAAGAGCTACAAGACGGTCATCAACCTGAGCCCAGGCGATGTGCGCAAGGAGGGCACTGTCTTTGACCTTCCGATCGCTGTAGCACTGCTTGCGGCCAATGAGATCATCCCCGAGGAGCCTCTGGCAAACTTTGTGATGGCTGGCGAACTATCTCTCGATGGCACCTTGCAGCCTGTCAAAGGGATACTCCCGATGGCTATTATGGCACGAGAGCAGAAGTTCAAAGGGGTTATCGTGCCAAAAGAAAACGCCCGCGAAGCTGCCGTCGTCAACGATCTAGAGGTGTATGGTGTCGAATCGCTCAGAGAGGTGATAGACTTTCTCGCAGGAAGAGCTAAGCTAGAACCGACGGTAGTCAACACCCGCGAGGAGTTTGCTCAGCAGCAGTGCGTCTCTTCGGTAGATTTCAGCGAGGTCAAGGGGCAACCCGCCCTCGTTCGAGCCATGGAGGTCGCAGCTGCAGGAGGGCACAACATCATTATGATCGGTTCGCCTGGATCGGGCAAGTCAATGGTCGCCAAGCGTCTCCCCACGATCCTTCCACCGCTCACCCTCCACGAAGCTCTCGAGACAACTAAGATATACTCTGTAGCGGGTGCTCTCAAGGGAGGCGTATCCCTGATGAAGAGTCGCCCCTTTCGTTCACCGCACCACACCATCTCCAATGTAGCGCTTGTGGGCGGTGGCACGACCCCACGTCCAGGCGAGGTGAGCTTGGCACACAACGGGGTTCTCTTCCTCGACGAGCTGGCCGAGTTCAATCGTGTAGCCCTCGAGCTGCTACGTCAGCCACTCGAAGATCGCACCATCACCATCTCTCGTGCCAAGGCGACCTTTAGCTATCCAGCCTCCTTCATGCTGGTAGCTGCGATGAACCCCTGTCCTTGTGGTTACTACAACGACCCTAACCGTGAGTGTACCTGCCCACCTGGTGCGCCCGCTAAATACTTGCAAAAGCTCTCCGGTCCTCTCTTAGACCGCATAGACATACAGATCGAGACCCGTCCCGTAGACTTTGACTCCCTCTCCGATCGTCGCCCCTCTGAGAGTAGTGCTGCGATCCGCGAGCGGGTCATCAAGGCGAGAGAGATACAGCTGCGACGCTTCGCTCCCTACCCTGGCATCCACTGCAATGCACAGATGACCCCACGCTTGATGAAGCAGTTCGCCTACGTCGAGGGCGACGCTATGAAGATACTGCGTCAGGCGATGATACAGCGCGACCTCTCTGCGAGAGCTTACGACCGTATCCTCAAGGTGGCTCGCACCATCGCCGACCTCGATGGCTCTGAGCAGATCTCGCTCAAGCATATCAGCGAGGCGATCAACTACCGCAATCTCGACCGCTCCTCCTGGGGCATCGTATCGGTCTAACAACAAGTAATACAATAAACAGCCGTCCATTGCCGTTAGTTCAGTAAATCAATAGACTCTATGAAACTTCGCAATCTACGCATAACCGCCCTCCTACTCCTAGCCTTGGGGTCGCTAACCTCTCACCTCACAGCACAAGAGGTGAGCCAAGACAGACGCTTCAATCCAGTCCTCACCTCAGTACCCTCACTCAATATCAACCCGAGTGCCCGTGCTGCAGGTCTAGCCGATATGGGTGTCTCGACCACGCCTGACGTACAGTCTCAGTACTTCAACCCCGCTAAGTACGCTTTCCTCAGTAGCAAGGCGGGTATCAGTATGTCCTACACACCTTGGCTCGCTAAGCTGGTCAAGGATATCAAGCTTATGGAGCTAGTCGGCTACTACAAGATAGGTCGTGAGAGCAACCAAGCACTGAGTGCCTCGATACGTTACTTCTCCTTTGGTGCTATCGAGCAGTTTGGTCCTATGTCTGAGTCTCTCGGTGAGGCGCACCCCAATGAGTTTGCCGTAGACTTTGGCTACGGACTACAACTCTCTGACAGCTACTCGATGGCGGTCGCTCTGCGCTACATACGTGCCGACAACAACCTCGCAACGGGTGAGAAGAGCGCTGGCAATGCCTTTGCAGCAGACATTGCGGGTTTCTACAATCGCTACTTTGACCTAGGCTCTGCCGAGAGCTTGTGGACCTTTGGCTTCAACATTAAGAACATCGGTACCAAGATCTCTTACGACAACGGTGCCACCAGTATGTTTATCCCGACCAATCTCTCGCTCGGTACAGGACTTCTCTACCCCTTTGATGAGTACAATGCGCTGGCCTTCAACGTGGAGGCAAACAAGCTCCTCGTCCCGACCCCTCCTGTCAAGGATCAAGCAAACCCTGAGGCATACGACGCTGCTCGTGAGAAGTATCTCAACACCTCCTCCATCGCAGGTATCTTCACCTCGTGGGCTGATGCACCAGGTGGCTTCAAGGAGGAGCTACAGGAGGTCTCCTTGCGATTCGGTGCTGAGTACAGCTACAACAACCGCTTCTTCTTACGTGCGGGCTACCACTACCTGCACCCTGACAAAGGTAACCTCCAGTACTTCACCGCTGGTGCTGGCTTCAAGATGAACGTCTTTAGCATCGACGCCTCTTACCTCGTCTCGACCGTCCAGAGCAACCCGCTCGACCAGACACTCCGCTTCACCATCGCCTTCGACTTTGACGGCATTCGTGAGCTACTCAAGTAAGCTACCGCAAGCATGACCTGCAGCTATCGCATAGGCTCTGGCTACGACATCCATCGCACCACGCCAGACCGACCGCTCATCCTCTGTGGCATACGCATCCCCAGCCCACTGGGACTGCTCGGTCACTCCGATGCAGACGTAGCACTGCACGCTCTGATGGATGCACTCCTCGGAGCTATCGGTCAGCGAGACATCGGCCATCACTTCCCCGACACCGACGAGCGATACCGTGGTGCCGACAGCACTCAGCTCCTCGCCACCGTTATGCAGATGGTACGCGAAGCTGGTTATCAAGTGGTCAATGCCGACCTCACCATCATCGCTCAGCAACCTAAGCTTTCGCCTCATATACCGCAGATGATAGTGCACCTCGAGGAGCTACTCGACACTCCTTGCGTCAATGTCAAGGCGACCACCCACGAGCATCTCGGACCGCTAGGCAATAGCGAGGGCATCGCAGCGCAAGCCGTCGTACTACTTACTCGCTGATCCCCACATCATACTCCCCCCAATAGCTACGAAGGAAACACCACATCCTTCGTGGCTATTTTTATTTCCACGAAAGCTAAAGTCGCTTCTTCGGAGCCACGCTGAGTGTGTACTTTTTCAGAAAAGAGGAGAGTCATCCCGCTTTAGATATTGGAGCAAAGCTTCCTAAAACTCGTTATTGCCTTAAAGTGGAGGGATACCTAAAGTATAGAAGGCTCAACCGCATCACTGCGACTGAGCCTTCTTGTTATTGGTACTGCTGACTAGTAGACCAGCAATCTTAGATATGATTACTTGCGCTTAGGAGCGTTCTTGAGGATCGCTACGAGGTGACGCCAGAACATCTCCACCGTCTTGATCTCCATACGCTCTGCGGGTGAGTGTACGTCACGCATCGTCGGACCAAAGGAGACCATATCAAGGTAAGGATACTTTGCGAGGAAGAGTCCGCACTCGAGACCAGCGTGGATAGCCTTAACCTCGGGATCCTTGCCGAAGAGCTCGCGATAGGTGCTCTCAGCAACCTTTAGGATCTCAGAGTCGGGGTTAGGCGCCCAACCAGGATAGCCGTCACGAACCTCAGTGCGTGCACCTGCTAGCTCGAAGAGAGCAAGGAGCATATTGCCCACATCCTCCTTGAGCGACTCAGTAGAGCTGCGCTGGCTCGTCTCGATGCTGATCACATTACCCTCCTGCATCTTGACACTAGCTAGATTGGTAGAGGTCTCTACGAGTCCCTCTAGCGAGTGGCTCATACCCATCACACCGTGAGGACAAGCGTAGAGCGTGCGAATGACCGTGTCAGCCGTCTTAGCATCGACAACCTCCTTAGGCGTTGTGGTCGTCTCCACACGGAGGTTGACATTAGGATCGACCTTCTTGAGTTCATTGCGGAACTCAGCGTCCATCTCGTTTGCCCAGATAGCTAGATCCTCCTTGCGATTAGCAGGGATGGTGATGACAGCCTTAGCTTCACGAGGGATGGCGTTGTGTAGATTACCGCCATCGATCGTAGCTAGGCGCATCTCAGGCACCTCCTTGAGTACCTTATATAGATAGCGCACGAGGAGCTTATTAGCATTGCCTAGACCGACATGGATATCGCCACCGCTGTGTCCGCCCTTGAGACCGCTTACCTTTACTTCGAGAGCAATCTGCCCAGCGGGTGTAGCCTCAGAGGTGTAGTCAAAGAAAGCCATCGTACCCATACCGCCAGCGCAACCGATGAACATCTCGCCCTCGTCCTCACTGTCGAGGTTGAGGAGGATGCGTCCCTCGACGAAGCCGGGCTCGATACCCATAGCACCCGTCAGACCAGTCTCCTCATCTACCGTGAAGAGGCACTCGATGGGGCCATGCTCTACGGTGGGGTCGGTTAGGACAGCGAGTCCTGCAGCGACGCCGATACCGTTGTCAGCACCTAGGGTCGTACCCTCAGCGTGAATCCACCCATCGGTGATCTTTGTCTTGATAGGATCCTTGTAGAAGTCATGCTCTACGTCACTATTCTTCTCGCAGACCATATCTATATGTCCCTGGAGGATGATGGTCTCGCGGTCCTCCATACCAGGCGTAGCACCCTTGCGGATGACGATGTTGCCTGTCTTATCCTGCGCATAGTCTAGGTTATGCTCCTCGGCAAACTTCTTAAGGAAAGCCTGTATCTGCTCCTCATGCTTTGAGGGGCGAGGGATCTTGGTGATTTCGTAGAAGTGCTGCCAGATGGGCATGTGAGTTAGATCTGTTATTTGCATCGTTTATTGCTTTGAAAAGGTTAGAATATTAGCTTGTTAACTACCGCACGTCATCAGTTTGTCTTATCAAATGCGTGCGTAAGTCCGACAAAAGGTATACCTTTGTCTACCTGAGAGCTGCAGCGCTGTGCTACTCTCTCTGCAAATATACTAAGAAAAACTATGAAACTCATCATCATATCCATTATCCTCATCGGACTCGCCGTGGTTCTACTCGCTTTACGACTGATTGTCAAGGGCGACAAGAGTCCTCAGAGTTCTCATATAGAGGATAGTAAAGCTCTTAAGAAGAGAGGTATAGGCTGTGCCAACAAGCAGATGGCGGAGCTAGCCTCACGGCAAAACTTAGCCGACCGTCTAGCCGATGATCCGCAATAATCCTCTCTCCTATCATACTAGTCAATCAACACTATAACTTATATGAATCAGAAATCAATCCTCCTACTTTCCCTACTCGTTGCGTCTCTCCTACTCGGTAGCTGCCAAAAGAAGCAGGCTGAAGAGCAGGTCACCACTTCGGGAGCACCCACAGAGAGCACCCCTACTAGCGATCACACGCTCAAGATAGGTGTCGTATCTCTCGACTCACTTTATAAGAACTATGAGTACTACACCCAGGCCAACAAGCAGATAGAGGCTCAGCTCAAGCGCAATCAGCAGACACTAGCCAACAAAGCTCAGAAAGCCCAAGAGGCCTACGCCAGCTATATGGAGAAGGCTCAGAAAGGTCTCTTCACCTCTCAGGCTCAGGTCGATGCCGAGGAGAAGCGCATCACAGCTATGCAGCAAGAGGGCGTTCGGCTGGAGCAGCGCTATGCCGAGGAGGCGATGAAAGCACAAGCAGATGCACAGAAGGCACTACACGACGAAGTGACCACTCAGCTCAAAGCTTTCAACGCGGATAAGAAGTATGACCTGATCCTCACCTCCGTAGGTCTAGAAGGGGTCATGTACGCTGGCGAAAGCTTTGACATTACCCAAGAAGTCCTCGACTTCCTCAACGCTGCCTACAAGACTAAGTCTAAGGACTCTAAGGAGACCAAGGAAGCTAAGAAGTAAACCCTACACTACGTGTGCTGTGAGGAGACATATCGCTCCTCACGCACGCCTGCTAATTAACCCGCTACTAACTACTATGAAAATCGCTATACTCGGATATGGGCGCATGGGACACATGATCGAAGAGGTCGCCACCCAGCGCGGACATGAGGTAGTTGCTCGCATAGATAAGGCTGACGCTGCCTTACTAGAGGATGGTTCTCTGCAGAAGGCCGATGTCGCCATTGAGTTTTCCACCCCTGAGAGTGGCTATCAGCTTTGCCAAGCTGCCTTAAAGGCGGGACTACCCGTAGTCACGGGCAGTACGGGCTGGAAGGAGCAACTAGAGGCACTCAAGGCTGAGGTGCAAAGCTCTGGTCGTGGAGGACTCTTTGCTGCGTCCAACTTTAGCCTCGGAATGAATCTGATGATGATCCTCAACGAGCAGCTCGCACAGCTCATGGCTCCCTATCCCGAGTACACACCACGCATTCAGGAGACGCATCACATACACAAGCTTGATGCGCCTAGTGGCACTGCGATCACACTTGCCGAGGGGCTGATCGAGCAGACCACCTCACTACACGATTGGCATCTAGGAGTAGAGACTCACGACGGTTCTCTCGGCATCGAGGCAATCCGTGAGGGCGAGGTGCCTGGTATCCACTCAGTCATCTATCACTCTGACATCGATGAGATAACGCTACGCCACGAGGCTTATAGCCGTCGGGGCTTTGCGCTAGGAGCCACCCTCGCTGCGGAGTATCTCCTGCAGCACCCCGTAGGCGTCTGGTCTATGCGTGACCTTATCCTACACAAATAGCCGTACCCACACACCCTTCACGCTATGAAACTGAAGCTTCACTGGCAAGACAAGTCCCTCTTTCAGAAGATTGTAGCCATCGCGATACCAATCCTCTACCTCTTCTTCTGCGTCCTTTGGGCTGGTCCCTTTTGGCTCATCTTCCTCCCCTTTATCCTAGACTATTACTTTACCAAGCTCATCAATTGGTCTTGGTATCGCAACATCAAGAATAAGACGCTGCGAGGCTTCGTCTCTCTGCTGGCAGACCTCCTCTGGGCAGTCATCGGCGTGCATCTGCTCAGCATCTTCTTCATTCAGAACTTTGCCATCCCCACCTCCTCACTAGAGAAGACGCTCCTCGTCGGTGACTACCTCTTTGTGGACAAAGTGACCTACGGCCCCCGTATGCCGATGACTCCGCTGCAGGTGCCATTAACGCAAAACCGCTTCCTCGGCCGTGAGTCTTACCTCAGCAAGCCACAGCTCTCCTACAAGCGCCTCAAAGGCATCCGAAAGGTACAGCGTGGCGACCTGGTCGTCTTCAACTTCCCCACGGGCGACACCGTCACGACCAAGGTGACCAACCCCGACTACTACTACCTCAAGGAGATGTATGGCGGACGAGCTGCTCTGGAGGCTCAGCCCGAGGTCTTTGGCAAGATCGTCTATCGTCCCGTGGATCGTCGTGACCACTATGTGAAGCGCTGTGTGGGACTACCCGGCGATCTCATCGAGATACGTAACAATGACATCTATATCGATGGCAAGCTACAGGACCGCCCCGAGCATATGCAGCTCAACTACTGGGTCTGCACCCGTGGAGGACGCTTCTCAGCTGAGGAACTCAAGCATCTAGGCATTAGTCTCGATGACCAGCACGTGGTCTCTGCGTCACGGCTCACGACGGCCGACTTAGAGGAGATGGGCTTGACAGGCATTGATCTGGGCGACGTGCAGGCACTTTACTTGCTGCCACTCACGGAGACTATGCGCCAGCAGCTAGCCAGTGATAGCCGTGTCGCTAAGATCGTTGTATCACAAGATCCCAATACCAATCTCTACCCCGTAGGTTATGACCTCGGCTGGACCCGTGACAACTACGGACCGCTACAGATACCACGCAAGGGACTCACCATCGAGCTAACGCCCGAAGCCCTAGCACTCTACAGCCGGTGTATACACAACTATGAGGGGCACGCCCTCGAGCAGCGTCCCGATGGCTCCGTCCTCATTGACGGGGAGCCCACTACGCACTACACCTTTGAGATGGACTACTACTATATGATGGGTGACAATCGTCACAATTCGGCCGATAGTCGCTATTGGGGCTTCGTTCCCGAGGATCATATCGCAGGTCGTCCAACTCTACTCTGGCTATCGCTAGACAAGGATCTAGGTCTTTGGAATGGCAAGATACGTTGGAGACGTATGATGCACACGATACATGGTCAGCCACTCTGACATAGCGACGAGGAGACGAGCCACCTGGCTACGCTGGGTACTTCCGACGATCATAGTAGGACTCATCATCGTCGGACGTCTCTTCTGCTTTGTCTATCGCCAGCCGACACCTGATGGTAGCAGCTATCACCTGATGAGTCGCATCGCACAGCCACATCGAGGCGACGATGTACTCCTCACGCTAACCTCTGACAGCTTAGCTGGGAGCAAGATGATGCTACGAGTCGTGGGCGAGCCAAGCGACACCTTACGCTTTGCCGAGGGCAAACTTCTTGTCCTAGGCAAGCGTGGTCGGCAAACCTTTATCATGCCACTCCCCCAGCCTTTACAGCAAAGCAGTTACGAAGTGGTCTTGGCAGCCGATGAGTATTGGCTCTTAGCCAAGCCCCCGCTCACGACCGAGACGATAGACTCACGCCACCTCGGACCGATTCACCGCTCAGCAATCACAGCGACAGTAATATGGTAGTGCTACCCACGGCATACGCTCCTTCGGTCGCCTATATGAGCTATTTACTCGACAGCTCCACCCGTATTGAGGCACACGAGTACTATCAGAAGCAGACCTACCGCAATCGCTGCGCCATCGTAGGTGCCGAGGGGGTGATGAAGCTCTCTATTCCCGTCCTAGCGGGCTCCTCACAGCAGTGCCCTATCCAGTCGGTGCAGATCGCAGAGCATGACAACTGGCGGCACAAGCACTGGTACACCATAGAGACCTGCTACGGCGCGTCACCTTACTACGAGTACTACGCACCCGACCTAGCACCACTCTACCTCGACAAGTCGCACCGAGCCATATCGCTCTATCAGCATAACCAGTGGCTCATCATGCGCATCTGCCAACTCATTCGACTCCCCTACCAGTGGCGAGAGACAGAGCAGTATATCGGTGCCTCAGCTGACGTCTGCTCACAGCTCCTGCCGCCCCTTTCCACCGCCAGCACAGCCACCGAAGAGGCTATCGCCTCCGTCCCGTACTACCAAGTCTTCGCAAGGTCGCTCGGCTTCATCGCCAATCTCAGTATCTTCGACCTGCTCTTCAATATGGGTCCCGAGTCGCTCCTCGTCTTACGACAGCTCCACAATCAGCTCTCTGGCAGCCTTAATACGAGATTGCACCCATAGTAACGCCCCCTTCACATCATCAGCATATCTTTGTCTCCGCAACTGCTCTAGTGGGCAGTACCTTGTGGTGCGCTCTAGATAGAGACTACGCATCATCAAGCCTGATTATTATAAACCTTATCACTTTACTATGAGACAAAGACTTTACCTCTTCACCTTACTACTCCTAGGACTACTGAGCTCCTCACACGCTCAGAGCAATCCCTACGGAGTAGATCCGACTGCTACCCCTATCGCCTGCACGACGATAGACCTAGACTTCGAAGATGAGCAAATCCCTACTGACTGGCTCAATGTATCTCTAGAGGGATCACGCAAGTGGGTCCTTAAGACTTTTGACGAGAATACAGCACTACGTATGACCGCTTTCCAATCGGGGAGCAAGTGTACCACCGCTTTTGTATCTCCCCTGATTGAGTTCCCTGAGAATGAGGGGCGGGGCTATCAGCTAAACTTCTGGAGTCATACAGGTTATGCCAATGGAGCAAAGCTCGTGACGAAGCTACTCGATCGCAATGGCAATGTGGTACAAGTCCTCGAGGAGTTCATCAAAGAGAGCCATCCAGACTGGGCTCCCTTTTGGGATGAGCACATACTCTACCTACCAGACATGACAGAGCCAGGCTATATATGCTTTGAGTACATCGGCAATGATGACAATACGCAAGGCCCGATTATGACCACGACCTACGAGATCGATGACATCGTCATAGAGCCTGCCAACGCTGAGCAAGAGCTCACAGCCTCCGTAAGTAGCTACGACTTCTATAGCCGTGCGATCAACGAGGATCATACCTACACTATTACCTTCCTCGGACGCAACCTCCCTGAAGACATACAGCTCTCACTCGTCGATAGTAGCCAGGTCTTTACCCTGAGTACCACTACCCTACCTAAGGAGGGTGGAGAGCTGATCATCACTTATCACCCCACAGAGGGCGGTAGTCACTCCGCTTCTCTCTCCGCAACGGCTGGAGATCTTTATGAGGGGATTATGCTCTACGGACGTGGCTTGGATCCCTCTAATCCCTACAATGTGAATGTCACTATGACTCCGCAAGCTCTCGATGAGGACTTTGAGCCATACGGATGGGACGACTCTGGCTACAATCTTCCCAAGGGGTGGGATCAAATCCCTCTCAAAGGTCGTGTAGCGTGGGAGGTCAGAGATTACAGCAATAACATGTTTCTACAGATCAATCCTTTTGGTCTAGGTGTAGAGGTCGAGACAGCCGTGACGACACCTTTGATCGATATGGATCCGACAAAGAGCTACACGCTATCTTTCGATTACAACTGGGGCTTTGCCAATGGAGCTGAGCTCTCCGTCCTACTCCTAGACAAGACGGGTAAGGTCGTCAAGGAACTCACGACACTCACCCACACCGACAATGTATTGTGGAGAGATGACTTCACACCGATGGAGATCTTGTTACCTTCAGGCTGTGATGATAGCTTTATCGCCTTTTTGTACAAAGGGCTAGACAGTAACGACAAGAGCCTGAAGCGTACGACCGCTTACCGCCTAGACAATATTAAGGTATACGCCGAGAGCGACCAGCCCTCATCGGGTAGCATCAAGGCGAGTGAGTCTCGTGTAGACTTTGGAGAGTTTCTCATCGGTGAGCGTGATGAGTATCAGATCAGGCTTACTGGAGAGGGCTTAAGCGAGGATATGACGATATCCCTAGAGGGAGATGAGGGCTTTACCATCAGCCCCACGACCCTACCCAAGGAGGGCGGAGATATAATAATCTCCTTTGACGCTAAGAAGTCTGGATCATTTGCTACCAAGATCCTAGTAAAGAGTGGCGAGGCATCTCTCGCGATCCCTGTGCTAGCTACCGTGGAGGGCGAGGAAGATGATGACAATGACGATGACGACGAACCGACCCAAGGCTCCTACCACTTTGACACAACGGCAACGCCTATCTCTCTCAATGAGGACTTTGAGTCGGGCATCTTACCCGAGGGGTGGAGCTCACAGGCACTAGTCGGTACTCGCCAATGGATTATCAAGGAGTACAATAGTAATCAGTATGCCCAGTTCTCAGCATTTAAGAGTGGCGAGCAACTGACCGTAGGACTCATTACGCCTCTTGTAGCGATAGACGCTGCTAAGGAGTACGAGCTACAGTTTGACCTTAAGAGTGGATTCTGCAATGGAGCGACCCTCAAAGTCTGCCTCTACGATGCTCAGGGACAATTGACTAAGGAGCTTAAGACATTCACCGCCACGGAGCCTGAGCAGGGGTATGCCGACAACTTCACCACAGAGAGCATCGTCTTGCCTAAGGGCATCAGCAATAGCTTCATCCTCTTCGAGTACGAAGGCGATGATAGCTCTCAGAGCAAGCGAACCACAACCTATCAGGTAGACAATGTCAAGGTAAGCCAGATCACATCACTGCAAGATGTTGTCGCAACGCCTGCCTACACAATAGATGGAGTCAAGTTGATCCTTACAGGTCATAGCTCTCTGACACTCTACACCATAGATGGTACGATGGTAGCTCACGGTGATTATCCTGCTATGAGCCAGATCACACTTGAGCCGAGCAGATGCTACATACTGCTACTAAACGGCATCACTTACAAGGTTATGACTCGTGAGTAATCACGGAGTAGCTGCAACTTAATATCTAAATAGGGGCAATCCCCCTTGACAATAATCGGTGACTAGCAAAGAACCCTCTTGACAGGGTGACTAAAGAGAACCACACAAAGCGGGTTACTCTATCACAAGTACACCACTAATATTAATAGCCACGTGGAGATTTGATGATTTCCACGTGGCTATTTTTTATTCTCCACGTGGACGAGATTCATTTCCTCCGAAGTTTCATTTGATTCCTCCGAAGTTTCATTTCGCCTCCACGTGGAGAATGTTTTTTCCCCACGTGAGGATTTTCGATTTCCTACGTAGGGGTCCCCTTTTTCTTCGTAGATGCGCTTTAATACTAGCTTTTTGTCACTTGAAAGGACGATCTAGTCCGACTATTTTTCCTTTATCTCACCAAATAGATCGAGATAAACTACACAGATTACACTTTTGTAATAGAAAAAGTGTATCTTTGCGCCATAGACAAGACGAAATAGTGCTAGTTATAGATACAAACATATTAAATATGGCCGGTATGAATACAAATAGTCGCAAGGATAAATATGTAGCTAAGGCGATCAGCATACTCAAGCAAGAGGGCTTCAGACTATCGCTCGATGAGATGGCTACCAAGATGGGGATCACGAAGAAGACCCTCTACAATAACTTCAGCTCCAAGGAGGAGCTGCTCAAGGAGTGCGTACACGCTATCTCGAGAGACTTCCAGCGTGTGCTCTCGATACTCGATGATGAGGAGGTGAGTGCCATAGAGAGCTTGACGAGGTGCTTCGCACAGCTAGACGAGCTCTTCGTAACGCTCAACCCCGTCTTCTTCTCCGACTTGATGCGTAGCAATCCCGATCAGGCGATGCTGGAGCATGTCATGGGGTCTAGCTACTTCAAGGAGCAGATGACGATCAATCTGCAGCGGGGCGTCCAGGCAGGTCTCTATAGGGCCGATCTAGACATCCCCTTCGTATGCGAGTATATGTCTTACTCGATATTTGGCTTTTACATACAGGCGGTGATACGCAGCAAGCCGTTGCCCTCGGGAAGCTACTTTGCCTCCATACTACAGTATCACTTACGGGCTATCGTCTCGACACAAGGTAATTAGTTTATACACCATAATCATGATAAGATCTAATCGTCGCATCAGGCTGCTCCTCATCAGCCTGCTCCTGCTTGTAGCCTCAGGCTATGCTCAGGAGAGCTACTCGCTACAGCAATGCCTCAACTATGCTGTGCAGCACAATAGCAATGTCAAGAAGTCGTCCTACGATCAGGAAAAAGCTAAGCAAGCTCGCAAAGAGGTAATCGGAGCTTTAATGCCTCAGATCAGTGGGTCAGCTGCGCTAAATGACAACGTAAAGAAGGCTAAGTTCATCATGCCGAACTTTATGAACAATATGCTCCCCGAGAAGATGCGCGACCCCAACGCTTCGCAATACATGACCATCGAGATGGGTACGCAGTACAGTGCCAACGCTGGAGTTGCTGTCAATCAGCAGATACTCAACATGTCGCTCTTTAACACGCTCGACATTGCCAAGGTCTCTGAGCGTATGGCGGCACTAGCAGCCACCTCGACCGAGGAGGATGTGATCGCCCAGACTGCGACACTATATTATGGAGCTCAAGTCACACAGTATGCAGCTGAGCAGATGCTACATAGTGTAGAGCTAATGGACAAGATGCTCAGCACGATGGAGGCTAGCTACTCCAGTGGTCTAATCAAAAAGGTAGACGTAGATCGTCTCAAGGTCAACCTAACCAACCTCAAGACACAGCAAGCAGCTATCGAGAGCGGACTGGAGGTGCAGAAAAACCTCCTCAAGCTACAGATGGGACTAGAGGTCACAGAGCCGATCGTGATCGCTCCGCTAGACCTAGATCTACTCGCTCAGCAGGAGATCGCCGAGAGTGGCTCAGCAACCTTTGACCCAGTGCAGCATATCGCCTACCAGCAGCTGCAAGAGCGTGAGAAGATGGCGCAGCTACAGGAGCGCTCTAAGCGATATGACTACATCCCTACCCTATCTCTCGCCTTCAATGCTCAGTACAACTATATGAGCGACAAGCTCTTTGGCGGTGGCAATACGCAGTACAGTTACCCGACAGCGATGCTGGGGCTGAGCCTGCGGGTGCCTATCTTTAGCGGTCTCTCTCGTCTCTCCAAGGTGCGCGAGAGCCATATGGATCTGCTCAAGGCGCAGGAGGATCTACGCTCTCTCGATCAGTCACTCCGTATGGCGCATCTCAATGCTTCGCTCAAGCTACAAGACACTCAGCGGACGATCTCACTACAAAAGGAAAACCAAACCCTCGCAGCACAAGTCTTCGACCTAGCACAGCAAAACTTCACCCTCGGTGTAGCTTCGCTCTCTGATGTGCTCAATGCGAGTCAGTCGCTCGTGCAGGCGCAGATGTCTTACGCCAGCGCCCTCGGCGACTATATCAAAGCCTACATAGATCTCAAGAAGAGCAAAGGCGAGATGAGAGACCTTATGAAATAACAGAACAACTCAACAGCATCACACTTATCTAGTTATGAAACGAAAAGTCTATCTACCGATAACCATCGTACTAGCTATCGGACTCATCGTACTAGTCCTAGTACTGAACAAGAAATCCACCACCGCCAAGACACAAGCGCTCCTCGCTGAGGAGTCGGCCGTGGCTGTACGCACAGAGGTAGTCAGCGAGAGCGACTATACAGCAGACTTCACTGCCAATGGGCTCGTGGAGGGTGTGCAAGATCTATCCTTCGTCTCTAGCCTCGGCGGACGTATCGTCTCACTCTATGCCGACGAGGGCGACCATGTCTCCAAGGGCAAGCTCCTCATACAGCTCGATGCCGAGACACTTAGAGCCGATGCCAAGGCTAGTCGTGTGGCTTACGAAGCTGCCAAGAAGGACTACGAGCGCTTCCAACAAGCGCACGATCAGGGAGGTGTGACCGACCAGCAGCTCTCGACGATGCACACGCAGATGGTCGCAGCCCAGGGGCGATACATATCTAGTCGCAGTCGCCTTACCGATGCCTCTATCAAGGCGCCTATCTCAGGACGGATCTACAAGCGCTACGTAGAGGTCGGTAGCTATGTCAATCCTGGCACAAAGCTCTTTGACATCGTCGATGATTCACAGCTCAAGGCTAGCTGCTTCGTAACCGAGCGCCAGCGTTTGCAGCTTACCAAGGGGCAGACGGTCTCTGTCGAGAGCGAGCTTTACCCTGGTCAGACGATCACGGGTAAGATTTCAATGATAGGTGACAAGGCGAACCACGCACTCGCTTTCCCCGTTAATGTGACGCTAGACAAGCAGAGCGCCGACGGACTGCGGCCTGGTATGTATGTCTCCATATCCTTCGGCAGTCAGCAGGAGACACATGGTATCTTGATACCCCGCCGCGCTATCGTCGGCAGCGTCAAGGACGCCCACGTCTATGTCGTAGAGCAGGGCGTGGCTAAGCAGAAAGCGGTCACCGCTGGTTCTCTCATCGGTGACCGCATCGAAGTGCTGAGCGGACTACAAGCTGGCGACAGTGTCATCGTAGCCGGACTCATCAACGTATCGGACGGACTTCCCGTCAAGACTATCAACGAGTGACTTAGCGGACGACAGCATGAAAATCGTAAAGTTATCTATCCAACGACCCATCTATGTCACAGTACTCTTCATACTGCTGACCGTGCTGGGGTACTTGAGCTTCAAGAGCTTGAGTGCAGAGCTGATGCCTAAGTTTACACCGCCTCTGCTCAACGTACAGATCATCTACCCAGGCGCCTCGCCTAGCGAGGTGGAGAACTCGCTGACGCAAAAGGCCGAGGAGGTGCTCTCCAGTATGGAGGGTATCGACCAGATGCAGTCCTACTCCTTTGAGGGTATGTCGATGATTATGGTCTCTTTTGACTTTGGCACCGACATAGACAATGCTATGACCGAGGCGCAAAACCGTCTCGCCGCCAAGCGTGCCGAGCTACCTCGAGAGACGCTTTCGCCTCGTATCTCTAAGGTGTCGGTAGACGAGAAGCCTATTCTGATTCTCTCCGCCAGAGCCGACATCGGCTCCACAGAGCTTTATGACCTTGTGGACAAGCGCATCGTCCCCGAGCTATCGCACATCAAGGGGGTCGCCAATGTAGACCTCATCGGTGGCGTAGAGCGTGAGATACAGATCAACCTAGACAAGGGGCGTATGCAGGAGTTCGGCATCACACCGATGATGGTGCAGGGAGCCATCAGAGCGTCCAACCTGGACTTCCCGACTGGTTACCTGCAGAGCGACCAGACGCAGATGGCCGTACGTCTCTCGGGCAAGATAACCTCTATCGAGGAGCTACGCCGACTCATCCTGCGCAACGTCTCTGGGACTCCCATACGTCTGGAGGATGTCGCTGAGGTGGTAGACGGGGTCAAAGATCCTGTCAAGATGGGACGTGTCAATGGTCAGGAGGCGATCCTGCTCAACATACTCAAGCAGTCCGATGCCAATGCGCTCCAAGTGAGCGAAGCTGTCGGCAAGCAGATTCAAAACCTTGAGGAGCAGTACACCTCTGAGGGACTCAAGGTGGAGGTAGCGCAAGATACGACCACCTTCACACGCAATGCTATCAGCTCCGTGCTGACGGACCTTCTCCTAGCGATCCTACTCGTATCGCTCGTGATACTGCTCTTCCTGCACAACGTGCGCAATGCGCTCATCGTGATGGTCGTGGTGCCTGTCTCGCTCATCTCCTCCTTCATCGGGATGCGTATCTTCGGCTTCACGCTCAATATGATGTCGCTCCTAGCCCTCTCACTGGTCATCGGTGTCCTCGTCGACGATGCTATCGTGGTCATCGAGAATGTCTACCGCCATATGGAGATGGGCAAGAACCGTGTCCGAGCCACTTGGGACGCACTCAACGAGATCGGTCTCACCGTCATCTCTGTGACCCTCGTCCTCGTGGTGGTCTTCCTACCGATCATCTTCACCAATTCGCTGGTGTCGGACATCTTGCGTCAATTCTGCGGAGTCATCGTCATCTCCATCCTCTTCAGCCTACTCGCTGCCCTCACCTTGGTACCTCTGCTCACCTCCAGGCTGGGCAATATACAGCCGCTAGGTGACGATCGTCCGCTGAGTCGTATGCTCACGGGCTTCGAGCGTGGCATCAGTCGCTTTGCCGATGGCATTTCGTCTCTCACACGCTGGGGTCTAAGCCATCGCTGGGCTTTGGCAGGCATCGTTGTCGTGCTAATGGCTGCGGTGCTGGTACTCTTCCCCTTGGGCTTTATCAACTTTGAGTTCCAGCCCTACATGGACCGCCAGGAGTGTATCATACAGCTCGAGATGCCTAAGGACATCTCTATGGCTGAGTCTAACCAGCTCGTGCGCAAAGCTGAGACGTGGCTCATGCAGCGCCCCGAGGTGGAGAAGGTGGTAACTATGGTCGGACTAACGAGTGACAACAGCCAGAGCAACAAAGGTACCCCCTACCTTGCAGAGCTAGATGTCAAGCTCCGGAAGACGCCCGAAGGTACCGAGTCCTACGTGGCTCATATCCGCAAGCCTCTGACCGACTACCTCGTCGATGCGCGTGTCAACGTCTATAGTGTGAGCATGACCGGTACCGTCTCCAAGGCGGCTGTCGAGTACATCATCTCAGGTGCGGACAAGGACTCCGTGGCTCGCTATGCGGACAAGGCTCTGGAGCTCCTAAGCACCGTCCCTGGGGTCATACAGCCTACCCTTTCGGTCGAAAACGCTACCCCCGAGATCCTCGTGCGGGTGGATCGCGACAAGATGTCCAATCTGGGGCTAACGCTAGACAACGTGGGGGGAATGATGCAGACTCTCTTCCAGGGCAATGACCAGCTCCGCTACACGCAGGGGGACTACGAGTATGCGATAAATATACGTGCCGACAAGGCTTCTCGTCGCTCTATCGAAGATGTAGCAAGTCTGACCGTCGCCAATCCACAAGGCGACCTGATACAGTTGTCGCAGTTTGCCGATGTGACGCTCGGCATCGGGCCTAGTCGCTTGGAGCGCTTCAACCGCAACAGTTCGGTGACTCTGCGCGCACAAGCCTACGGCGTGCCAGCAGGTGCTATCGCCAAGCAGTTTATGAGCCAGCTCAGCGAGGAGCAGATGCCCCAAGGCGTACAGATACAGACCGCTGGAGATATGAAGAAGATGTCCGACTCGATGAGCGTCCTCACCACCGCCATCCTCCTCTCCCTCCTCCTGATCTACCTAGCACTCGTCCTACTGTACAACAACTGGACAGACCCGTTCGTCGTTATGATCGCCATCCCGCTATCTATCGTGGGGGCTCTTCTCGCCTTAGCTATGAGCAATACCGCCATGAGCATCTACGCTATGCTCGGTATGGTGATGCTGATCGGTCTCGTTGCTAAGAATGCGATCCTGCTGGTGGACTTTGCCAACGAAGCTCGTGGCGAAGGCTTGCCCGTAGACGAGGCACTTATTCAGGCAGTCAAGCTTCGTACACGACCGATCCTCATGACGGCACTGTCGACCATCATCGGTATGCTCCCCGTAGCGCTCTCACGCGGATCGGGTGCTGAGCTACGTACCGGCATGGCGTGGGTCATCATCGGCGGTATGGCGCTCTCGACGTTGCTGACGCTGATTGTCGTACCAGCCCTCTACAAAGCCTTCCACGCTAGGCAGCGTACCAGCGCCAAGCCAAAGGCCGATATAGAGGCATTGATGCAGGAGTAACCCACAGGGGGAAGAACCGCATCGATTTAGTTCGTTTCTCGTCACGCCTAGGAGCAATCGCTTTCCTGGGCGTGACTTTTTTGCTCTTTTGGTCAAGAGGGCAAACATTCCCCTTTTGGAAATCTTATCTACTACAAATGAAGCACAATACGAATCGAAGAGTAAAGGGGAAAGGCTATCAATACAGCCCTCTAATTCTAACCACTGATCACTTTGATGCGCAGAGGCGAAAAAAAGGGGCAGAAACCGCTAGGTCTCTACCCCTTTCTTATTTGTCGTAGGGCTATGCCTCTACAGATACATATCGTGCCTTAGAGCTTGACTACTTGACAAGTCTAAAGCTCAACTCAGGTATCGGAGAGACGGCTCCATCCTTCTGCTCGTAAAGGAGTAGAATATTGGTATCCCAGTTGACCTTCATGATGAAGTGAGCGGTGTCGTTTTCTATCGTTATAGAGGCAACGTAAGCCTTTTGCGTAGCATCATAGCTATAAGACACAGGGACGGTGTACTGCAAGCCTTCAGTAGCCATCGTCAACTCGGCCTCTGTCTGACTTTTGAAGTAAAGCTCTCCAGAGATGTCACGATATTCCTCATCGATGTCAATCCCTGGGATATTAAGATCGGTCTTCCAGCGGGTATTGACAAGCGCCTCCTTGGGGTCTTTTTCCGTAGGCTCTTTATCCTTCTTGCAGGAGCTAAGCATCAAGGTGGTGCTGGCTAGCAGCATGGCTAGGCAGATGCGGATTAGTTGTTCTTTTTTCATTGCTTGAAGTGGTTTATGGTTATTATATCATCCTAAAGAGGCTACTACTTGACAAGCGTGAAGAACATAAAAGGCTTCGGCATGACGGCTCCTTCTTCCATTTCGTAGGCTGTCAAGATGTTAGTATCCCAGTTGACCTTCATAATAAATTGCCTAGTCTCATCTCCTAGCTTGATCGTGGCGGGATAAGCCTTTTGCGCAGCATCGTAGCTGTAAGTCAGCGAGAAGGTCAGCTTCATACCTCTAGCACCCACTGTCAGCTCGCCATCCGTCTGAGAGGTGAAGCGGAGCTCGCCTGATATCTCTCCGATCTCTTCGTCAATGTCAAGCCCTGGGAAGTTCGTTGCCATCTGCCAGCGGGTATCAACGAGCGCTTCCTTGGGGTCCCTGTCTTTGGGATCCTTATCCTTCTTGCAGGAGCTAAGCATCAAGGTGGTGCTGGCTAGCAACATAGCTAGGCAGATGCGGATTAGTTGTTCTTTTTTCATTGTGATTGGGTTATTTATTGGTTTAACGCCCGCTAAGGTAGTGCTTTTTCCCAATATAAAGAGCGTTTAGAGATGCGGGTGCTCGAGCTGTCGTATCTCCTGAGCGAGTGCGTGCAACGCCTTGCGGGCTACGGGGATCTGACGCTCGAGCTGTAGGATCATCTCGATCAAGTCGGCATCGCTACCGCTATGCTGGTGATAGGCTGTGCGGAGACGATCCAGTGTCTGCTCCTGCTCGGTGAGCTGCTTCTGCTGGGTCAGATATTGATCATAGAGGGTCGCAGCCTTGGCGGAGTGAAACTGCTCTCGGCTGGTGTAGATCAGATCCGGTGCCACGACGAAGGCTCCCTGAGAGGCACTGCTGTGGGCAGGCTGTGCGATTGTTTGCTGGCTCAGCAAAGCTCCGTAGTCTACGTCAGGACGCTGTGTGATAAGGTAAGGGCGTAGCATAGCGTACTGACGCAGGAGAGCGGGGTCATTGGAGGGTACCTCAGTCACCTCGCCATCATTGTAGACAAAGCGATAGACAGTGACCATGCCGTGGGGAGCATAGCGGTCGGAGACGAGGTAGCCGAGATGACGCTCAGCGTTGAAAGCGAGGAGCAAGTCATCGCCCGTGCTGTTGTACGGGAATCCTAGCGGAACCGGCTGTAGGTAGCCACCCGAAGCGGTCTGGCGGGTCATATAGAGGTCTCGCCCGCCCAGTCCGTGCTTGCTAATAGCTGAGAAGTAGAGCGTGATACCGTCTGGAGCTAGTGAAGGGTAAGAGGGGGCCTCTAGGCTGTCTGGGATGGCGGTAATAATCGTGGCATCCGCTTGAAGGGTTGTGGGGATCGGCTGATTGGCAAGAAGACCGCCATAGACGAGACGCACGGGTGCATCGGGACGCTCTCGAAGCGGTCTGATGTAGCGATCGCCTCGCTCGGTGAGGAAGCCTAGTCCTAGGCTGTCACAAGAGAAGACTTTGACACCCTGACCATTAAGGTAGTTGGCTAACTGCTCTCGTGCAATGGTGGCGGTGTCGGCAACTTCTAGCCAGAGGACATGCCCCATAAGCCGTCGCAACGCATACAGTCTCTCAGCATAGAGATCGGTAGCGTGATGCGACTTGCGCACTTTGCTCTGCTTCTCGAGCGAAGCGGAGAGCTCGTCTAGTCGCAACTCTCTGAGATAGCTCTCCCAGAGAGCGGGCAGGTACTTACTATTTTGATGGGCGAGGTACTCATAAGCTGAGACGGCTAAGTCACTGCGTCCTCGCTCTGTAGCCTGCTCCACGAACTGCGTGGCGATAGCTACAGAGGGCTTCGCACGAAAGGCTTGCGTGAGCGAGTCTAGCTCCTGACCTTGGACCATAAAGAGTGGCAAAGTGAGAAGACTAACGAAGATGACGAGTAGACGCTTCATGGGGGACTAGAGGTTAGAAGTTAGAGATTAGAAGTTAGAGGTTAGAACAAGCGTCTCGGAGTGGTCAGATGAGATCCGACAGCTCCGAGACGCTGATGATTACTGCTGAGCGATGCGCTGCAAGATGCCAGCGTAAGCCTCTTCGTAATGTGGTGCTGAGAGTCCTAAGCGATGACTCTCACGGACTACGTAGCCAACAAGACTCTCGACTTCGCTCTGATGATGGTTGCGTAGGTCGCTATTCATCGAGGTGGTCGTGGCGGGTGGCATACGCTCTATACGACGAAGCGCTGAGGCGACTGGATCAGCATCACTGCTACCCCACCCCTTAGCACGGTAGAGCTGGCAGAGCTCTTCGGTGAGTCCGATGACAAAGGCACGATGCGCACCGAGCAAGCCCTCGACGTTGCAATCGTAGTAGCCCGTCGCAGCTGCTGAGTTGGAGAGCATAAGGTACTTCTTGCGCACCTCCTCCATAGGATCGTCGGGAATGACAAGGTCTATGCCCGCAGCTTGGGAGATCTGGAGGAGTCGCTCTTCGCTAGCCGTGCGCTCACTACCGATGGGACGTGCGAGGGAACCTATGTAGAGTCGCTCGTTGTCGGAGTGGCTCTCCACTACACCAGGCTCTGTGCGCCGTGCGGTGATATAAGCGACACCCGCCCAGCGCTCGACCTCTGCGGGGAGCATCGTGCGGAGCTGCTCGTGGATGTCTAGTCCATTGAGCAGTGGCAGGACGGCACTCTCTTTGGTCAGATAAGGCTGGAGCGGACGTATGCTGTCGGCCAGATCATAGCTCTTGGTCACGACAACTAGATAGTCTATCGTCCCCAGCTCTTGCGGATCGCAAGTGACGCAGCTAGGACGTACGATAGTCTCTGCCAGACGAGGCGAAGAGATGCGCAAGCCCTCACGGCGCACACGATCGTAGTGCGCTCCTGGACGCATAAGGTAGGAGACGCGTAGCTGATCGGGATGCTCCATAGCGTAGCGTGTCCACAGCCCGCCGAAGTATCCGCCGACGCCCCCTAAACCTAGGATAACGATATGAGGAGGTCTCATAGCTAACTAATGCGTACGGGGAAAGGTCTCCAGCGTTTCCTTGAGGATCTCAGCCACAGAGGGGTGCGGGAAGATGATTTCGCTTAGCTCGTGCGCTGTCATGCCACGCTCGATGGCTAGCCCTGCAGTGACGATCAGCTCGCTACAAGGATTGCCTAGCATATGCACACCGAGTATCTTGCCTTCAGGATTGACAAGTACTTTGCAGTAGCCTGAAGCCATTTCGTTTTCGGCAACAAAGCGGCCAGAGTAGCTCATCGGGAGCATCAGCTTCGTATAAACTTTGTCTCCACTCTTCAGAGCATCTTCTGTGAAGCCTACGCCCGCTATCTCAGGATGCGTATAGACAACCCCTGGGATAGCACGATAGCTCATCGGATTGATCTCACGGCCGAGGATATGGTCGACCGCTACCTCTGCCTCACGCACAGCCGTGTGAGCTAGGAGAGAGTGTCCATTGACATCGCCCGCTGCATAGAGGTTGGGGAGCGAGGTGCGGAGGTATTCGTCGGTCTTGACGCCTCGACGCTCTAGCTCGAGCCCTTGGCTGAGCAGTGCCTCGAAGGAGCTGGTCACGGGACGACGTCCCACGGAGAGCATTACTTGCTCGCCCTCTACCTTAAAGGTCTCGCCCTCGTACTCGACCTCTACGCCATCGGCATAGAGATGCGTCACCTTGTGCTGGAGGTAGAACTTGATACCACGCTTTGTGTACTCCTCACGCAGGAGCGCAGCCAGCTCGCTATCCATCCCGTTGATGATCTCGGGGAGCATCTCAACAACAGAGACGGTCACGCCCATCTCGTTGTAGTAAGCTGCGAACTCCATACCGATGACGCCACCACCAATGATGACGATCGAGGCGGGAAGCTCCTTGCTGTCCAATGCCTCTCGGTGGGTAATGTAGTGCCCCTCCTCGACACCTGGGATAGGCGGGATAACTGTCTCTGAGCCCGTGCAGAGGAGTAGATGCTTAGCCGTGTAAGTCTCAGCAGCTGCCGTAACGGTATAGGTGTCATCGCCATTGTGCGCCGTGACAGTTGCATGCTCCGTGACCACGGTCACGCCAGCTTCCTTCATACGTGAGCGAATACCTGCGACCAGCTTACGAACGACTTTATTCTTTCTAGAGATAACCTTGGCTGGGTCTATTCGCTCTGGTGTACAAGCGACACCATACTTGGCAGCGGTCTGCACTGTCTGCCAAACCTTAGCTGAGTAAAGGAGTGTCTTCGTAGGGATGCACCCTTCGTTAAGGCAGACGCCACCGAGCGCACGCTCCTCGATGAGCAGCGTCTCCAGCCCTCCACGAGCAGCACGCTCTGCGGCTGTGTAACCCGCAGGTCCTCCACCAATAATAATAAGATCGTATGTCATAATAGTTGGAAGTGTCTAGTGAAATGAATGGGATCGCAGTTACTTGCTCTTGCCCTGATTAGCAACGGCTGCCTGAAGCTTAGCTATCTGCTCGGGATCACCAAGGAAGTAGTCACGCTGCAGCTGCATATTATCGTCAAACTCGAAAACGTACGGGATGCCCGTCGGCAGATTGAGCGCTGGAATCTCTTCGTCTGAGATGCCCTTGAGATGCTTGACGATACCCCTCAAGCTATTGCCATGAGCCGCGACAATGATCTCGCCATACTGCTCTAGATCGGGGCGAATGTTGCTCTCCCAGTAAGGGAGGATGCGCTCGACTGTCTCCTTGAGCGACTCCGTGAGTGGGAGCTCGTTAGGATTGACCGCTGCATAGCGTGGATCGTGCTGAGGTGCACGCTCATCGGTTGGGTCTAGCGGTGCGGGCGGGACGTCGTAGCTACGTCGCCAGATGTGTACCTGCTCCTCTCCATACTTAGTCGCAGTCTCAGACTTGTCCAGTCCTTGGAGCATGCCGTAGTGCTTCTCGTTGAGACGCCACGACTTCTCCACAGGGATCCAGTCCAGATCCATCTCATCGAGGATAATGTTGAGTGTCTTGATGGCGCGCTTGAGATATGATGTGTAAGCCTTAGCAAAGCAAAAGCCTGCCTTGCGTAACTGTCGGCCAGCTTCGTGCGCCTCCTCGATACCTTGCTCGGTGAGGTCAACGTCTGTCCAGCCTGTGAATTGGTTACTCTTATTCCACGCACTCTGTCCGTGGCGTACTAATACAAGTCTTTTCATAAGGGTGAGATAAGGGAGTTTCTAAATGATTACTGATTTGTTGTGTCAGGGAGCCTCTGACCAAGCTGCTGAGCGGTCATCTCCTTGATAGCCTCTAGAGATCCGCCAAAGATAGGTAGTGCCTGTCTCAGCATCATCTCATACTCTGCCGAGAGGTTGCGACCCCAAAGCATATCTATACGAACTAAGTCCATAAGCGTAACGAGCGAGTAGCGTACCATCGAATCGCTGATCAGAGCTAACTGATGACGAGGCTTCTGCTGACTAACCCAGTAAAGGAGCTGCGCCGTGTCACGGTAGAGTGCACGAACGATCTCATCTCCCTGCTCTGGCATATCGGCACGATAGTATGCATCAGCTAGAGCTACATCTGTCATGTCGAAGGGCACCGCCTCAGGCGAGATCACCTCGGCACACTTCGTCAGCACCTCCCTAGCTCGCTCGGTATCACCTTGACGCAGGAGTGCTTGTCCTAGCGTTGCGAAGACACGAGAGCGGTAGTAGTAAGAGATGTTGCGTCGGATGTTTTCGTCAAAGTAGATGTCGGGGTCATTGGCATTGAAGTAACGATACTGATGCATCACCAAGTCATACATACGCTCCACATCTACTTCATAGGGAGTCCCCACTACGGTCGTTGGGTTAAAGCGCTGCGCCATACCCACATGAGACATATACTGTCTCTGGTTGGCAAAGATATTCTGAGGAGCTGAGGTCACCCACATGATCGGTCTCTGCCACTCCGCTGCGCCCAGCATATCTAGGACAAAGAGCTGATCTCTCGTTACAGCCGACTTACCCTCTAGCGAAAGCACCATGCTCTCGGGTATAGGCAAGCCCTGAAGCTGTGGAAACTGCTTAGCAACAACTGCCGAGTCTATGGAGAGTAATACCTTCTCCGTAGGCATCTGCGCCTGCCCCTGAGGCACGATCCTTGTGGCTGCCTCCATAGCTTGGTCAAAAGGCATCGGCACCCCGCTCGTTGGACGTATCAGCGCATAGGAGTTCGTGACGAAGAAGGCGGGATTCATATACTTATTCGGTATCGGCTGTGCCTCATAGCTGTGACGGAGCATATGCTTGCCGTACCACTCTGACTGCAGGTAGCTCAGATTGCTCACCTTGACATCAGTGCGTACGCCCTCCACCTCCTGGGCATACCACAGAGGGAAGGTATCGTTATCTCCAAAGCAAACTAGCACCGCATTGGGATCGCAGCTGATCAAGTAGTTGTAGCCGAAGTCGCTTGCTAGGACACGTCCCGAGCGGTCGTGGTCGTCCCAGTTTTCCGAAGCCATCTGTATCGGTACGATCAGCCCTAGAGCCGAGACGATCGAAGCGGTCAGTACAGGCTTGAGCTTAGCACGGCTCAACAGTTCGTAAAGGCCTGCTACCCCGAAGCCGATCCATATTGCAAAGGCGTAGAAAGAACCCGCATAGGCGTAGTCTCGCTCACGCGGCTGCCCTGGTGTCTGGTTGATGTATAGGATGATCGCCAAGCCCGTCATAAAGAAGAGCGCCAGCGTGATCCAAAAGGCTTGCATCCCCTTCTTGCGTCTCGTCACTTGATAGGCAATGCCGAGGAAGCCGAGGAGCAACGGCAGCAGGTAGTAAGCGTTGCGACCCTTGTTGTTGCGGAACTGATCCGGCAGATCTTTGGTCTTACCCAGTGCGATCTGATCAATAAACGAGTAGCCCGTGAGGACTCCCCCCTTGAGCATACCGCCATCACCCTGCAGATCGTTCTGACGACCGATGAAGTTCCAGCCGAAGTAGCGCCAATACATATAGTTAACCTGATAGCGCAGAAGGTACTTCAAGTTGTCCGCCATCGAGGGCTTAGACATATCATTAGGATTGCGATCTACCCAAGCATTGTAAGCACTTATATGCTCTGGCTGCGAAGAGTACATACGGGGGAAGAGCATCTTGCTCCCCTCAGCGTACTTCAGCTCTGGCTGGCTGTAGATCTTGACATACTCGTCTGGTTCGTTGGGATTACTCTTCACCTTAGGCGCATAGACCGACTTACCCTCCTCCATAGCAATAGGACGCGCCACGTAGGTAGCACTATATAGGTGGGGGATAGCACCATACTGCTCACGATTGATGTAGCTCTTGATCGCAAGGGCCGTGTTCGGCTCATTCTGATTCATCGGTGTGCCTGCGAGCGAGCGCACGAGGATCACCCCATAGGAGCTAAAGCCGATCATAATGACCAGCATACACATTTGTGCCGTGTGCAGGCGCTGCAGAGAGACCTTTTTGTTTTGGAAAAGGTATACCGCCAGTGCTATCGTCACGATCACACCTAGCCAAACGGCTCCTCCGAAGTATGGGATACCGATCAAGCACCATGAGAGGAGGAATGAGCTGATGATCAGATTACGACCACGCTCACCTCGCTGGTAAAGCGTGAGCGAACCGACCAGCACCACCATAAGGACGGCTAGATAGATGTAGAAGCCACTGTTGTACGGCATCTTTAGGCCATTGACCACCCAGCGGTCTATCGTACCACCGAAGGCTACGACACCCTGCATAATGCCAAACATGATGACTGCAATCAAGACGAAGGAGACGATCAGTGTCGTGACGATCCCCTTGAAGGAGAGCGTATCATGCTTACGGAAGTAGTATATGAGAGCCATCGCTGGGATGCAAAGCAGGTTGAGCAGGTGCACCCCGATGCTTAGTCCCATCACGTAGGCGATGAGGACGATCCAGCGGTCAGAGCGATCATTGTCCGCACGGTCGCTCCACTTGAGCATCAGCCAGAAGACTAGTGCCGTCAGGAAGGAGCTAAAGGCATACACCTCGCTCTCCACAGCACTGTACCAGAAAGTATCCGTAAAGGTATAGAGCAACGCTCCCACCAGTCCAGAACCCATAATCAGGATCGTCTGCGCTAAGGTAGGGACAGGCATCACCCCCTCAGGGACCAACTGCTTAGCACAAGGCGAAGCACCTGGTAGCACCACACGACGCACCAAATGAGTGATGGTCCAGAAGAGTAGCAGTATCGTACCCGCACTGAGTAGACCACTCAGCGCATTGGTGTATAGTCCCGCCAGCTCAGGTGTAGGTGCTAGGTGCGCAGCGACATTGTACACAAGCATGTAGATCGGTGCCCCAGGTGGGTGTCCCACCTCCAGCTTAAAGGCCGATAAGATAAACTCGGGGCAGTCCCACAGACTCGCTGAGGGACCGATGGTCATCAGGTAGACCACCGCTGCGATGACGAAGGTCACCCAGCCCACCACGTTGTTAAGCAGATTGTACAGTCGCCAGTTCTGTTGCATATCTATAGTTATGGTATCGTATATGGGGACAAAGATACGAAAATACGAGTTAGAGATTAGAGGTTAGAAATTAGAGATTAGACTCTAAGAGACACTAACCTTACTCTCTAACCTCTAACCTCTAATCCCTACCCTATCAAGCGGATCAGACAGTAGCCCCCGATGGTGAGCCACAGGTAGAGTGCACCCGCAAGGAGGAAGGGCTTGCCACCAGCTTGCTTGAAGCGGGCAAACGAAGCATCGCTACCGAGTGCTGCCATAGCCATACAGAGTCCGAAGTCGTCTGCCCAGCGAATCCCGCCACAGATCTGACTGTAGAGATCGCTCATACCCTGCTGCTCAGCGAGGTAGCCGATGAGCGTATTGACGCAGATCATGATGAGGAACCAGATAGCGAACCAAGGTATCGACACCTTGCGCTGCACCGTAGCTCCTCCCCGCCCGCCACGATGCAGGACGGAAGTAAGGATCAAGAGGTAAGGCGCCAAGAGGATCACTCGGATCATCTTCGTAATGGTCGCTGTCGAGGCGATAGCATCTCCCATAGCACCGCCAGCTCCCGCCACGTGTGCCACCTCGTGGAGCGTTCCTCCAGTGTAGATAGCCATCTGATGCTCCGTCAGTCCGAGCCACCCTGTAGCATAGACGAGTGGATAGACAAACATACTGAGCGTGCCAAAGAGGACTACCGTAGCGACCGCTATGACTGTTTTCTCCGAACTAGCTCCCAGCACAGGCTCTGTTCCCAGCACCGCAGCAGCACCGCAGATAGCACTGCCCGAGGCAGTGAGGATGGCGGTATCGCGATCCATCTTGAGCCAGCGACCGATGAGTACCCCGAGGAGGATCACCGAGGTGACGATGATGAGGTCATAAACGAAGGCTGTAAGACCCGCAGCATAGATATCTGTCAGCGTAAGGCGAAAAGCGTAAAAAACGATCGCCAAGCGCAGGATACGCTTCGATGAGAAGGCTAGCCCTGGCACCCAAGCGGGACTAAGCTTATGCCGTAGTGTGTTGGCATAGACCATGCCTATTAGGACGCTTATGATGAGTGGAGAGATGCGGAGTGTCTCCTTAAAGAGTGGTAGCTGCGCTAGTAGGACAGCGACACCAGCGAAAACCACCATCAGGAGTAGCCCACACCAGAAGCCCCTCGTGGGGCGTGAGATTGCTTTTGTCATAATATAATAAGTATAGGTCTAGTGGAGCTTTTACAGAGCCACGAAGGTGTAGAGTAGCGAGACGACCGCTATCACAGCAAAAACTAAAGCAAATATGCGGTTGAAGATGCGCAAATTGCGCAAACTCACAAAGTCTCTCAGACGAGTCGCTATGTAGGTGATAAAAAGCCACCAAATAAGAGCCCCTAGAGCAATAGAGATAAGGCCGAGAGCAAACATCCCGTAGGGAGGCTCGCCGAGCGGATAGACGAAGTTAAACTGACTGAAGAGGACTACATAGACGGGGACTATGAGCAGATTAGGGATGGTCAGCAAGAAGCCACTACCTAAGTGAGAGAGGTTGCGCTGATTGATCTGCCCAGCGACACGCTGCGACACCTCGATGCGGGGTTTACTGAAGTATAGGTATATAGCAAAGGCCAAGAAGAGGAGACTCGCCACGATACGCAGTGCCATCTTGTTGTGGTCTACATAGTCCAGCATAATCCCCGTAAAGAAGT
Source organism: uncultured Porphyromonas sp. (assembly GCA_900539765.1). Lineage (GTDB taxonomy): Bacteria > Bacteroidota > Bacteroidia > Bacteroidales > Porphyromonadaceae > Porphyromonas. The sequence goes on along the minus strand of UQDF01000001.1, from coordinate 16,677 downwards.
AGGTAATAATCGCATAGACTAGGTCCCCCAATGTAGCTCCTATCCCTGTGATGACCCCAGCACGCCGTCCCTGCTCGAGAGCACGTCGCAAGCAGAGGACCCCTGCAGGACCCATAGGTGCAGAGATGCAGAGACCTATGATAATCCCTCCAAACAGCTGTAGTATGTACTCTGTAATCAACATGTATCTATAGAATCGGCAGGAGAAGCCCCACGGAGCCCTTTCCTACCTTACTCTCGTGCAAAGATACAAAAAGGAGAGCGTTACAATGGATTGGAGGTTAGAAAAAAGGAGACCACTCTCCAATGGTGAGCGGTCTCCTTTCTTCTATATATGTAGGTTCTATCAGCTAAGCTCCGTGGAAGAGGTACTCGGCCTGTATATCGCGTGTCATCTGCGTAAAGAGCTCCTCGATCAGCGCATCGGCTACATCGAGCGCACGCCACAAGATCGCATCCGAAGCTTCTTGTAGCACATCCTGCGCAGCATGCGTCATACCCTTGTCTAGCATATGACAATAGCGACGTTGTATCTCCTCAATGCGCTCATCGCACTCCAGCTCGAAGGCGTGGTAGCGCTCCTTGATCAGCGGAGCATACTTATTATAGTTGGTCATACCCAGCACCTGCACCTTGCGGAAGGTCCAGTAGGCCGACTCCTGCGAAGACTCACCCCCACCCTTAGTATAAGGCTCTGGATAGGAGGTCACACCCTGGAAGAGCGGCACGAAGAGACCTAGATCTGCCATACCAAGGCAAACGTGGTTGATCCGCCCGACAGCTACAGGGAGCTTAGGTTGCACCTGTAAGATGTGCGTCTGCGTAGTACGGAAGATAGAGACAGGACGGTACACCTCGTGCGGATTGCTGTGGAGGTAGGGGTCATGCTCCGTGCCGTCGTAGTGAAAGCGGAAGGCGTGGCGCATAGCCTCCATCGTGATCGGCTTCTCAGCCTTAGCATAGACGGGGAAGTCATTGACAGCCACATCTTGTTTCATCTGAGGGGTAAACATCTGCTGGAGTCCCCAGACGCGTGGATAATTGTACGTAGTGTCTAGCTCCACGTCACGGATATAAGCTTTGTGAAAGTCAAAGGCACCCTCCTTCGGATCATACAGTCTATGCTCCTGGGCAAACTCGACGAGGTCGCTGGATGCCATAAAGTGCTCCTTGTCCTTGGGATCGTACTGACGGAAGCGACTCTGATTGCCCGTGACGAAGTATTGCTCCTCTGGCATGCGACAAGCGAGCCAGCGATGCCCCGAAGCGGTCTCTAGATACCATATCTCATCGCTATCAACGAAGCCGATGCCAAAGCCCTCGCTAACACCATACTCCTCGATAAGCTTGCCGAGACGCTCTACGCCCTCGCGAGCCGTGTGAATGTAGGGAAGGACGATGTTGAAGACTGAGTTCTCAGCCACACCATCCTCCACAAGTGGATCGACAGCCAGTGCAGCGTCACTACTAAAGATCGACTCCGTAGCACTCATGCCGACACCCGACTCGTTAAAGCCCGCACTCCCCCAGTGCCCTTTCAAATGATAGGGAGGCAGAGCCGAGTAGCTCTGCGCATCGCCAGGCAGATCGCAAGCGAAGGGGCTATCGAATGCGTCAAAGCGCATAGGATCGACCGACCCAGGCTCACCTGGACGATAGATGGTGAGGTTCTTGGCAAACATAGCGTCCCAGTCTTCTGAGCGCGCTACGATGCGTGATCCATCAGCACTCATCTGACTGCCGACGATGATGGTCGTACACTCAGAGGGTAGATTAGAAATCTTCTTATTCATAGTACTTGTGTCTTGATATAAATCTCGTAGAGACAAAGGTACCTATTTTGCTTCACTTGAGATAGTCCCCGCCATACCCACTCTCAGTGAGTTTTTTTCTGTGGGAAGGTTCTTATATCAGAAAAAAGCATTACCTTTGCACCACGACAGAGCGAACGGCACTTCCTACGACTAGGATTATAGCCCACAAGCTCTGCAACGAGGCTCCTCAGAGCCTACAGAGAGACACGCCTCAGAGGCAAGATCTCGGGTCCCATAGCTCAGTCGGTTAGAGCACCTGACTCATAATCAGGGAGTCCTTGGTTCAAGCCCAAGTGGGACCACAGCGATGCGCGCTTTGCATCCATTCATCTAGCGAGTGCAATCCAATGTTTGGGTTGCACTCGCTCTATATTTTATCGGGGAGATCATAGTTAAGCTGGAGAATCTAGAGGATTAGGGTGGTCAGAGTGAGCTGAGTCGTCGGAGGTGATGAGTAGCCCGCTGACTAAAACGTACGAGCGATTGCGTCGATCGCTATTTTCAGTACTTTTGCGAGGAGGAGCCTCGTTGCAGACAGCTCAGCGAACTTAAGCTCGCTTTACTCCATATTTTCTACCTATGACTACCACTGTCCGATGAACGAAATAAGAAGATCTACCCGCCCCCTGTCACGTCTGACTCGCATACCCCTATGGGTACTCTGTGCTACGCTCTTGCTGATAGCATGTGTGCGGTCGCCCTGGCAGTATGACCGCTCAGAGGGCAGCCAGCCCTATCTATCTGTCGACACGATACGACTAGACACGCTCTATAGTTCGCTCTCCTCAGCGACCCACGTGGCGATGATCTACAATCAGCACGACCAGCCACTACTTCTTGACGAGGTGGCACTCTTGAGTGGTGGCAACAAGGGATACCGCATTAATGTAGACGGACGTAGCGGCTCGCAGATACGAGACATCACGCTGCCTCCTCGTGATAGCATCTATATCTTTGTGGAGGCGACCTTTACGGCTGGGGACTCAGATCTGCCGACGCTAGTGACCGACTCGCTCCTATGGCGCTGTAATGGGGTCACCCACTATACCCGCATCGAGGGCTATCGGCAAAACATCTCTACCCTACCTGCCAACTTGCATATAGCGACAGACACCCTTTGGAGTAGCGAAAGACCTTACTTGATCACCGATAGCATCACCATAGAGCCTGGTGTGCGGCTAACGATTGCCGAAGGAGGGCATCTGCTATTGCCTCAAGGAGGTAGGATCATCGTGCGGGGAGCCTTGACACTAGCGGGCTCTGCCTCTCGACCTATCCTTATAGAGGGTATCAGGCGAGACAACCTCACCTCAGATGTCTCCTATCGTCTGTTACCGAATCAGTGGGACTACATACAGTTTACCGCTGAGAGCCAGGGCAATGAGATACGCTACACGACCATTCGCAATGGACGAGGGGGCGTGACCTTCGTCCAGGGTGGCGATCCTCTAGCTGAGCGACTACTCCTTCAGTCCAGCACCATAACCAACATGGGCGGAGATGGCTTGACCCTCACCAGAGGTAGCTATACCTTACGAAATAGTGAGCTAAGCAATGTGCGCGGCACCTGCCTATCTATGGAGCAAGCTTCTGTACAGGCAGAGCATCTGACGGTGGTGAGTGATTACCTATTTGACCATAGGCGTAGCCCTGTACTCTATGTAGGTGAGGGGGGTAAGCTCCAGATGATCAATAGCATTGTAGACGGGCGGCAGACAATCTCACTGCAGAGCGATACCCTTCGTCGCTCAGGCGAGCTGGCGTGGCACCCCTCGGCTCAGTCGCAGCTAGATCTACAGCATTGCTACCTACGACTGGAGCAGGACTCTATCGTAGCTAAGCGACTCATCGAGGAGCTCTTTCCGACTTGTCATCGAGCTACCGTCGCCTTTGTGGACAGCTACTGGATGCTAGGCAAAGACTACAAGGATCGTAGCAATAGACAAGCTCCGTATCACTTTCACTTTGACTTTCATCCAGTGGAGACGGCTGGTCTACAAGAGCTGTCGCCTATAGCTCCTACGACTTGTGACCTCGATCGTACGGGTCTGCCTCGACGCAAGAATCGACTCGGTGGCTATACCATTGGGGCCTACGAGGCGATCACTCCGCCAGAAGAGAAGGAGTAGAAGCCCTAACCCAACCATTTTTTCTACGTGGATATTTTCAAATCCCCACGTGGAGAAAAAACATTCTCCACGTGGGCGTGAAATAAAACTTCGGAGGAATCCAATGAAACTTCGGAGGAATCATTTCTCCCCTACGTGGAGAATAAAAAATAGCCACGTGGAAAATGTCAATTCTCCACGTGGCTATTCTGTTTTATAGTCTCAATTGATTGGAATACGCCGACCTAAATCTGGCCCAGCTCCTCAAAAAAGGTGTTAGCCCTGCCTCTAATATCTAATCTCTAACTCCTAAATTTGTACCTTTGTACGCGTCTAGCCGTTTCGTCCTAGAGTGGCTCCGCTCAGAGCGAGCACCGAGGGCGCTTGCGGCTCATTCAGGCACCAAACTTAGCTTATGAAATCCGTACGAAGACGTCGTAAACTCTTTTGGATCCTACTTCTCGTCCCACTGACAGTACTATTACTGCTGGTGGGTGCGGTCTACCTGCCTACTATACAGCGCTGGGCAGTAGGACGTCTCGTACATACCCTCGAGGAGCAGACTGGTTGGAATATTACTGTCGAGGAGATGCGCATTAGCTTTCCGCTGCGAGTAAGTGTCGACAAGCTACTCGCCACTGAGGGCAGTGACACGATCATATGGGTTGACGAGCTACGCACCAGTCTGCCACTGATGCCTCTCTTTAACAAGCGTATAGAGGCTCCCCGCCTGAAGCTACAAGATGCGATCGTGGCGATGCCTCTAGATAGTCTCAATCGTAGCCGTATCGATGCTCGCCTAGGGGATATGGATGCGGGACATGTGCAGGTAGACTTGAGCTCGATGGATATCGATATCGCTGCGGTCTCATTAGCTGATGGGTTCTTTGCTTACACCCAGATTGACACGACGGAGAGCAGCGAGCCGGGCTCTCCGATGAGTATCAATGTCAATCGTGTGGATCTCACACACTTTGCCAGTTACATACACCTCTACCCTTCTGGAGTACACACCGATGCCTGGGTCGATCGTGGTGCTATCGACAAGGTAATGGTAGAGCTCCCAGACTTTAACCTACTCATAGATCATATCGACTTAGACCTTACCAAGGCAACCTATGCGAGAGATACTGCCATAGTCCAGCTCCCCTACGTGGATTATAGTCATATGGTTTATCGTGATGCGCATGTAGATATGGATGGACTCGCCATCAATAGCCAGGGATTGGTACAGATGGACATTAACCAGCTGAGTCTACAAGAGCAGAGCGGAGCGCAGATGGAGCGGTTTAGGGGATACTTTAAGCTAGAGGACAAGGTGATCAATATGCGCAACTTCTCGCTAGCTACCCCCACAAGTAAGCTAGCTGGCGATCTGATCTTGCCCCTAGACCTCTTCTCTGGTGATGAAGAGGCGGTCGTCACCGCCGAGCTCAAGGGTACCTTAGCGCCACAAGACCTATACTACTACACGCGCATTAGCCTAGACAGTATGCTCTATAGCCCTGGAGCGCACAAGCAGCTGGCTGACGTGCCACTGTCGATAGACGTGCGCTCACGGGGCTCGCTGCGTGCTTTAGACATATACAATCTGGAGTTACAGCAAGAGGGCTTCATCGCACTCTCTGCTAGTGGCAAAGCGACTAACCTACTCGATGAAAGAGCACGCACAGCCTCCCTACAGGGTAATATACAGACAGAGCCTGCGGCTAAACTACTTCTAGCCCTGGCTGGCATAGACGAGACGTCTGGCTCTGTGACGCTACCAGATAGGATGGATCTAGACCTAGACGGCACACTACACGGAGATCAGATCACAGCGGATCTACATCTAAGTACTCCTAGGGGGGCGCTAGCCCTCAACGGGCTATACGCACTAAATCAGCAGCGCTACAAGCTCGATGGTCAGCTCGATGGTCTGGATGTCGCTCAGTTTATGCCACGAGATTCCATCGGAGTGATCTCGGGAACGATCAAGGCAGATGGCGCAGGCTTGTCCCTAAAGGCCAAAAACAAGAATGGACTCATCGCTGTAGATCTCGATGAGGTCAACTATCGAAGCTATGCGCTCCACAACCTTGCACTCGATGGCTCTCTGCGTGGAGACTCCGTTGCGGTCTCTCTACAGGCTAATGACCCCTCGGCACAGCTCGTTGGGAATCTTGCGGGTATGCTGATCACAGCTGGTGAGCAGCCCTCCTTCGGGGGTAAGATAGATCTAGATGTCGCCCACCTAGATCTGCAGACTATGGGTCTGAGCGATAGCATTATGGAGGGACGTGCGAGGCTGTCGGCAGATCTCTACAGCGACTTTGCAGAGACCCATGTGATCGATGGCGAGCTGTCTGGTCTACACTTCGCCATCGGCTCTCAGCGAATAGATAGCGAGCAGATCGACCTACGCTTAGCTAGTGACACGACACAAGTCTTAGCACAGCTAGGAAGCACCGACATAGACCTGCGTGTGACTACGCAGGAGGGTCTGAGTCAGCTCTTGACCTCTATCTCTGGCATCTCCAAGTGGGCGGGAGAATATCAATTTGACACGCCACGACTGACCGCTTACAGCGACCTAATAGGCGTCCTACCCAATGCCCACATAGCACTACATATGGGGTCAGAACATCCGCTTCGCTCGCTACTAGAGAAGTACAATGTATCTGTAGAGTCTCTCGATGCGGATTTACTGACCAGTCCCAAGCTAGGGATCAATGGACGTATCGAGCTACACCAGCTACAGTACGACACGATACAGTGTGACAACGCTCTCCTCCAGCTGACGACACTCTCCCCGAGTCGACCCATACTCCTAGACCACCTGAACCATGTGAGCCAGCAGTTACCCTCTGAGGCTATGAGACCTCTCCTCCTGTCTGACCTCTCCGATCAGTTTAACTCTGAGGAACTTGCCCAGCGCTATGTGCATCCGTTGCTACAGATAGATCTAAGCCTCGAAGGGGAGCGACAAGAGCAGCGTCCTCCATACAAGATCATCGGATCGGCTCAGACAGACCTCGTAGCCATCAATCTTGACTTCGACTGGCTACGAGACCACGAACTATTCTACAGCTTGGGAGCTAGTGGCTATTACAACACCGAGGGCTTTGGCGTGAGCCTCTCCAACAAGGATATCTATCTCGCTGGCGAGCGACTTCGTGCGAATGAAGACAATGCGCTCTTCTACTTCCATGAGGACAATCAAATCTTTGCCAACCTGGAGCTGACGAACCCTCGAGGCGCCCAGCTCACACTGCATAGTGAGATGGATGAGCAGAGCGATATACAGAGCTTACTCTGCAATGTACAGCGACTAGAGCTGAGCGACTTGTCACGCATCCTGCGACTCCCAGATATGAGTGGACGTACCTTTATGGATCTACGCATCGAGCGTGTAAACAATGTCTATCGTGCCACGGGTGATCTCTCGGTCAATGAGATGACCTATATGGATGGGGAGATCGGCAACGTGAGTGTCGCCTTCTTCTATGAGCCTCGTGACAACGCTTCTCAATATGTCACCGCTCAGGTGAGTAGCAATGGTAATCTAGCACTGACCGTAGATGGTATCTACCATAGCCGTAAGGGTCAAGAGGCTCTCGATATGAACGCTTTATTTGAATCCTTCCCGCTACGACTGGCTAACCCCTTCATGGGTGGCAACCTCATCAGTCTATCTGGTGCGCTCGATGGTTCGATCGCTGTGACTGGTACCCCCAAGAGTCCTCTTCTCAACGGAACGTCACACATTACCGACGGATCGGTCGCACTCTCTCTGACGGGCAATCAATACACACTAGATAGTCGTCCGCTGACTATCCAGAAGAGCCGATTAAACCTCAAGGACTATAAGCTCACGCTACAAGGCAAGGAGACCTCCCTCTACCTCGATGGTTGGCTATACCTCTTTGGACCAGAGGCACTCAAGAGCGATCTCCGTCTCTATGCCGACCATGCTCAGGTGATCGACAGCAAATACCACAACAAGCAGTCGATCTATGGCCGAGCTATCCTCTCTGCCGACCTACGCTTGCAGGGCTACCTGACAGCGCCTCAGCTACTTGGCTCTGTCACACTACATGGAGGTACCAATGCGACCTACGTTATGTCGCAAGCAACTATCAAGGCTCAGGACAATATGTCGGGCGTTGTAGAGTTTGTCAACGTCTCCGATACAACGAGCATCAAGGAGCCTGAAGAGACGCGCACGCAGTCCCTGGGTCGTATGGATCTATCTGTGGCACTTCACATAGAACCTGCAGTACAGATCGGTGTGGACCTCTCCTCACGAGGACAAGACTACGTACGCATACAGGGCGGAGGAGACCTTCGTCTGAAGTATCCGCCACTCGGCACGATGAGCCTCGTAGGGCGGTACGACTTCAATGGAGGAGAGGTGCAGTATGATTTCCCTGTCGTAGGACGACGACACTTCGACATCGATCCCGAGAGCTACCTCGTCTGGAGTGGTGAGCCACTAGATCCTTACCTACACTTCATCGCTTCGCAAAAGTTACGAGCCGACGTGACCAGAGGCGAGACAACCAATAAGGTAGACTTTGAGGTATCCATCAAGGCGGATGAAAACTTAAAGGATATGTCACTCGCCTTCGACCTAGCAGCCCCTGAAGACCTAGAGACGCAGACGCAGCTCTCCTCTATGAGCGAAGAGGAGCGTGGCAAGCAGGCGGTAGCTATGCTCGTGTCGGGTACCTACCTCGCCTCCGATATGGGACAGATGTCGATGGAGAAAGTACTCAGCAACGTCGCCATGAGTGAGCTCAACAACCTAACAGGCAAGCTCCTCGAGGGAACAAATCTATCTCTCGGTATGGAGCTAGGAGGGTACAATCAGTCTCAGCTACAGCAGACCAACTATACCTATAGCTTCAGTCGTCGCTTCCTCAACGATCGCATACGCTTCGTCATCGGAGGACGCGTAGCTTCTGGCAATCTGCCGACCAACTACGAGCAGACCTTCATCGACAACGTAACCTTTGAGTATCGTCTTGATGAGGCGGGCAGACAGTATGTGACGCTCTTCCACAGACGTAACAACGACAATATGCTCGAGGGCGTAGTGACCGAGACAGGAGCTGGTTATCTAGTCAAGCTCAAGGCACGTCGCTTCGTGGATCTCTTCGATCCTCGCAACTATATGTGGTGGCAAAAGAAGAAGTCCGAGAAGCCTGACGATCCTAAGAAGGAGCCTGACGAACTAGACAAGATCCCGTCAGACAGCACCTCCGTATCGATCGCCACGGATAGCCTATCACACGCTATGCCCATCGCTCCTGATACCGTAAACTCAATCTCTCAGACTCCACAGCTATGAACCGTAATCTCTACAGCAGACCAAGCATAGCTCATACGCTACTCTTACTGCTCGGCACTATACTAGCTCTGAGTAGTTGCTCCGTGACACAGCACATCCCCGAGGGAGAGCTACTATATATAGGTATCGGTAAGACACGCATTCAGGGAGACGATGGCAGTGACGCTGCAGATCGAGCTATCTCTAATATGGAGAAAGTACTCAACGTGCCACCCAACGACGCCTTCTTCGGCAGTGCTCGCTCTCGCTTTCGCATACCCATAGGGCTTTGGTTTTACAATGGCTTTGTCAATGACAGCACTTGGGTCGGCAAGCGCCTTTATAAGCTCTTTGCTGAGGAGCCCAAGCTCATCAGCGACGTACGTCCCGATGTTCGAGCCAAGCAGTCTCAGTTTATCCTACACGAGCACGGCTACTTTGACGCTAGCGTGACCGATAGTATAGCACGCTCCTCTAGCGACTCGCTACAGGCTCGTGTCTACTACAAGGCTGATCTCGGAGCGCCCTACCTCTACGACAGCATTAGTTATATGGAGCCGTGGCTCCTAAGCAGTGGTGAGATACTAAATCATGCCGAACTATCAAGGATACACAAGGGTGACCAGTTCAACTTCTCGCAGATCCTCCAAGATCGCAATATGCTGGTCACGAACCTAAGAGACCGTGGCTACTACTTCTATGCTCCCGATCTGATCGTGTACCAGGTAGACACGCTGCTTACTCCAGGCAAAGTCTATATGCAGGTTCGGGAGCGGACTGGCTATCCAAACTACACCTTCGAGCCATGGCGCATAGGCTCCATTCACATCTTACTCACAGAGGATGATCGGCTCTCGCTGACGGACACCATGCAGTTTAAGGGGATCACGCTACACTACCGAGAGCATCCGAGAGTGCGCCCTGCGGTCTTTGCCAATAGAATACAGCTACGCTCGGGCGAGCTCTACTCGCAGTCTCTCGAGCAGTCCACCCGTCAGTCTCTGCTGGGGCTAGGTGCCTTCTCCTATGTCGACATGCAGTTCGTCGCTAGTGACACGCTACACAACCTCCTCGACCTCTACATCACCGCTGAGCTAGACAAGCCCTGGGACTCCTCGCTCTCTGCGGTCTTCACAACCAAGTCCAACAACTTCATAGGACCAGGACTCAACCTATCACTCGGACGTCGCAATCTCTTCGGGGGAGGCGAGCGACTCTCGCTCGACCTCTACGGCTCATACGAGTGGCAGTCCAATCGTACTCACAGCAATCAGGACGTCTCCATATCTGACATCAACAGCTACGAGGTGGGCTCCAACCTCAACCTACAGGCTCCACGCATCTTGCTACCGTGGCTCTACGATCTGCACCTCACGCACGACGTGCAGACCACCTATACCCTATCCGCCTCTATGCTCAATCGTGCTCGCTACTTCCAGATCACCTCTCTAGGACTGACTGCCAGCTATAGCATACGCAATGAGCAGCATCAGAATATGATCACCCCTCTGCGGATACACTACAACCGGCTCTCTCGCCAGTCCGAAGCCTTTCAGAAGGTCATCACTGACAATCCTATCTTGGGTCTGAGCTTGCGGAGTCAACTAATTCCTCAGATGGGCTACCAGTACACCTTTGACAATATCTTCACAGGACTAGGCAGTCACCACTTGCACATCGATCTAGGCATCTCTCAGGCTGGCAATATACTCAACGGGATCTACTCGCTGGCAGGGCGTAACTACCATGAGACTAAAAAGCTCCTTGGAGTTCCCTTCGCACAGTTTGTCAAGGGTACAGCAGAGCTACGCTACACCTACGGCATCGATCGCAATCAGAGCTTAGCCCTAAGAGCTGGCGTAGGTGCCATCTACAGCTTTGGTAATATGACGGTGGCACCATATAGTGAGCAGTTTTACGTAGGTGGGGCAAACAGCATCCGCGCCTTCACCGTGCGTAGCATAGGTCCAGGACGCTTTGTGCCTCGCAATAGTCGCTACGCCTTTATGGATCAGACGGGAGAGTTCAAGCTAGAGATGAACGCTGAGTACCGCTTCCGTCTTGCGGGCGACCTACATGGTGCATTCTTCCTCGACTCTGGCAATGTGTGGTTGCTTCGTCCCGACGAAAACCGCCCAGGCGGATCACTCCAAGAGATCACCGATGCTAAGGACTTCTTCGATCAGCTCGCTCTCGGCTCTGGCGTAGGACTACGCTACGACCTCAACTTCCTTGTCATCCGCTTTGATGTCGGTGTAGGGCTACACCTCCCCTTCGAGACTACACGTCAGGGCTACTACAACCTGCCCAAGTTTGCCAATTCTCTCGGCTACCACTTTGCCGTAGGCTATCCCTTCTAGCCCTAAGCTTCACTACGAAAAACAGTTTTGGGGAGCTGTGTACGCAAGACTATCCGTCTTGAGAACTTGCGGAGAAGCTACCAGAGCGAGCGACTCGTTTAGTACCTTAGCGCAAAGATCTGCGTCAGGAGGTCTAGGTAGATAGTGCGTGCCGAGGGGTTGACTCCGTGGGCGCCCTTGGCATCACCGTCGGCACGTCGTATGGCGGAGATGATATTGAGCGTCTGCTGCTTGGAGTAGAGACGCATGGCCGACTGGTACATGCGTGCCATCGACTCATACTTCAGGTTGAGCGCCTCCTGTATGTTTTTCTGACTATTGGACGGGAGGTAGTGCGCCACCATCAGATTGGCAAAGAAGCCGTAGAGCGAAGCGATAATCTGCGGTACGGGGTATCGCTTTTCGTCCTCCGCCATGGCGAGTGCTATCTGTAGCGCCTCCTCGTCCTTGCGTCGCTGCACCGCATTGAGTAGATCGTAGGGTCCGTACTTGCGCGACTTGCTCACCACCTGCTGCACCATAGCACGAGAGATGAGTCCGCCAGCGCTCTTGGCGGGTATGGCGAGCTTTTGCAGCTCCGAGTAGAGCGTCTCTAGATCATATCCGATCCGCTCGATCAGCGTCGGGATTGCTTGCGGAGCCAACTGCAAGCCTAGCCCCTCAGCCATATGGATCATCGCCTCTCTCAGTTCGTTGTCACGCCTGACGGGTACCGACTCGATGAGTGCCACTTGCGACTTGAGCGCCTGCGCATTCTTCTTAGCAGCTGCGGGGAGCGCATCGTGGTATAATATAAGGAGTGTGGTACCCTCGGCAAAGGTGGTCGCATCGCGTATCAACTCAGCAATGCCGTACGGCTTCTTGAGGACGCTGCTCTTCTTGAGATCCTGCGCATCACGCAAGACGATCAGACGCTTCGGCGCAAACATCGAGAAGGTCTGCGCCTGCTGAAGTACCTCGGGAGCTGTCGTCTCAGAAGCAAAGTAGACGACTAGCTGGGTCGTGCGCTCCTCCTGAGGAATGTAGTTTTCGACCACCAGCTCCTCTAGGCGATTGATGTAGTAGCTCTCCTCCCCGTAGCCTAGCACGAGGGGCGGGAGCGGTTGACCCGACCGGATCAGGTCACTAATCTGTACCAGTTCAGTCATAGCTGTTTGGAGTCTCTATTACCAGTCAAAGACGATGCTCTTCATCTCCTCGGGAGATTGGCGAAGGCTCTCGACAGTACGGATGCCAAGCTGGAGATGCTGCTCCGCAAAGTGTGCCGTCACGTAGCTATCGCTCTCGTCGCTCTTGACCCCCTCGGGTGTCATCGGCATATCGCTCACCATCAGGAGAGCACCCGTCGGGATACGGTTCGCATAGCCCACGGTAAAGAGCGTAGCCGTCTCCATGTCGATGGCGTCCGCATGGGTCGTGCGCAGGTACTCCTTGAAGTGCTCGTCATGCTCCCAGAGCCGTCTATTCGTCGTGTAGACCGTCCCCGGCGCATAGGATATGCCCGCCTCGAGGAGCGCATTGCTACAAGCTTTGAGCACATTAAAGGAAGGGAGCGACGGCACCTCACGAGGCATATAGTCATCGCTCGTACCCTCGCCACGTATCGCTGCAATCGGGAGGACGTAGTCCCCCAGCGTCAACTGCGACTTAAGCCCGCCACACTTACCGAGGAAGACCACCGCCCGCGGCTCAATGGCCGAGAGCAGATCCATAATCGTTGCCGCATTGGGGCTTCCCATGCCAATGTGTATCATCGTCATCCCCTCATTGCCACAGTTTGGCATCGAGGCGCTCTCGCCTAGGATCGGCTCGCCTATCTTCTTGGCAAAAGCTTGCAGGTAGCTCGTGAAGTTGGTCAGGAGTATGTGTGGCGCAAACTCCTCGAGGCTCCGTGTGGTGTACCTCGTTAACCAATTGGTAGCAATCTCTTTCTTTGTTTTCATTGGTGAAAATGGTAACTTTGCACCGTCTAATAGCAGTAGTGCGAAGCAAAGTTAATGAAACCCCTCCACTTACCCTCCTATCCAGCTCTCATTGAGGAGCAGTCAGGGCGTTCGGTCATATACGACGTTTATCGTCAGAGTATGGTCGCGCTAACCCCTGAGGAGTGGGTGCGCCAGCACTTCCTGCACTATCTATCTGATCATCTAGGCTACCCGCGCCTCTCCATACAGGTCGAGAGCCTCGTCGCCAGCTCCATACGTCAAGACCGCTTTGACGCAATGATCTATGGTCCAGGCGGACGAGTCCTCGCGCTCATCGAGTGCAAGGCTCCCGAGGTGCCACTCTCACAGGATACGGTCAACCAGATCTCGCGCTACAATGCGCACTACCACGCACCGCTCCTGATGATGACCAATGGACTCACCCACCTTGTCCTGCAGATAGACTACGCCACCGCCACTGCAAAACCGCTCGCCGAGATACCCTCCTACCAGCGAGCCCTCGACATACTCCAAACCTCTAAGGTCTAATCTCTAACTTCTAACCTCTAAAGTCTCATGCCATACTTACTAGAAGCAGAGCATATCGTCAAGCGCTACAAAAACCACCTCGCCCTCGACGATGTCTCCATACAGGTACAGCCCAACAGCGTCTTCGGACTCCTCGGTCCCAACGGTGCTGGCAAGAGTACCCTCATCAAGATCATCAACAAAATCCTCCTAGCCGACAGCGGTACCGTACTGCTAAACGGCAAGGAGATGACCTACGAAGATATACGCCATATCGGCTACCTGCCCGAGGAGCGAGGACTCTATAAGAAGATGAAGGTCGGTGACCAAGCCATCTACCTCGCTCGCCTGCACGGACTCTCCCGACAGGAGGCGCAGCAGGAGCTGAAGCACTGGTTTGAGAAGTTTGACATCATGCCCTGGTGGCATCGTAAGGTCGAGGAGCTATCTAAGGGTATGCAGCAGAAGGTCCAGTTCATCTGCACCGTCATTCACCGCCCCAAGCTACTCATCTTCGATGAGCCCTTTAGCGGTTTCGACCCAGTCAATGCGGAGCTTCTCAAGCGTGAGATCCTAGAGCTACGAGACAACGGCTGTGCCGTCATCTTTTCTACGCACAACATGCAGTCTGTCGAGGAGATCTGTGACGACATCGCCCTCATCAACCAGAGCAAGGTGGTGCTACGTGGTGATGTGACCGAGGTCAAGCGAAGCCACTTCGACGGCGTCGCCTCGCTACTCATATCAGGCGAAGGGTATCGTCCCAACTGGGTCGAGTCTCTGACCGAGCAGCAGATCGAGCTACTCGAGATCAAGCGGGAGGGACACGATATGCGTGTCCGCCTCAAAGACCCGCAGCAGCGGGACGTACGCGCCCTCGCGGGATTAGTCCCCACCGACCTGCACCTCCTAGAGGTAGCGCAGGAGATACCCTCTATGCAGGAGATATTTATCCGCACCACCACGGCTCAGCCCGCAGCAACCACCACCCTTTAACCAGCCCCACTCTTATGAAAAAGGAATCATCCTCCAAGCTCTCCATACTCATCGAGCGAGAGTATATGGTGCGTGTCAAGAAGAAGTCCTTCATCGTCACCACCCTCCTCGTCCCCATACTCATTGCGGCTATCTTCTTTATCGTTATCTACGTTAGTATGAGTTCGCTCAGTGACGAGCGTGTTGCCGTCATTGACGAGACGGGACTCTATAGCGACGTGCTGGCTGACAACGAGTACTACACCTTCGTCCCGAGCTCCGAGCCACTTGAGGCTTATACCGACAAGGCGAAGCTCGAGGAGGAGGGACTCTCAGCGGTCCTCTATATAAAAGACACGCTGATGAACAATCCCAACGGCTGGAGCCTTTACTCCTACAAGAAGCTCCCCGATGGCATCGTCCGTTACATCAACGATGCTTTTACCGAGCGACTCAAAGAGCAGCGCATCGCTCAGTACGATATAGAGGGACTGCCTGAGATCATCGACGATGTGGAGACGACCATCTCCGTACCCACCTATCAGTGGGATGCCAAGGGCGAAGAGGCTAAGTCTAGCGGCACACTGGCTGGAGTCATCGGTATGATCCTCTCGGCTATCATCCTCGCCTTTATGTCCAACTATTCGGGACAGGTAATGAGCGGTGTGCTAGAGGAAAAGAAAAACCGCATCATGGAGGTTATCGTTAGCACCGTACGACCCATAGAGATGATGATCGCCAAGATGGTCGGTGTCTTCCTCGTCGGACTGACACAGGTCGCCATCTGGTTGATCTTTGCGGGGATTATCTTTGTCGTCGGCTCACTAGTCGCCGTAGGTGGCGTCTACGACCTCTCGGCACTCTCGCAGCTAGACCCCGCACAGATGAGCGGTCTCGCTGGCGGTATGAGTATGGACTCGATCACTGAGATGCAGTCTAGCCTAGAGGTGCTACAGAGTATCAACTTCGTACAGCTCATCATCATGCTCCTCGTCTACTTCATCGGGGGCTACCTCCTCTACGCTTCGCTCTTTGCAGCGATCGGGTCGAGCGTCTCGAGCGACGAAGATGCCAGCCAGTTTATGATGCCATTTGTCCTCGTCATGATGCTTGGCTTCTACATCGCTATGGGTAGTATGGACAATCCCGATGGCGCGATGGCCTTCTGGGGCAGTATCATCCCCTTCTCCTCACCCTTCGTGATGATGGTACGACTACCCTATGGAGTCGCCACGTGGGAGCTCCTCCTCAGCATCGTGCTACTCTACCTCACCGCCTTTGGCATCGCTTGGCTAGCTGCTCGTATCTACCGTGTCGGCATCCTCTTCACGGGCAAGAAACCCTCTCTACGCGACCTCTGGAGCTGGATACGGATCTAGTAGTTAGTATTTAGCGAAAGCGACTCATCGCATCAGCCCCCTCACCGCTCAGCAGGTGAGGGGGCTGTTTCTTTCTCCTCCGTTGTAGTACGGCTAAGCGAGTAGCGATCTGTGTTCCCTGTCACGTGTAACCCTTTGCTTTCTAAGTTCATATGCAAGTAAAATGCGAAGTTTTTTCTCGTTTCGGAAGCTCGGTCGACTTCTTTTCGGGTGAACCGCTCGGCGGGGTGGGAGTTCCCACCGTAGGGGCGGACCTGTGTGTCCGCCCGTCCTCACC